>JANDLU010000001.1 GCA_024330215.1 Candidatus Gaiellasilicea maunaloa
TCCGGGCTCCGGCCCCAAAGGGGCCTGCACCCGGCCGGTGCGCTCCGCGTCACAGTGGCGACGGTCGGGCCACCAGCCCGCCCGTCGCCACTGCGCCGCGTCCTGACGGCCCGGCCGAACGCCCCGCGTCACGCATTTCGGTGGATCCAGGCTAAGGAAGAGGGTCGTTTGCGCTAAATACTTGCCTTGCGATCCGATCCTGCTCGAGCAGATGGGCGGTCGGATAGCCCTCGCTCGGACTCGCGCGCCAGGGCCGCCCGACGAAGCGCAACGGCACGCCCGCCGGCGCGGCGGCCTCGAGCCGGTGGCGGATCGAGCGCCAGGCGCCCATATTTTGCGGCTCCTCCTGAGCCCAGACGAGCTCCTCCAAGCTCGGATACGAGGCCGTCAGCGCCGTGGCCGCGTCGACTGGGAAGGGATAGAGCTGCTCGATTCGAGCGACCGCGACCGCTGCGGCGCCCTCGTGCTGCTCATGGCCGACGAGGTCGTAGTAGAGCTTGCCGGAGCAGAGGACGAGCCGCCGAACCTCGGCGCGATCCGCGACCGAAGGATCGTCGAGCACCGGCCTGAAGCCCCCGTCGGCGAGCTCGGAGAGCGTCGAGCCGGCCTGCTTCAGCCGCAGCAGGCCCTTCGGAGTCATCACGACGAGCGGGCGAGGCGTTGCGTCGAGCGCCTGCCGCCGGAGGAGGTGGAAGTACTGGGCCGCAGTCGTGCAGTTGGCGACGCGGATGTTCTCCTGCGCAGCGAGCTGGAGGAAGCGCTCGAGCTTGGCGGAGGAGTGCTCGGGCCCGTTTCCCTCGTAGCCGTGCGGGAGGAGCAGCGTCAGCCGTGAGCTCTGCTGCCATTTCGAGAGCCCCGCGACGAGGAACTGGTCGATCACGATCTGGGCGCCGTTGACGAAGTCGCCGAACTGCGCCTCCCAGAGGACGAGCGAGTCGGGCGCGGCGACCGAGTAGCCGTACTCGAAGCCGAGGCAGGCGTACTCGGAGAGCGGCGAGTTGTAGAGCTCGAACGATGCCGTCGCGTCGGGCAGGGTCTGCAACGGTACGTGGAGCTCGCCGCTGCGCGGGTCGTGGAGAACCGCGTGCCGGTGCGCGAAAGTGCCGCGCTCGGTGTCCTGGCCCGAGAGGCGGATCGGGATCCCGTCCAGGAGCAGGCTCGCGAACGCGAGCGTCTCGGCGTGCCCCCAGTCGATTCCGCCGTCGGTGAGTGCAGGGCGCCTGCGCTCGAGCTGCCTCAGGAGCTTCGGGTGCACCTCGAAGTCGTGCGGAACCTCGAGCAGTTGCTCGTTCAGCGTCTCGAGGCGCTCGCCGGGGACGGCGGTGACGACGACCTCGCCCGTATCGGCCGGAATCGTGCCGTCCTTCGCCGCCGGCGGCTGGGCGATCGTCGCCTGCAGCTCCTCGTGCGCGGTGCGCAACTCTGCCTGCGTCTGCTCGAAGACTGCATCCGCGTCTTCCTGAGTGAGAACGCCGTCGCCGACGAGTCGCTCGGCGTACTGCTCCCGCGCGGTCGGATGATCTGCGATCTGCGCAACCATCAGCGGCTGGGTGTAGGCCGCCTCGTCCTGTTCCTGGTGGCCGAAGCGTCGGTAGCCGACGAGGTCGACGACGAAATCGTGGCCGAACTCCTGCCGGTAGGCGAGCGCCAGCCGCACGGCCGAGACCGCGGCCTCGGGATCGTCGGCGTTGACGTGAACGATCGGGATGTCGAAGCCCTTGGCGAGGTCGCTGGAATAGCGGGTCGAGCGGCCCTCCTGGGGGTCGGTGGTGAAGCCGACCTGGTTGTTCGAGATGATGTGAAGCGTTCCGCCTGTCGTGTAGCCGTCGAGATTCGAGAGATTGAGCGTCTCCGCCACGACTCCCTGGCCGGCGAAGGAGGCGTCTCCGTGGATCAGGATCGGGAGCGCCACGGACGGATCGTGGATCCCGGCGCCGCCGGAGCGGTCGGTCTGCTCGGCGCGCGCCCATCCTTCGATCACGGGGTCGACGGCCTCGAGGTGACTCGGGTTCGGAGCGAGAGTGATCGTTACCTCGCCGGTCGCGGTCGCTCGCGTGCCGGTGGCCGGGAGGTGGTACTTGACGTCGCCGGTACCGCCCTCTTCGTCTACCACGACCGCGTCGATCGTCCGCTCGCCCTCGAACTCGCGCAGGATCGACCCGTAGGGGTGCCCCGTGGTGTGGGCGAGGACGTTGAGGCGGCCACGATGGGCCATCCCGATCACGACCTCGTACGCGCCCGTCGACGCCGCCAGCTCGATCGCCTCGTCGAGCATCGGCATCATCGAGTCGAGTCCTTCGAGCGAGAACTGCTTCTGGCCGAGGAAGCTCTTGCGCAGGTACTGCTCGAAGCCCTCGGCGCGGGTGAGATTGGCGAGCAGCCGCTTGCGCTCCTCCACTTCCAGCGTCTCGCGGTAGCGCCCCGACTCGATCGCCTGGCGCAACCAAACCCGCTCGGCGTGGTCGGAGAGATGCTCGATCTCGTAGGCGATCGTGCCGCAGTAGACGTCCTTCAACGCCGGCAAGGCCTCCAGTAGCGTCGGTCCCGGGACGTGGACGCGCAGGAGCGAGCTGGGAATCCGGGCCTGCAACTCGGGGGTGAGCGACGGGATCAGCCTCGCCTCGTCGAGTGCAGGGTCCCCCATCGGCTCGGAGCCGAGCGGGTCGAGCCTCGCGGCGAGATGGCCGTGCATTCGGTGGGCCTTGACGAGCGCCATCGCCGCCGCGACGCCGCCGAGCAAGGTCTCGTCGACCGTGGCCGCCGGCGCTTCCGCTGCGACGGCTGCTGGAGCGACCGGTTCAGCGTGCCCGTTGCCGTTCGCGGCCGCTTCCAGCAATCGTTGGAGCCCGGGCAGCGAGGCAACAAAGCTGCTCTCGCCGCTCTCGAAGAGCGTACGCCATTCGGCCGGAACCGAGTCCGGGTCCTCGAGATAGTCCTCGAGCAGCAGACTCGCGTACCCGCTGTTCGGCCCATCGACGTCGCGCTCGCTCACACTAGAGGTTGTACCAGCAGGCAGCGCGCGAGCCGCCGCTTTCGCATTGTCGTGCTCGCTCTCCAAGGGACGAGCCGGGAGCGAAGCGACCCGCTAGGGTCTTCGCGCGCCAACGAAATAGAGCGAATTCTCGGTGAGCACCGCGATCGCCATTCCGAGGATCCAGCAGACGACGACGGCCGCGATCGCGAAGCCGGCGAGACGCGAGTATCGGGTCGTCATCCGCGCCGCGACGAGCGCGAGCACGACCGCGACCGGGATCAGCCGGACAGGTCGATAGGCGACCCCGAGCAGGCTCGTGAAGATCGCCGCGCTCGCCATCAGCCCGGCCACGGCCTCGCGCGCGTCCTCGCGACGGCCTCCGCGGTGCTCCGGAATCGCGCTCACCGGACCGCCCGGGCCAGGCGCCGCGAGGCAACGCGCCGGCCGCCACGCGGAAGGGGCCTGTGCGGGCCGCGACGGCGGTGCCAGTCGCAGCCCGGATTCGGGTCGAGCACCGCGAGCCGTGCCGACCCCTCGAGTGGACGCGGCTCCGCTCTGATCGCCCACCAGACGACGGCGCAGAGATAGACGACGGGGATCTTCAGGATCACGAGCATGAAAACGAGCTCCCACAGCACGGGCTGAGTGTAATCGATCCTTAAGGGCGCCCTCTCCTGTCGTTGGTTAGGCTCGCCGCGATCCGGGGCAGTAACCCTGCATGAGTCGAGAGACACTTGCGCCCCTGCTCGACGCCGGGGAGGAAGCCGGCTGTCTGAACCTCTCCGAGTTCAGCACGGCGCTCCAGGAGCTCGAGCTGGACGAGGACGAGATCGAGGCGCTCTACGTCGAGCTCGAGGAGCGGCAGATCGCTCTCTCCGACGACTGTGGGCGAGCTCGCAAGCAGGATGCCACCTACGTCAACGGCGATCTCGCGATGGCGACGACGGATTCGCTGCAGCTCTTCCTGAACGAGGCGGGCCGCTACCCGCTGCTGACCGCGGCGGAGGAGGTCGAGCTAGCCAAGGGCGTCGAGCGAGGCGACCAGCAGGCGAAGGATCGGATGATCAACTCGAACCTGCGCCTCGTGGTCTCGATCGCGAAGCGCTACCAGGGGCATGGCCTTTCGCTGCTCGACCTGATCCAGGAGGGCGTGATCGGCCTGATCCGCGCCGTCGAGAAGTTCGACTGGCGCCGCGGCTTCAAGTTCTCCACATATGCGACCTGGTGGATCCGGCAGGCGGTGCAGCGCGGCGTGGCGAACAAGTCGCGCACGATCCGGATCCCGGTGCACATCGCCGAGCGGGAGACGCGCATCGGCCGTGCCGAGCGCGAGCTGAGCGCGAAGCTCGGCCGTCCGCCGACCGACGAGGAGATCTCGGTCGCCGCGAAGATCTCGCTCAAGCATCTCAAGGAGGTGCGCGAGGCCGCGCGCGCGGTGACGAGCCTCGACAAGCCCCTGGGCGACGACAACGATGCGTCGATCGGCGACCTCGTCGGAGGCGCCGAGAACGGCGTCGAAGCCGAGGTCGAGATCAGCCTCACCGAGAGCACGCTCCACCGCGCTCTCGACGAGCTCCCCGAGCGTCAGCGCGATGTGCTGCGTTTCCGCTACGGGCTCGCGGGCGAGGAGCCGAAGTCGCTGGAGGAGATCGGCCGGCGGCTTGGACTGACGCGGGAGCGGGTTCGCCAGATCGAGGGCCAGGCGCTCGAGCGGCTGGCCGTGTCGCGCGAGATCGAGGCGCTTCGCGACGCCGCCTGAGCGCGCATGGCGCGACGCCGCCTGAGCCCACATGGCGCGACGCCGCCCGAGGCGGCTTGCGGCTTCGCACTCCGCCGACCCTAACACCCTCCACATACGCGGTCGCTACCGTGGCCCGCGGTTCAGGACACGGTCCATCTGTTCCCGCTAAAGGAGTCTGCCCAGTGAAACGATCGATCCGGTTTCTGCTCGCCGCGTGCGCGGCAATGCTGCTCGTACCGGCCGTCGCCGCCGCCGCGCCGCGCATGTACGTCGGCTTCCACGACGATCCGAATTTCCGCTACGAGGAACGCCGCGCCCTGATGCTCGATCAGGCGCGCGCCGCGAACACGACGATCGTCCGGACGCTCGTGACCTGGGCGAACGTCGCGCCGACGCGCCCGGCGAACGCGTCGAACCCCTTCGATCGCGCCTACCGCTTCAACGACCTCGACGAGCTCGTCCGCAACGCGCAGGCACGGGACATCGAGGTTCTGATCACGATCTGGGGAACGCCGAAGTGGGCGAACGGCAACAGGACGCCGAACTTCCTGCCGACGCGGATGACCGACCTGACGGCCTTCTCGCGCGCCGTCGCCTCCCGCTACTCCGGCCGCTTCGCCGGCTTCCCGTTCGTGCGCTTCTACTCGGTCTGGAACGAGTCGAACCTCCAGCTCTTCCTGGCGCCGCAGTTCGACGCAAACGGGAAGTCTGTCGGCCCGCGTAACTACGCGAGGCTCGCCGCCGCGGCGTATTCGGGGATCAAGGCCGGGAACCCGCTGGCCAAGGTCGCGGTCGGAAGCACGTCGTCGGCGGGTCGCGACAAGGTCTTGGCGGGGAAGTCGGCGACGCACTCGCCGGGCCGCTTCGCGCAGCTCGTCGCTGCGGCCAACCCGCGCCTCAAGTTCGACGCCTGGGCGCAGCATCCCTATCCGGTGCCGGTCAACCAGAAGCCGACTCAGCTCGTGCGCTACCCGAACGTGACCCTGAAGTCGTTCCCGCGCTTCGAGCGGGATCTCGACAAGTGGTTCAAGCGCAAGAACGTGCGGATCTGGATCACCGAGTACGGCCATCAGGTTCGCGAGGACGGCGAGCCGCAGGGTGTCTCGCGCGCCACGCAGGCGGCCTACGCGGCGCAGGCGCTCGCGCTCGCCCGTCAGGATCCGCGGACCGACATGTTCATCTGGTTCGTCTTCCGCGACCACGCGACGAGCGAATGGCAGAGCGGTCTGCGCACCCGCTCGGGCGCTCCGAAGCCCTCGCTCGCGCGGTTCACGACCTTCGCGCGGACGGTCGACGCCCGTAACGCGATCTTCAACCTCCGGGGCGGCGTCGCCAACCCGACGGTGACGGTTGCCCTGCGCCAATACCTGGCCGGCTCGAAGCCCGGCGAGCGCGTGGGCTTCAACGTCAAGGTCTACGAGAAGGGCAAGCTGATCGCCGATGCGCAGCCGTCCTCCCCCCTCGGCCGCGACGCCACCGCCAAGGTGCGGCTGCTCGGGTTCCGGCCGGTCAAGGGGCGGACGTACACCGTCCGGGTCGACGCGAACATCTTCAGCGGCGGCGGCGTCGTGCTGAGGCGGAACCTCACCGTCGTCGGGGTCTAGAGAGCCGACTTCTTGGGCGCTGCCGTCACGCGAGAGCTGGCGGCGCGCCCGGCCGGCATCTGCGTACGATCGGTTGGTGGGCGCCACCGTCCGTGTCGGGGTGTGCTCCTGGGCGGACGAGACGCTGACGAAGATCTGGTACCCGCCGGGTGTCCGCTCGGCCGAGGACCGGCTTCACCACTACACCGAGCGCTTCGGCGTCGTCGAGGCGAACTCGACCTACTACCGGCTGCCCGACGCGACCCTCGTTGCGAGCTGGGCGGAACGGACGCCGCCGGGGTTTACGATGCACGTGAAGGCCTTCGGGCTGATGACGCGCCATCCGGTGAAGCTCGAGGCGCTGCCCGAGGATCTGCGGGATGCGATGCCCGTCGACGAGCGTGGCCGCGTCGACCGGCCCTCACGCGAGCTCCGCGCCGAGGTCTTCCGCCGCTTCGCGGCCGCGCTCGAGCCGTTGCGGATGACCGGCAAGCTCGGCGGGATCCTGCTCCAGTTCCCGTCGTACATCGTTCACAAGGCGGCCTCGCTCGAGTACATCGAGTGGGCACAAGCGCAGCTTCCCGGTGACGAGCTTCTGCTCGAGTTCCGCCACCGGAGCTGGCTCGACGAGGCGCACCGGGCCGAGACACTCGGCTTTCTCGACAGCCGCGGTCTCAGCTATGTGATCGTCGACGCGCCCAAGACGGAGGCGAAGAACCTCGTCCAGACCGTCGTCGCCCGCACGAGCGGGACGGCATACATCCGCTTCCACGGCCGGAACGCGGCGACGTGGAACAAGCGCTCGGGCAGCGCGGCCGAGCGCTTCGACTACCTCTATTCCGCGGAGGAGCTCGCCGAGTGGGTCGAACCGTTGCGTGAGCTGGCCACGGACGCCGACGACGTCTACGCGATGTTCAACAACAACGGCCGTTCGGCGATGCCGTCCTTCGGCGGGCTCGCGGGGCTCGATCCTCACGAGGTCGCCGGCGATCCGCAGAAGGGACTCGTCGCACAGGCACCGGCGAACGCGATGATGCTGCGCCAGGCTCTGGCCGACGCGGGTGTCGCGGTGGCCTAGAGCCTCACGAGCGCTTTGCCGCGGTTCTCGCCGTTGAGCAGGCCGATGAAGGCGCGTGGAGCGTGGTCGAGCCCATCGGTGACGTCCTCGCGATACTGCAGCCGGCCGTCGCGCAGCAGCCCGGCGAGTCGCGTCAGCCCCTCCTCGAACCTGTGGGAGTAGTCGGTGACGAGGAAGCCCTCGAGGCGGGCGCGGAAGACGATCAGGAAGCCGAGGTTGCGCGGGGCGAGCTCGGGCTCGGCGAGGTTGTACTGCGAGATCTGGCCGCAGATCGCCACGCGTGCCCCGATTGCGAGCCGTCGGAAGATCGTCTCGGAGAGCGCGCCGCCGACGTTGTCGAAGTAGATGTCGATCCCGGCCGGGCAGGCCTCCTTCAGCGCGGCGTTGACGTCGTCGGCCTTGTAGTCGATCCCGACGTCGTAGCCGTAGGGCCCGGTCAGGTCGGCCACCTTCTCCGGCCCGCCCGCGAGCCCGACCGTACGGCAGCCGGCGGCCTTCGCGAGCTGGCCGACGACCTGACCGACCGCGCCGGCCGCCGCCGAGACGACGACCGTGTCGCCCGGCTTGGGCCGACAGACGTCGAAGAGCCCGAAGTAGGCCGTGAGACCGGTCATCCCGACGACGTGCAGCCACGCGGGCGCCGGCGCGAGCCGCGGATCGATCTTCCGCAACGCGCTGCCGCGGGCGACGGCGTGCTCCTGCCAGCCGAGCTGCCCGACGACGAGATCGCCGGGCACGTAGCGGCGGTCGCCGCTCTCGACCACCTCGCCCACGACCTGGCCGGGCATCACCTCGCCGATCCCGGTCGGCTTCGCGTACGAGCGCGCCTCGCTCATCCGGCCGCGCATGTACGGGTCGAGCGAGAGCCACTGCGCGCGGACGAGCACCTCATCCGGGCCGAGCTCCGGGAGCGGCGACTCGACGAGCGCGAAGTCCGACTCCTGCGGAACTCCGACGGGACGAGCGGCAAGGATGACCTGCCTGTTCGTCACAAAGCCAACCTCTCACGCGTTGCGTTCTCGTCGAGCGGAAGTGCTCGCGGCGCGACGGGCGAGGAGTGGACGATCGATGTCGTCGTCTGGCCGTAGACGACGAAGCGGTCGAGGATCTCCTCCAGGTCGTCGATCGAGCGCAGGTGCAGCTTGAGAAAGAAGCAGTCCTCGCCCGTGATCCGGTAGCACTCGACGACCTCGGGAGTATCGCGTGCGACCTCGGGGATCTTGTGGAGCTGGCGGCTTGCCGGCCGGACGCGGACGACCGCGGCGAGCGGGAAGCCGAGCGCTTTCGGCTCGACGACCGCACGGTAGCCGGTGATCACGCCGGCTCGCTCGAGGCGCTGGACGCGCTCCGCCACGGCGGGCGGCGAAAGACTGACCCGCCGGCCGAGCTCGGCCATGCTCAGCCGCGCGTCCTCCTGAAGCTCGCCGAGGATCCTGCGGTCGGTGGCGTCGATCCTTCCCGGTTCGCTGCTCATCGGCCTCCGTTCCTTCGATCTTCAAGCGGCTCGCGAACTCTGCCTTCGATCGTCGCTCGACGTCCGCGCTCGTGAGGCTCGCCGCCGTAAGGAATCGCATCCTCGCAGGTTCTCCTCGGGACAACCGAAACGAAGGAGGACGAGATGCTCAGAATCGCGACGTTCATGATCGGACTGCTCCTCACGACCGGAGCCGTCGCCGCAGCAGCACCGCCGACCCGTCCGATCGGGCTCGGCTCGGGCCTCGGCTGCGGCGCCCAGTGCATCAAGAAGGCGCTCGTGACGCCGTCCATGACCGGGGGCTCCCTCGCAGTCGAGACGGACACCGCCGCGCGAATCAAGATCTGGGTCAGCGACCAGGCGCCCGGCTCGATCGACGGAAAGCCGTGGGTTCCGTTCCCGGACGACTATCTCGAGACGTGGAACTACTACCTCTCGCACACGTTCAGCCTCGACAGCCTCACCGCCGGCACGCGCTACCACATCGTCGTCTCGGCGACCGATCACGAAGGCCGCACCGCCTACCGCGTCGGGACGTTCGAGACGCTCGATCCGCCCCCACTGCCACCCGCAGTCCACCACGAAGAACGGACGGTGCGGATCACGCTCTGGAAGATCGAGATCCTGAACGACGCGGATCACGACTGCTGCGTCTGGGCGAACAAGGGCGAGATCCGCTTCGATCATTTCGTGAACGGCACGCGGAGACATCTCAACGGAGAGGCCAAGCGTGCGACGGGATCGAGCTTCCAGCCTCAGCACCCGTTGGCGCCGATCTTCGTCGGGAACGCGCCTCGACACCTCGCGCTCAGGATCGTAGGTCGAGAACGAGATCGAGGCGCGCCGACCGCCTTCGACTCGAGTGGCCCCGACTTCCTGGGCTGCGATTCCTACGACACTGGCACAGAGAGCTGGGACGTGAGTTGCGCGCACAAGGCCCTGGACCTCGACAACCTCCGCGACGACGTGATCGGCGGCGACTACGGCGGGATGCCGTTCGGCCACGACGCCTACGTCGTCTTCGAGTCGCGGAGCGAGGATTACCTGGGTTTCCGGGTCTATGCCTACATCGACGTCTCATCCGGCTAGAGACGGGCTGCTCCGGGTTGCAATCGAGCGAATCCACTGTCATTCCCCAAGCGGAATGGGCGATCTTCCTTCGATCGCCCATTCCGCTTTCACGTCCCCGTGACGACAATTCAGGGCGTGCGCTCGCGACTCTTTCAAGCGATTGCGGGCGCTCCGCCGGCGAGTTTCTTCGTCGGTAGCGCGGTCTTCCATTACCTCGGCCCGGCCTTCGCGGTGCTGCTCTTCGCGCGTCTCGAGCCGACCGGGGTCGCCTGGCTTCGGATCGCGAGCGCCGCCGCCGTCTTCGCCGTGTGGCGGCAGCCTTGGCGCGCGTTTGCGGCGCTCGATCGGGACGGGCGCCGCACCGTGCTCGCGATGGGCGCGGTGCTCGCCGTGATGAACGTCTGCTTCTACCTGGCGATCGACCGGCTTCCGCTCGGGACGGTCGCGGCGATCGAGTTCCTGCCCGTGATCGTCCTGGCCGCGCTCGGCGCCCGGACCGGCCGGAACGCCGCCGCGGTCGCGCTGGCCGTCGTCGGCGTCTACATGCTCACGAACGTCGCGCTCGTCGATGAGCGGCTCGGGCTCGTGCTCGCCTTCACGAACGCCTTTCTCTTCGCGGCGTACATCCTGCTCGGTCACCGGGTCGCCCAGCGGAGCGGCTTCGGCGGGATCGACGGGCTGGGCGCAGCGATGCTCGTCGCGGCCGTCGTCGCCCTGCCGCTCGGCGGCTGGAACGCCCTCCCCGCGCTCATCGACCCCGTCGCGCTCGGCGCCGGAATCGGCGTCGGGATCGCGAGCTCCGTGATTCCGTACGTCTGCGACCAGCTCGCGATGGCGCGCCTGGCCCGAGAGACGTACGCCCTGCTCGTTGCGCTACTGCCGGCGACGGCGACGATCATCGGCGCGATCGTGTTGGCCCAGCTTCCGTCGTGGCTCGACGCCGCCGGGATCGCGCTCGTGATCGCCGGGGTCGCAGTGCACCGCGAGCGGACTTGACCTCGCGCTGCATGTGAGTTCACCGACGGTTTGCAACCGTCGAGTTATGCACAGGAAGGGCGTCTCGATGCGACGTTCGCCGCGCTCGCGGATCCGACCCGGCGGGCGATCCTCGCCCGGCTCGCATCGGGTCAGGCGTCCGTGCTGGAGCTGGCCGAGCCGTTCGCGATCAGCCAACCCGCGATCTCCAAGAATCTGAAGGTGCTCGAGCGAGCCGGGCTGATCTCGCGCGGCCGCGACGCGCAGCGGCGGCCGTCCCGACTACGTCTGGCGCAACGAGGAGGGGACGGGAGATGGGGATGGACGGCGTCTTCCGCGAGCTAACGCTCACGGTCCTCTACGAGTCGCAGGAGGCGCGCGATGCCGTCCTCGAGTCGGGGATGGAGCAGGGCGTGGCGGCGAGCTACGAGCGCCCCGCGGGGCTGCTGGCCGAGACCGTCTGACGCTCCGCGATACCGCTGAAAAGACCACGAGGCCCCGACAGGGCCTCGTGGTCTGAATCGCCAGTCTTGATGGAGCCAGCCGGGCTCGAACCGGCGACCTTCTGGCTGCCAGCCAGACGCTCTCCCAGCTGAGCTATGGCCCCTGGGACAGTCGGATTCTAGCGGTCTCGACGGATTCCGGCCCAAGCCGACCGGTGGCTACAGCGTCGTCCACGACTATCAGCATGATTGACAGCATGACCGAAGGGCCGATCATGCTCCAGCTCCTCAGGAACCTAGGCGCAGAGCTGACCGCGAACTTCAGTTCGAGCATGGCGATCCCTGCTCAGGCGGAGGATCAGCTCAAGCTGTTCGTCCCGCGCCTGCTCGAAGAGGCAGGGAGCGCCCTCGGCTTCGCCATCAACACACGTACCGAGGCACTGACGAAGCTGGGCGTCCGGCCCGATATCGGCGTCTCTGATGCGATGCTCCTGATCGGCCATGTCGAGTTGAAGGCGCCCGGGAAAGGTGCGAGGCCGAATTCATTCACCGACGAGCACGACCGCAAGCAGTTCGCGAAGTTCAAGGATCACCCGAACCTCGTCTACACGGACGGGAACGAGTGGGCGCTCTACCGTGAGGGAAGCCTCGTCGGAACGGTCGTGTCCGCACCAGGCGATGTCCGCGCCAACGGAGCGGCGAGCTACAGCGCGAAGGAAGCGATCCTGCTGGAGGAGCTGCTGCGCGACTTCTTCGGCTGGAACCCGATCGTGCCGAAGACGCCGCGCGACCTCGCCTCGTTGCTGGCGCCGCTGACCCGATTGTTGCGGGAGAACGTCAGCACGGCTCTTGCCGATTCGACGTCCGCGCTTTCTGCGCTCGCGAACGAGTGGCGCGACGTGTTCTTCCCTGATGCGACCGACGCCCAGTTCGCCGACGCGTACGCGCAGACCGTCACGTACGCATTGCTGCTCGCGAGGGTCGAAGGAGAGGCCGATTTGCCCGCGCACGCAGCCAACCGCCTCGATGCCCGCCACGGGCTCCTCGCCCAGGTGCTACGGGTCCTCGAGCAGAAGGCGGCACGCGACGAGGTCGAGTCCGCGGTGGGGCTGCTCGAGCGAGCGATCACGGCCGTCCAGCCCGAGATCCTCGTCAAGTCTGCGAAGAACAACGACATCTGGCTCTATTTCTACGAGGACTTCCTCGCAGCGTACGACCCGAAGCTGCGCAAGCAAACCGGCGTCTACTACACCCCGGCGGAGGTGGTTCGCGCCCAGGTCACGCTCGTCGCCGAGTTGCTCCGCGACCGGTTCGGGAAGGCACTGGGTTTCGCTTCCGACGACGTCACCGTGCTCGATCCCGGAGTCGGCACTGGCACCTACCTCCTCGCCGCGCTTCAGCACGGGCTCGATGCGGTTGTCGACGAGTACGGCCCCGGCCAGCGTGGCCCGCGAGCAACGGCTATGGCACGGAACTTCCACGGCTTCGAGCGGTTGATCGGCCCGTATGCGGTCGCCCACCTCCGCCTGGCACGCGAGATCATCGGAGGCGGCGGTCAGCTCCCCGCCGACGGCGTGCAGGTGTACCTGACCGACACGCTCGAGAGCCCCTACAAGGCGCCGCCCGGCTTCGCGCACGCTCCGCTCTTCGAGAAGAAGCTGGCGGCGGAGAACGCGCGCGCCCGAAAGGTAAAGGCCGAACTCCCGGTGCTCGTATGCATTGGCAACCCTCCGTATTTCCGCGAGACCGTCGAGCCTGACGACGAGAGTGACGAGCGCCAGGGACGGTGGATCAAGCGAGGCGACGAAGACAAGCCCGGGAAGGGAATCTTGCAGACGTTCATCGCAGGCACACCGGGCGTCCACACCAAGAACCTCTACAACCTGTATGTCTACTTCTGGCGCTGGGCGCTCTGGAAGGTCTTCGAGAATCCGAAGTCAGCAGGCCGTGGCGTCGTCAGCTTCATCACCGCGTCCTCCTACCTGCGAGGGCCGGGCTTCTCCGGGATGCGCCAGCACCTGCGCGAGATCTTCGACGAGCTCTGGATCATCGATCTCGGCGGCGAGGGGCGCGCCGCCCGCAAAAGCGAGAACGTGTTCGCAATTCAGACCCCAGTGGCGATCGCGGTCGGGGTTCGCCATGGGCCTGGCGACACAGAGACGCCTGCGACGGTGGGTTATGCGCGGATCGAGGGGTCGAGGTCGGCGAAGCTCGGGAAGCTGGCCGCAATCGGCGGCTTCGACTCGATCGCTTGGCAGGACTGCTACTCCGGTTGGGACGAACCACTTCTTCCCGAGAGCGATGCCGACTTCTTCTCCTGGCCGGCGCTGACCGATCTCTTCCCGTGGCAGCACTCGGGCGTCCAGTTCAAACGGACCTGGCCGATCGCACCCGAGCGAGAGACGCCGTTGCGGCGCTGGCAGGCGCTGGCGACGGCTGCCGCGGACGCCCGGCCGGCGCTCTTCCGGGAGACACGGGACAGGAAGGTGCCGAAGGATCTAGACACTCCTGCACCCGTTCCGTACGCCTACCGCTTCTTCGACCGCCAGTTCTGCCTCGGCGACACACGAGCTGGAGATTTCATCCGCCCAGTGCTCTGGGCGAGCCAGAGCTCACGACAGCTGTTCATGACGAGTCTGCTGTCTGGTCTCTTGGGCGATGGGCCGGCGGCGGTCGTCACGCACCTCATCCCGGACATGGATCACTACCGCGGTTCGTTCGGCGCGAAGCACGTCGTGCCGCTCTGGCGGGACAGCGAAGCGCCTTCCCGCGGGACTATTGGAGACGATTGCGCCTTCCGCGGTGGAACCCACAGCCGAGGATCTGTTTACGTACTGCTATGCGGTGCTTGTTGCACCGAACTACGTTGGGCAGTTCGCCGACGAGCTCGAGATTCCGGGCCCGCGGATTCCGCTCACCCGAGATCCCGAGCTCTTCCGCCGTGGTATCGAGCTCGGCCGGAAGTTGATCTGGCTGCACACGTTCGGGGAGCGCTTCGTTCCTGCGAGCGAGCGGGCTGGAAGGATCCCGCCAAGCACTGCGAAGGCGGTGAAGCCGGTGCCGCAGACCACAGGCGAATACCCGGAGCGGCACGAGTACGACGAGGAGACGCAGACGCTCCATGTCGGCGAGGGCACGTTCGCGCCCGTCTCTAAGGCGGTGCGCGAGTTCTCCGTCTCCGGACTGGACGTGGTCGGCTCCTGGCTCGACTACCGGATGAAAGTCGGCGCGGGAAGGCGCTCGTCGGAGCTCGACAAGATCCGCCCGACGACGTGGCCTGCGGAGTTCAGCGAGGAGCTGCTCCGCGTGATCTGGGTCATCGAGCGAACCGTGGCACTTGGGCCGAAACTCGACTCGTGGCTCGACGAGATCGTCGTAGGACCGCTCTTCCTGGCCTCGGAGCTGCCCGAGCCGACGGCCGCAGAGCGAAAACCGCCGAAAGCCTAGGCGGCGTCGAGAGCGAGCTGCGTCTCGGTCGCGGCAGAGCGGAAGTAGGCGTCGTCCAGGAGTCGGCGGTGCAGCGCGAGCAACTCTTGGTCGGTCGCGCTAAGCGCCGCGACGAGGTGTTCCGGCCCACCGGCCTCCGCGATCTCGCGAGCCGCGCCTTCCGCTCTCTCCCTCGCCTCGGAGAGGAGAAGCAGCGTTTGCTCGATCGACTCGTACTGAGCTGAACTCATCAGCACGTCAGTCTAGTCGCGCGACCGGACGGCTTCTCAACGACTCCGTCACGAAGCTGTCACGAAAGTGCGCCGGCCAGGCTAGGTGAGCGTCAGCTTCGCAGCGTCGTCGCTCAGCCTGCGGCCGCCTCGAGCTCGACCGCGGGAACATCGCCCCAGAGGTCCTCGAGGCGGTAGAACGCGCGCGTCTCGGGGGTGAAGACGTGGAGGACGACGTCGAGGTAGTCGGCGACGATCCACTCCGCCTCGCGAGCGCCGTCGGTCGCGCGCGGGGTCAGCTTCGCCTCGGCCTTGAGCTGGGCATGGACCTCGTCGTAGATCGACCTCGTCTGCCGCGCGTTCCGACCGGTCGCGAGCACGAAGAAATCCGTGTAGACGCACACGGGTCGCATGTCGAGGATGACGACGTCTTCGGCCAGCTTGCCCGCTGCGACAGCGGCGATCCGGCGTGCTTGATCGAGAGAGCTCAGACCGCTCAGTGTAGCCGTCATGTCCGGACGTAGAGGCCGTGCGCCGCGACATAGGCGGCGACTGCGGGGACGACGAGCCCGTCGAGAAGCTCTCCTTCCCGGGCGCGACGGCGAAGCTCCGAAGAGGAGATCGGGACCGGCTCCAGCTCGAAGCGCTCGATGCGCGGCGAGGCCCTCGGTGCCTTGTAGCCGGGTCGCGCGGCGACGCCGAGCCGGGCGAGCTCGAGCACCCGCTCGGGCTCCTTCCAGGTCGAGAACGCCGTGAGCTCGTCGGCGCCGATCAGGAAGATCGCGTCGTCGTAGCCGTACGCCTCGAGCGCATCGACCGTGTACCGGTGCTCCTCGAGCTCGACGATCGCGCCGAGCTCCGCGAAGGTCAGGCGGGCCAGCTCGAGCCGGTCCGCCGCCGGCGCCGCGGAGGGCTTGTGCGCCGCGTCCGCGACGACGGTCACGTGGAGCTCGTCAATCCCGAAATGCTCGACGGCAGCCCGGGCGAGTGCGAGATGACCGAGGTGCGGCGGGTCGAAGCGCCCGCCGAAGATCCCGATCCCTCTCGGCTGCCTTACTGCCATTCGAGCGTCTCGTCGCCGAGCTCGATCTCCTGGCCCTTGCGAGCTCCGGCTGCCTTCAGCGCGGCCTCGAGCTCCTCGCTCTGCGGCGCCTCGCCGACTATCCGGAAGCCACGATCGGTACGGTAGATCCGGTACGCGCGGCGCGCGGGCGGCTGCGGGCGGTACTCCCGGAATTCTTCGAGCTCCGGTTCCTCGGCTATCTCCGGCACCGGAGGAACAGGAGGAATGAGCGTGAAGAGCCGTCGCTTGAGTTGCTCGATGCCTTCCCCCGTGAGCGCGGACACGTGGAAGATCCCGACTATTCGTGGGTCGTCGAGCCGAAAGCTCGGCGGCTCTAGGAGCAAATCGATCTTGTTGAGGACGATTGCCTGCGGCCGCTCGTCGAGCCCGGCGCCGTAGAGCGCGAGCTCGCGGTCGATCGTCCGGAAGCGCTCCTCGACGTCGTCCTCCGAGGCGTCGATTGCGTGCAGGAGCACGCGTGCGCGCTCGAGATGAGCGAGGAACTCGTGGCCGAGGCCGATCCCCTCGCTCGCGCCCTCGACCAGTCCCGGGACGTCCGCGACGGTCAGCTGCGCGCCGTCCGGCGACTCGACGGTGCCGAGAACCGGAGCGAGCGTCGTGAACGGATACTCGGCCACCTTCGGCTTCGCGTTCGAGATCCGGCGCAGGAGCGAGGACTTGCCGGCGTTCGGGAGTCCCGCGAGCGCGGCGTCGGCGAGCAGCTTCAGGTGGAGCTCGACCTCGGCCTGCCCGGGCGGGTCGCCCACCTCGGCGAAGCGCGGTGTCTGGCGGGTCGGGGTGGCAAGACGAGCGTTACCGCGGCCGCCGTTACCGCCGCGCGCGAGCACGACGCGCGCTCCTGGCGTCTTGAGATCGGAGAGGTCGCCCTCGGGCGTCGTCGCCTGCGTGCCGACCGGGACCTCGAGCACGATCGTCTCTCCGTCGGCGCCGTGCTTGCGGGAGCCCCGGCCGGACTCGCCGCGGCCCGCCTTGAACCTCGTCTTCTGGCGAAAGGCCGAGAGGTCGCGGAGATCCGCGTTCGCAACGAGGATCACGTCGCCGCCGCGCCCGCCGTCGCCGCCGTCCGGCCCCCCGCGGGGCACGTGCTTCTCGCGCCGGAAGCTGAGCCCGCCGTCGCCGCCGCGACCCGCTAGCACCTCGATGCGGGCGCGATCGCGGAACAAGCGCTCTTCTAACCGTTCTTTCCGACGTCAGTCGGAAAGAACGGCAATGAAGCGCTTCTCGCCGCTCGTGCGGAACTCGACCGTGCCGGGGCGCGTCGCGAAGATCGTGTGATCGCGACCGAGGCCGGTGCCCGGGCCTGAGCGGAAGCGGGTGCCGCGCTGGCGGACGATGATCCCACCGGCCTTGATCTCCTGGCCGCCGAAGACCTTGACGCCGAGGCGCTGGGCGTTCGAGTCGCGTCCGTTCCGGGAGGAGCCGAGACCCTTCTTGTGTGCCATTAGCTGTCATCCTCCTTGGAGGCGAGTGCGGATTCGAGCGCAGCGAGCGCACCCTTGCGGGCGGCGTTCGCCTGCTCGTACTCGAGTGCTGCCTCGAGCATCGGCCGGTTCCAGCCGGTCGACTGCTCCTTGATCTCCGCCACGGTCAGCTCGTCGTAGGCGGCCGGCATCCCCTTGACGCGCTCGGGCTCCGTGGGCGCATCGACCGTCGCCGCCGATTCGCTCCTCCTGGTCCTCGAGGCGCCGATCGACTCGATCTGGATCTGCGAGAGGCTGGCGCGGAAACCGGTGTGCTTCTTGTAGCCCTTCTTCGGGCGGTACTTGCCGATCCGGATCTTCTCGCCCTTCACGTCAGCGACGACGCGCGCCGTGACCGTGACGCTCGGAGCGAGGTTCGGGCCTCCGTCGCCGCCGCCGGTCAGGAGCACGGTCGGCTCGAAGGTCTTGCCCTCGCCGTGCGGGAGTCGGTCGACGAGCAGACGCTCGCCCTCGTGGACGCGGTACTGCTTGCCGCCGACGGAGATGATTGCGTAAGAGCTCATAGGCGTGCGAAACGCGGGCTGGCGCCCGCAAGCCGGAGGATTGTAGCGGACACGAGGTCTCTAGACCTAGATCTCGTCGCCCCACTCGGACATCGGGACGTAGACATCGGTGGCGGGGACATCGGTGGCGGGGTCATCGGTCGCAGGCTCGCTCGCCGGCCGGTCGGGTGCCGCCACCGCCGCGGCAGCGGGGGGCGCGACCTCGTCGCGCCGCTCCTGGGGAGCGTCGCCGTTCTCGCCGACGACGACAGGCTTCCTCCGATTGCGTCCGCCGCGCGAGCCGCGCCGGGTCTTCTTCTTCGCCGGCTGCTCGCGTCCGTCGTCGTCCAGCCCGGCCCCGGTATCCGCTTCGGCCTCGACCGCCTCGACCTCCACTGCCTCGTCGCCGGGCTCGTCGCCGACGAGCGCCAGGGGCGGCTTCGCCCGCGAGCGCGGCTTCGGCTTCGCTTCGTCCTCGTCCAGATCGAAGCGCGGGACATGGATTCGCGGGGTGCGCGGCTTCGGCCCCGTCGCCGCGAGCGCATCCGGCTCGTTCTCTGCGCTCGGGTCGACAGGCGTCTCGTCGGTCTCGAGTGCGACATCGGCGAGGCCATCCGCATCTGCGTCTGCGTCGGTAACCGACTTCCTCTTGCGGTTGCGCCCGCCGCGCGAGCCCCGACGCGTCTTCTTCTTCGCCGGCGCCTTCTCGTCCTCCGCGGTCTTCTGCCCTTCGGTCTCCTCGTCGGCCTCGGCATCGACGTCCAGCTCGGCCGTCCCCGTCTCGACCTCGACCTCGTCGCCGAGCTCCTCGGCCTCGGTCTCCGCCGCGTCCTCCGTGGCCTTCCTGGCCCGGCCGGGTGCGCGGGTCGGCTTCTCGGCCTCACTCTCGAAGGTGATCGCATCCTGCGCGGCGGTCGCGCCGCCGGAGAGCAGCGTCGCGTAGGCCGACCCGTCGAGCACACGCTCGATCCGGACCTTGGCCTTCTTGCCGACGAGCTTCGCGGCGCCGCCGACGATCACGTCGAGGCCGTCGAGCTTGCCCGCGGCCGCGTGCGCGTCGTGGAGGCCGAGCTCGACGAGCTTCAGCTCGACCTCGGAGCCCTCGGCCACAGGCGACGCCGGCTGGAGGTCGGTGAGCTTGCCCTCCTCGAGCACCGCCAGATGATCGGCATGCGCACCTTCCTTCGGTACCAGGAAGAAGCGCTTCTTCGAGGCGGCCTCGATCTCGGTGAGGCGGTCGGCGCCGGAGCCGATCAGCAGCGCCGCCGTGCGCGCGCTGACCTCGACGCGGAACGCCTGGGCTCGCGAGCCGGCGGCGAGCACACGCAGGCGTCGCTCGACCTCCATCGCGGCCGTGGCCTCCGAAACGACGATTCCGTCGCCGTCGCAGGTGGGGCATTTCTTGGTCAGGATCTCGCGTGGACCGTCGGTGACGTTCTGGCGCGTCATCTCGACGAGGCCGAGCGGCGAGATCTCGACGACGTAGGTCTTGGTGCGGTCGCGCTCGAGCTCGTTGCGCAACGCCTCCTCGACGTGAGCGCGGTTCTTCGGGTTCGCCATGTCGATGAAGTCGATGACGATGATCCCGCCGATGTCGCGCAGGCGCAGCTGGCGAACAACCTCCTTCACGGCCTCGAGGTTGTTCTTCGTGATCGTGTCCTCGAGCCGGGCGCCGGAGCTCTTCGAGCGCGAGCCGACGAAGCGTCCGGTGTTGACGTCGATGACGGTGAAGGCCTCGGCGTAGTCGAAGACGAGGTAGCCACCCGAGGGCAGATCGACGCGACGCGAGAGCGTGGAGCGAATCTCAGCGTCGACGCCCGTGCCCTCGAAGAGAGGCGTCTTCTCCTTGTAGCGGTGCACCCGGTCGAGCATGTGCGGCGAGGTCTTCTTCAGGTAGCCGACGATCCGCTTGAAGGTGCGCTCGTGGTCGATCTGGGCGCTCTCGAAGTCGCCCGCGAAGAGATCGCGAACGATCCGCAGCGGCAGCTCGGCCTCCTGGTAGACGAGCGCCGGCGCCTTGGCGGCCTTCGCGTTGGCCTGGATCGTCTTCCAGAGCCGCTGGAGGAAGACGAGGTCGCGCTCGATGTCCTCGGCGGAGGCGCCCTCGGCCGCGGTGCGGACGATGATCCCGCCCTCCTTGGCGTCGAGACTCTTGATGATCTCCTTCAGGCGCGCACGCTCCGCGTCGTCGAGCCGGCGCGAGACGCCGAGACCCTCACCCTGCGGGACGAAGACGAGGAAGCGGCCGGGGAGCGAGATCTCCGTCGTCAGCCGGGCGCCCTTCGTCTTCATCGGATCCTTGACGGCCTGGACGAGGATCTCCTGGCCGCGAGCGATCAAATCGGTGATCTTCTTGCCGTGGCGCTTGCCCTCGAGCTCGGGCACGACGATCTCGTCGACGTAGAGGAAGCCGTTCTTCTCGAGCCCGATCTCGACGAACGCCGCCTCCATTCCGGGCAGGACGTTGTCGACCGTGCCGAGGTAGATGTTGCCGGCGATCGAGCGCTTGTCCGGCCGTTCGAGATAGACCTCGGCGACACGGTCGTCCTCGAGGATCGCGACGCGCTGCTCGCCGACGTCGACCGAGATCAGCAGCTCGCGCTTCGCCTTCGGGAGCGGCGCCCGCTTCTGCGGGACACGTCGGCGATTGCCCTGTTGGTTGGCCCGGCGCTCTTGCCGCTGGCTGCGCTCGCCGGCTTGGCTCCGCTCTCCCGTCTGGCTCCGCTGGGCCTGGGGCTTGCGCTCGTGCCGCGCCTGCCCGACCTGCTCCGTCCGCTCGGGCGCTGTCTGCTCGCCGAGGGTCGCGGTGCCGGGCTTCCTACGTCCACGTCCACCGCGGTTGCCGCGACGGCGCTTCGGTGCGCCATCCGTTCCGATCTCGTCGCCGACTCCGAATGACTCCGGTGAATCGGGTGCTACCGCCTCAGGCGGGGCCTCCGGTGCAGGCGTCGCTTCGGCTACCTGCTGCTCGTCCTTCTTGCGCTTTCGTCGAAACCAGGGTGACAAATGCTTCTCCTAGGATGGGCGCGCGCAAAGACACGGCCGCGGATGCGGCCGGTCGCGCGCTGCGAGTGATGAAAAACGTAGGCATGGCCTTCGGACAGGCTAGCAGCCACGCCCGACGGCGAGCGGATCCCGATCTCGGCGGCGGCCTATGCGGCTGCGGGGCTCAGCCGAGCGCGCCGCGCCCGGACCGCGCGAAGGCGCTGGGAGAGTCGAGCGTAGGCCCAGGGCTCAACCTCGGCGTAACGCTTCTCGTTCTGACCTCTGGTCGCCTCGAGGTACTCGAACCAGGCGTCGGCTTCCTCGATCAGCAACAGCTCTTCCGCATGCTCCCCGGCTCCAGTGCGACTGCCTGCCGTGTGCTTGCCTGCCATGTGCCCTCCCTCTCGGTCGGTTGCGCCGACTCTAGGATCCGGACCGGACGGAGGAGCTTCACGCGGATGGAATCGAGAGCCAGACGTCGGCTCCGCCGCTCGCCCGGTTGGCAGCGTGCGCCGAACCGCCGTGGGCCACGGCGATCACCTCGGCGATCGCGAGCCCGAGTCCTGCACCGGAACCGGAGCGCGCCTCGTCGGCCCGGCCGAAGCGCTCGAAGGCACGCGCCAGGAACTCGAAGGGGAAACCCGCCCCCTCGTCCTCGACGTGCAGCTCCACACAGTCCCCACGCTCGAGCGCCGCGAGCCGGACGGGCCCACGACCGTGCCGGAAGGCGTTCTCGACGAGATTGCCGAGGGCCTGCTCGAGCCGCAGCCGGTCTGCCGAGATCGAGAGCGCCTCCGGCGCGCCGACCTCGACCGCCCGGCCCGCGTGCTCGGCGCGGCTGCGGAAGCGCCGCGCAACCGTGGCGAAGAGGTCGGCGACCGACATCGGTGCCCGCAGGATCTGGAGGTGACCCCCATCGGACCGGGCGAGTACGAGCAGGTCGTCGGCAAGCTGGGCGAGCCGGTCGGTCTCCTCGGCGGCGGACCGAAGTACCTCCTCGAGCTCCGCCTGCGAGCGCGGCCGGCTGGACGCGAGCTCCAGCTCCGCCCTCAGCAGGGCGAGGGGTGTGCGCAGCTCGTGGCTCGCCTCCGCGACGAAGCTGCGCTCGCGAGCGAGCGCGCCCTCGAGGCGGCCGAGCATCGCGTTCAGCGTCTCGCCGAGCCGCGAGACTTCGTCCTTCGTGGGCGGAAGCGAGAGCCGCCGCCCCGGCTGCGCGGCGGAGATCGCCGCCGCCTCGGAGCGCATCGACTCGACCGGGTGCAGCGCAGCCGTCGCGAGCGCGTAGCCGAGCAGGGCCGCGAGCACGAGCGCAACGGGCTCGATCAGCGCGAGCTCGCCGAGTAGGCCGGCCAGCGCTTCGTCGCGTTCCTCCAACGAGGCGCCGACGACGAGGATGGTGCGCTGCACCGGCGTCGCGAGCACGCGGACCCTGCCTTCGAGACCTCGGACCGCGTCGAGTTCCAGGCGGATCGCTCCGGCGCGTGCGTGCGCAACCTCGGCAGGCGCGAGCACCGGCTCCAGACCGACGTTCGGCGTCGCAGCGGCAACCGGGGCTTGCTCTCCCATGACCTGAACGAAGCTCTCGTCCTCGTCGGCATTCGACAGCCGAAGGTCACCTTGCTCCAGCCGCTGCTTCAGCTCCGCCGTGCGCGCTTCGAGCGCATCGTCGACGGTCTCGTCGAGCGTTGCCGCGAGCCGAAGAAAGAGGAAAACGCTCGTCGCCGCCAGGAGCAACGCCATCGCCAGCGTGAAGCCGAGCGTCAGCCGCAGACGGATCGGCAGGCGCCTCATCGACGCAGCCGGTAGCCGGCCCCGCGAACGGTCTCGAGCGAGGTCTCGCCGAAGGGCCGATCGATCTTCTCGCGCAGGTAGCGGACGTACACGTCGACGACGTTGGAGCGATTCTCGTAGCTGTAGTCCCACGCGTGCTCGAGGAGGTCGAAGCGCGAGAGCACCTGACCCGGCCGGCGCATGAACGTCTCGAGCAGAGCAAACTCCTTGGTCGAGAGCGAGACCTCCGCGTCGCCGCGCCAGAGCTGCCGCGTGGACGGGTCGAGCCGAAGCGTGCCGACCTCGAGTACGGGCGGGCGCTCGACGGGGCCGCGGCGACCGAGCGCGCGTAGCCGCGCGTGCAGCTCCGCGAAGGAGAACGGCTTCGTCAGATAGTCGTCCGCGCCCGCATCGAGGCCCTCGACCCGATCCTCGACCGCGTCGCGCGCCGTCAGCATCAGGACGGGCGACCAGACCTCGCTGCGACGCAGCCGCCGGCACACCTCGAAGCCGTCGATTCCAGGGAGCATCACGTCGAGGACGATTGCGTCGTAGTCGGTGGCTCCCGCCATCCAGAGCGCGTCGTCGCCGGTCGCTGCGACGTCGGCGACGTGGCCCTCCTCGACGAGCCCGCGCCGCAGGAGCGCGGCCAGCTTGACGTCGTCCTCCACGATCAGCGCCCGCATCCGCCGATTCTCGCGCCTGGAGATGAGAGCGTGGTGAGAGAGCACGTCTCAGACACCGTGTCAGGCACCGTCTCTGGCACCGTCTCTGGCACCGTCTCTGGCACCGTCTCTGGCACCGTGTCTGAGACATGGAGCGAGGCACACGGAGCGCCCCGCCTCGAGCCTCCTTACCCGTCGCGGGCGCCCTCGTCCTCGTTGCCGTCGCCTTCGATCGCGACGACGCTGAAGCTCTCGTCGAGGCGAACGTCGACGGTCGACCTGTTCGGCTTCGTCACCTCGACCTCGTAGACGGCGCCGTTCTCGGAATCGCGCTCGGTCTCGTTCACGGTGCCGCCGCCGGTCGCACGCAGCGCGGCTGCGCTGGCCCGCTGGAGCGTCGCCCCGGTCAGCTCGCGGTCGGCGCCATCGGAATCGTCGCCGCCCGTGGCGCCGGCGAGTGCCGCCCCGCCGAGTGCGAAAGCAGTTAGCGCCGCAACCCCGGCGGCGATCTTCGTCAGTCGTGAGCTCATCGTGAGTCCCTTCGTCGAAGTGCAGTGGAAGCGACGGTAGCCCTGCTCGATGAGACAGCCATGAGAGCCGCCGGCTCAGTCGAGGACTCCCGCAGGACGGGCCCTCGGGCAGGCGACGACGAGTTCGTCCGAGAAGCACCTGTCACCGGCGGGCGGCCCCCACGCAAGATCGCGGACGTCGAGTTGGTCGTGGCCAGGTCCGCCGTACAATCCCTCCCAGTCCGTGAGTGCGCCGGTCCAGTAGACGTAACCACCGGGCCCACCCGAGAGGCGATCGTCGCCGTGGCCACCGTAGAGGCTGTCACTGCCTGCGCCTCCCGCGAGCGTGTCGTTGCCGCCGCCGCCGCAGACGATGTCGCGTCCGCCGGCGCCGTCGAGGCGGTCGCCGCCGCCGAGTCCGACGATCACGTCGTCACCGGACGTGCCGACGATCTCGTTGGGGCCGGCCGTGCCAATGATCGTGGCGGTCTCACCGGCGCACGTCAGGGTCGGCAGCGGAGTGCCGCCGCGCGAGATCGCGGCTGCCGCGATCAGCCCGGCCGCGATGCTCGACAGGGCGAAAATGAGGGTCTTGGCTGACATCGGTCGGCCTCCGTTTCTCAGAGCAGGATTCGCAGCGCGGTGTCCGCGGGACAGCCACGGCGCAGCAGGTTGGAAGCGAGGTGCAGGTCGACGTGCGGCTCGGCTGCGAGCCGCACCGCAGCGGTCTCCTCGAAGCCCGCGTGGACGAGTTGCTCGAGCCGCCAGCGCGCGATCCGCTCGGCCTCGGTCTCGGTCTCCGGGGGTTCGGTCTCGACGATGCTCATGGGTGGGCTCCTTTCGCGAGTGGTTTTCGCAAGAGGAACCCCCCAACCGCTCCGAACTTACGGAGCGATCAGAAATAGGCCGAAACGATCAGGCCGCGGAGGCCGCGAAGTACCGCCGGGCTGCCTCGCCGACGGCGCGCGTCCCCGCGTAGGCGACTCCGCCCTTGAGCACCCAGCCCGCGATCGGCACGGCCCCGAGAAGCTGGCGCGCGGCCGCGCGCAGGCCGAAACCCGCCGCCACCGTCCCGAGCACCTCGGGCAGCCGCTGCTGGTCGATCTCGATCCCGTGTGCGGACGCAAGCCGCAGGACGAGCCGCACCTGGTTCAGCGTCAGCACCGGGAGGTCTGCGCCTGGAATGAAGATCGCGGCGCCGAGGATCCCGTTCTTGCGCGAGAACGACTCGATCAACGCGTCGCAGACGGGATCGCGGAGGATCGGCAGCCGGGCCGCGAGCGGCGTCGCGCTCTCGCCGAGTCGCGCGGCGAGGACGCGGGCGATCTCCTCGACGGGGAAGCCCGCCCCGGGTTGACACGCGACGACGTCGGTGGCGAGCACGTAGGGGACGTCGAAGCGCTCGGTCCCCGTCTGCACCGCGATCACCGGGACACCCGCTCGGTCAGCGGCGCGAAGCGCCTCGACGTCGTCCTCGGTCGGCCCGCCCGCGAGTACGCGCACGAGCGCGGCGGCGTGCTCGGGCGAGCCGTGCGAGCCGACAGCGCCGGTAGTGCCGCCGCGAGCCAGTTCCTGGACGAGCGTCTCGGCGAGCGCGCCGGTGACGAGCAGCGGGCGGTCGTCCTCGAGTGCCGTCCGAGTCTCCTTGACGAGTCCCCAGATCGCGAGCGGGTGGAGCTTCGCGGCCACTACGACCGCCGCCGGCCGAGGTTTCCGCGCGCATGGATCGAGAGGAGAACGCCGATTGCGGCGAGATTCGCGACCATCGAGGAGCCGCCGACGGTGACGAACGGGAGTGGGATTCCCGTGACCGGCGCGATCCCCATCGTCATTCCCACGTTGACGAAGATCTGGAAGAGGAAGGCGAGCACGATCCCCCCGGCGACGATCGCGCCGTAGGCGTCCCGTGCGACCGTGATGATCCGCAGCCCCCGCCACACGACGAGCAGGTAGAGCCCGAGGAGGAGCGCCGCGCCGAAGAAGCCGCGTTGCTCGGCGAAGGAGGCGAAGACGAAGTCGGTCGCGTGCTCCGGTAGGTAGTCGAGCCGCGTCTGCGTCGCGCCGGCGACGCCGCGGCCGTCGAGCCCGCCGGAGCCGACCGCGGTGATCGACTGCGTCACGTTGTAGGTCGTCCCGCCCGGATCGCGGTCGGGATTCGCGAAGCCGGTGAGCCGCTCCTTCTGGTACGGCTCCAGCACCTCGACGCCCGCGCTCGGCAGGAGCCAGACGACGCTGAGGATTACGGCCACCGCCGCGGCCGCGAGCGCGAGCAGGTGCGTCCAGCGCGCTCCGGCGGCGAAGAGGCACGCGGCAAGGGCGGCCGAGTAGACGAGCGAGGTGCCGAGGTCGGGCTGCTTGAAGACGAGCAGGATCGGGATCAGCGCGAGGCCGACCGCCTGGAGGACGACGCCGGCGTCCAGGCGCCGCGCCCGATCGGCGAGAAAGCCCGCGAGAGCGAGCACGAAGAGGAGCTTCCCGAACTCGGAGGGCTGGAACTGGAAGGGCCCGATGTCGATCCAGCGCTTCGAGCCCCGCGTCTCCTGGGCGAGCAGGAAGACCAGGACCATGAGGACGATCGTGCTCCCGAAGATCACGCGCTGGGCGCGGCGGTAGCGATCGGGGTCGACGGCGAGCGCGACGAGGAGCGCAACCGAGCCGAGACCGACGGCGATCGCCTGGCGAATCACGTAGTAGCGCTCGTCGTCCTCGACGTCGTAGCGGGTGATCCCGGCGACCGCCCAGAGGCCGTAGGCGACAAGCGCGCCCACGGCCGCGACGAGCAGCCAGTCGAGCCGGCGCGCATAGGCAAGGACGTCGACGCCTTGGCGAGGGGTGGAGCGGGTGGAAACGTCCAGCATCAGCTCGTCTCCATCAGTCGCTCGCCACCACGCCCTGGACGCCGGCCTCGACACCGAACCAGCGCTCGAACACCTGCAGCGCCGCGGGCGCGGCCGCGGTCCCGCCATGACCGCCGTTCTCGATCACGGCACAGACGACGATCGGGCCGCGGTCGCCGTAGGTGGAGACGTCGAACGGTCCCCAACCACACCACCACGACTGGTCTTCGAGGTGTCCGGGGCCGTAGCCGGGAAGATCGACCACCTTCTCCGAGGTGCCCGTCTTGCCGGCGACCGGGACGGGGAAGCTCCCGAAGACGCCCGACGAGGTTCCGAGAGCGTCGTGGGTTGCGGCATAGAGGCCGTCGCGGACGACGGACAGTCCGGCCGCGTCGACGTCGACGGGCTCGGGACGCGCCGGGGGAAACGTGCGCTTCGTGATCGGCGGCGAGCCGTCGTTGCCGGGCTGCTCCACCGCGGAGACGAGATACGGCGTCACGAGCTTGCCGCCGTTCGCGAGCAGGGCGTAGAACCGAGCCATCTGGAGCGGCGAGACGGTGACGTCCTTCTGGCCGATCGCGAGCTGGATCAGATCGCCGGGGTTCCAGGCGCGGTCGATTCCCTCGTAGGTCTCCTTGCGCCAGGCGGGGGTCGGAACGAGCCCCGGCGTCTCGCCGCCGATGTCGAGTCCGGAGATCCGGCCGAAGCCGAACTTGCGCGCCCAGTCCTGCATCCGCGTCCAGTAGGCGCGCTCGATCTCGCCGCGCTCGTAGTAACGGTTGCCGACCTCGTAGAAGTAGGTGTCGCACGACTGCGCGAGCGCCGTCGGGAGCGTCATCGGCTGGTTCGTATACGGGTTCCAGTTCTTGAACGCGTGATTGTCCTCGCCGTAGTAGGCGACCGGCGTGCACTGGATCGACTGGTACGGGGAGAGGAGCCCGTCCGAGATCGCAGCGAGCGCAGTCACGGGCTTGAAGACCGAGCCGGGCGGATACTGGCCGGCGAGCGCGCGGTTGATCCCGGGATAGTTGCGCTCCTTCGCGACCCGATCGTCGACGAGCGGCTCGAGCTTCTTCGGATCGGCCCGGCCGACGTAGACCGACGGCTTGTAGGTCGGGTTCGAGGCGAGCGCGAGAATGGCGCCGTCGCGCGGATCGAGGGCGACGATGGCCCCGCCGTTCGCGTTGTACGACTCGTTGTCGATGGCAGTCCGAATCCCGAAGGTGAGCGCCTGCTCGGCCGCCTGCTGGAGGCCGACGTCGATCGTCAGCCGGACGCTCGAGCCGTAGGTCGGGTACTCCTTCGTCTCGGGCGGACTCTGCGGCGTGCCGACCGAATTGACGCGCACCTGGGCCGCCCCGGGTGTCCCGCGCAGATACCGGTCGAATGCGCGCTCGACTCCGGACTTGCCGAGCTTGTCGCCGCCGCGGTAGCCGTCTCGCTTCCGCACGGCGAGCTCCTCGCGGGAGATCTCGCCCACGTAGCCGAGGATCTGCGCGGCGAGCGCGCGGTATTCGTAGTCGCGGAGATAGGTGCCCACGATCTGGACACCCGGGAACTCCGCGACGCGCTCGGTCAGGTACATGACCTGGTCCTCGTGCACGGCTGTCTTGATCGTGATCGGCGTCAGCGGGTCGTCCTTCGAGTCCTCGAGCGCCCGGGTCAGCCGCGGCAGCGGCACCTTCAGCACTGTTGAGAGCCGCCTGAACATCGCGTAGCGCCCTTCGCTCGGGAGATCGCTCTTCCAGATCCGGACCGCGGTGCCCGGCACATTCGAGACGAGCACGGTGCCGTTGCGGTCGAGGATCGAGCCGCGCGGCGCCTCGATCCGCACGGTCCGCACCTGGTTCTCCTGCGCCGCGTTCAGGTACCTGTCGCCGGAGAGCACCTGGAGCGCCCAGAGTCGGAGGAAGAGGACGGCGAAGACGGCCAGCGCGACCGCGCCGAGCACGCCGACGCGGAGCGCGAGCTGCGGGGTGAAGCGATACGGCTCGGTCACGCGCGGGTCCGGGGGGAGGAACCGGCCGGAAGGAGAGCGCCTGGAGCTCCTAGCCAAGGAGCCGTACCTCCGCCGGACGCTTCGCCCCGCGCTCGAGCAGCGAGCGGCAGAGCGCGAAGACCGGTCCTCCGAAGATCAGGTTCAGCCCGAGCCCGGCGACGAGCGCCTCGACGAGCGCGCGCCGCACCGAGACCTCCTCCCCGAGGAGGAAGTGGAGGACGAAGCCGAACAGGGCGGCCAGGATGGTGACCACGATCACGGCGAGGATCGGCGCGTGCGCGCGTCCGCGGCCGGTCGTCTCGCCGTAGCGCCCGGCCCAGTAGCCGGCGAGCGCGAGCACGAGCGCCGTCACCCCGAGCGTGTCGAGCGTGATCACGTCGAGCAGCAGCCCGCCGGAGAATCCTGCGACCGCGCCGGTGATCGCGCCGCGCAGGAGCGCGATCCCGAGCAGCGCGAGGAGGAGGACGTCCGGGGTGCCGCCGAGCACGTCGAGCGAGGCGAAGATCGTCGCCTGGAGGAGCGCGGCGACGAAGACGATCCCACCGACGATCCCATGGTCGCCGAGATTCACGGGAGGACAGGCGTCGGCTTGCGGCTGACGAGCACGAGCACGGAGTCGAGCGAGGAGAAGTCGACGTCGGAGCGGATCTGCACCTGCTTGTAGAGGTCGGTATCGAGCTGGCCGACATACGTGACGCGTCCGATCGGGATCCCCTTCGGATAGAGCGAGGAGAGAGATCCCGAGCGCCACCCGGCGGTCACGATCTCATCGCCCGCCTTGACGACGCCGTCCTTGCGGACGCGGTTGAGGATCAGCGAGTCCCCCGCCTGGCCGTGCTCGACGATCCCGCCGGCGCCGCCGCGCAGCGCGACGGCGGAGACGGCGCTCTGCTCGTCGGTGAGCAGGCGCACGCGCGCCGCGTGGTCCGTCACCCGCGTGACCTGGCCGACGAGCCCCTCGCGCGTGACGACCGGCGCATACGTCCGGACGCCGTCGGCAGAGCCGACCGAGACGACGAGCTCCTGCTCGAACGCGCTCGTCGGACGCGCGATCACCTCCGCGGCTAACGGCTCGAAATCGGCCGGGAACGCGGGCGCGTTGCGGTACTCGAGCAGGCGACGGAGGTCGACGTTCTCCTGCAGCGCGGACTCGTTCTGGATCACCTGCTGCTGGAGGAGGGCGTTCTCGCGCCGCAAGCGCTCGGCCTCGTCGCGCGCCGAGAAGAGCCCGGCCATCCAGCCGTAGGCATCCTCGAAGGGGCGAGCGACACGGTTGATCGCGACCTCGATCGGCTGCAGAACGCTGGCGACGGTGGCCTGGACGGTGTGCAGCGGCCCATCCTGCGACTCGCGGAACGAGATCGTGATCAGGACCAGCGCGGCGAGCACCAGCCCGCCCAGCACGATCCGGCGCCGAAGCGCGCTGCTGGTGCGAGAGGTGAACGGACGCTGGACGGGACGCCGGACGGGAAAGCCCAGCACCGCCGATCTTGCGGTGCGGTTGCGTGGCACGAGCGCCTTACTCTAGCGCCTTCGTCGGCACGTGCCCGTGCCGGAAGCGCTCAATAGCGGCGCTTTCCGTTTCTCCGCGGTCTCGCGCGCGCCGCCCGGTCGTACGTGTCGAACTCCTCGAGGCTGCGGCCGGAGCCGACCGCCACGCAGGTGAGCGGGCTCTCGGCGAGGTGCACGGGCATCTGCGTCTCGTGGCGCAGGCGCTCGTCGAGCCCGTGCAGGAGGGCGCCGCCGCCGGCGAGCACGATCCCGCGATCCATGATGTCCGCGGCGAGCTCGGGCGGGGTCTTGTCGAGCGTCGAGCGGATAGCGTCGATGATCTGCGCGACAGGCTCGTCGAGCGCGTGCCGGATCTCCTCGGAGCTGAGGACAACCGTCTTCGGGAGCCCGGTGAGCATGTCGCGGCCGCGAACCTCCGCCTGCACCTCCTCGCGCATGCGGTAGGCGGAGCCGACCTCGAGCTTGATCTCCTCGGCCGTCTGCTGCCCGACGAGGAGCTTGTACTCCTTCTTGATGTGAGTGACGATCGCATCGTCCATCTCGTCGCCGCCGACGCGCAGGCTCTGTGAGACGACGATCCCGCCGAGCGAGATCACGGCGACCTCGGTCGTGCCGCCGCCGATGTCGACGATCATGTTCCCCGTCGGCTCGGCGACCGGGAGCCCGGCGCCGATCGCGGCGGCCATCGGCTCCTCGATCAGGTACGCCTTGCGTGCGCCGGCCGAGAGCGTTGCCTCCTCGACCGCGCGCTTCTCGACCCCGGTCACCCCGGAGGGGACGCAGACGACGACGCGCGGGTGCGAGAAGCGACCCTGGTGCACTTTCTGGATGAAGTGTCGGAGCATCTGCTCGGTGACGTCGAAGTCGGCGATCACGCCGTCCTTGAGCGGGCGGATCGCCGAGATCGTCCCCGGTGTGCGGCCGAGCATCCGCTTCGCCTCGACCCCGACAGCGTGCACCTCGCCGTTTCTCTCGTCGATCGCGACGACCGACGGCTCGCTGAGCACGATCCCGCGCCCGCGCACGTAGACGAGCGTGTTGGCGGTGCCGAGGTCCACCGCCATATCGCGGCCTCCGAAGCCGCTCATCGATCGAAAGAAGCCCATGACTAGCCTGCGAGTGTAGCTGGGGGTTGGGCGAGGTCTGGAACACTGGCGCGATGGACGTCTCGAAAGCGGTGCTGATCACGGGGTGCTCGTCCGGGATCGGGAGGGCGACGGCGGAGCGGCTGGCGCGTTCGGGCTGGACGGTCTACGCGACCGCGCGTAGCACCGATTCGATTGCCGACCTGGGCCGGGCCGGCTGCCTTCTGCTCGAGCTCGACGTCACCGACGATGCCTCGATGCGGACCGCCGTCACGAGCGTCGAGCAGACGGAGGGCGCCGTCGGCGTCCTCGTCAACAACGCGGGCTACAGCCTGAACGGCGCGATCGAAAGCGTTCCGCTCGACGAGGTGCGCCGCCAGTTCGAGACGAACGTGTTCGGGCTCGCGCGCCTCTCCCAGCTCGTGCTCCCCGGGATGCGGAGCCAGAGCTTCGGTCGGATCGTCAATGTCAGCTCGATGGGAGGGCGGCTGACGTTCCCAGGCAGCGGCTACTACCACGCCTCGAAGCACGCGGTCGAGGCCATCAGCGACGCGCTCCGCTTCGAGGTGCAGGGCTTCGGCGTCGACGTCGTCGTGATCGAGCCGGGGCTGATCCGGACCGGCTTCGCCGACGCCGCAGTGGGGACGATCGCGGATCGCTCGGAGGATCCGGAGGGCCCGTACGACGGGTTCAACCAGGCCGTCGCGGTCACGACGGCGGGCGCCTACCGGAACTCGATCGCGCGGACGCTCGGCGGTGGGCCCGAGACGGTCGCTCGCGCGATCGAGAAGGCGATCTCGGCCGAGCGACCGCACACGCGCTACCGCGTCACCGGCTCCGCCCGCCTCTTCCTGACCCTGCGGCGGCTGCTCCCCGATCGCCTCTGGGACGCGATGGTGGCGCGGACGTTTCCTCAGCCCAGGCCATAGAGACCGGGGAAGCGCTCGGCGAGGAGGCGGACGAGTAGCGCCGCGGGCAGGCCGACGACGTTCAGGTAGTCGCCCTCGATCCGCTCGACGAGCGCGGCGCCGCGGCCCTGGATCGCATAGGCGCCGGCTCGGCCTTCCCACTCGGCGTGGGCGAGGTTCGCGGCAAGGTCGCGCGGGGTGAGCTGCCTGAACGTGACGCGCGTCGAGTCGTGCTCGACGAGCTCCCAGCCGGGCGTGACCAGGCAGAGGCCGGAGACGACGACGTGCGTCTCGCCGGCGAGCGCCTCGAGCATCCGCTCCGCGTCGGTCGCGTCGGCCGGCTTGCCGAAGATCGTTCCGCCGAGCGAGACGGCGGTGTCGACGGCCAGCACGGGGCGGTCGCCTGCCTGCGCTGCGACCGAGCGGGCCTTGCCGAGCGCGTGCTCGCGGACGAGCTCGAAGACGTCGGCACCCGGCGCGTCGTGTTCCTCGTAATCCGGCGCGACGACCTCGAAGGGGATCCCGAGCTGGCCGAGGATCGCGCGGCGCTGCGGGCTCGTCGAGGCGAGGAGGAGCGGCGGCGCGGGGCTGCCGCTCAAAGGACTGCCAGATCGCGCTTGCGCAACTCGGCGAAGAAGACGCGCATCGCCTCCACCTCGGCCACGCGCAGCTGCCAAATTCGCGCCGCCGCGCGGTCGACAGCGCTCTGATCGGGCGCCCGGCCGTTCGCCACGGCCTCGTGTGCCCGCCGAGAGGCCTCTGCGAGAGCCTGGTGGCTCCGACTCCTCGGATCGAACTTGGGCACGTGGACATAGGTGACCGTATGGGTCGAGATCTGCGTCTCGATTGCGTAACAGGCCACGAAGAGTCGCACCGGAACCGAGTTGAGCGCGCCGCAGAGATAGTGCGCCTCGTCGTCGCTCTCGCACGCCACGAGGATGACCTTGTGGTTCGGCAGAGCCAGCGGCTCGTCGCCAGTGAGAACTGCGGCGGTGAAGTCACTTGCTTGGTCTTTCCACACGACCTTGTATTCAGTGAGTGTGTAGTCGCCGACGTCGAACATGGACCAGTAGGGTGGGGCGTCTCCAGAGGTCTTGTTGCTGTAGTACCGCCTGTAGAGGGCGCGGTTCCGCAGCAGAGTCTCGAACTGCTCGAGGTAACGCAGCGCCCCCGGATAGCGATCGCGCATCGATTCCTCGTCGATCCCGCAGCGCTGCTTCGGATCCTGGACGAAGAGGATGTGGGCCGACGGCTTCGCGGACCAGCGGCTGACGTCGCTGCCGCGTACGAGCGGATGCACGAGCTCCGCCTCGACGCGTCCGTGCGACTTCGCGATCCGGGTCCGCCCCTCCTCGTTCAGATTCGACACCGGCAGGCGACCGTCCTGATCCGGCGGCCCCTCGACCGAGAGCCAGTAGACGCCATTGAGCCCGGCGTAGACGCCGGCATGAGCTGCGTACGCAGGCTTGCCGGTCTCAGCGAGCCTGCGGAGCGGCTCGACGAGCTCTGCAGGAGCGGACAGCCACGCCGAGGTCGGATCCGAGGCGCTCACCGGCGCGGCCACCAACGCACGAGTGCGCGTCGCCCCCTCCACCTCCTCGAGCGTCGCATCCTCCGAGATTCGCGCCGGCCGCAGCCGCTGCCAGAGCACGTAGTTGACGGGGTAGACCGTCTGCTCTCCCTTCCGCCAGGTGAAGAGCGCCGTCCGGTTGGTCGCACCGACGAACGGATGCAGATCGATCATGTCGTCGACCTGCTCGACACGGAGGTGAGCACCCAGCTCGCCGATCCGGAGCCGACGGAACCCCTGCCCCGCGCCGGCCGTTTTGAAGACCGTCTGGGTCACGACGAAGCCGAGCCGGCCGCCGTCGCGCAGCAGCTTGTCGCTGACGACGTAGGAGAGGAGCATGGCGACGTCCTTCTTGCCGGCTCCCATCATCGCCGCCATCCCGCCGTGCACGAACAGGCCGTAGCGGCGCCACAGCGGCATCGTCTTCTCCCGGTAGGCCCGAGGCAGGCTTTCCCAGTTCACCCAGGGCGGATTGCCGACGACCAGATCGAAGCGCTCTACGAACGCGGGCATGAACGCGTTTCGGAGAACGTAGGGCCAGAGGGTTCCGAGACCGCGTCGGTGGAGACCGAGGCACTGCTCGTAGAACCCCTCCAACACGTCCTGCTCCGACGCTGACGCCTCGCAGATCTCGGCTGCCGCCCGGCCGAACTCGTCCGCCGACCAGCCGTTCTCGATCCCTCGCGAGGCGTGATCGCAGACGAACCGAAGCTCGCGCTCGGTGTCGACGCAGGCAGGTAGCGCGAACGTCCCGGCGGCTGTCGGGAGCTCGAGCTGACCCGCCGACATGAGCGTCTCGCCCTCGACCGGCCCAACGATCGAATCTGCGAGGTAGACGGGAACGTCGAGTGGTTTGCCCGCGGCGCGCAGGAGCGATCCGAGTGCGAGCAGATAGTTCGTGCGCGACGCGACCACGGCGAGCGGGTCGATGTCGAAGCCGACGATCCTTGTCAACACGATCTCGAGGATCTCGGGCTCCGGGACGCGCTGACGACGAAGACTCTCCTTAAGGCGGTTGATCGCGAGCACGAGGAACGTGCCGGTTCCACACGACGGATCCACGAGCCGCAACGCCGGCTGGCCCTCGTACCCGACCTCTTGGAGCAGGCGCTCGGCAAGCCAGTCCGGCGTGAAGTACTGCCCGAGGGCGTGCCGAACGGGCCGCGGTAGCAAGCCTTGATACAGATCCTTCAGGAGGTCCCTGGCGTCCTCGGGACTGACCTCGAGCGTCTTCGGGTCGTAGTCGGCTAGCCGGGCCAGCAGCTCACGAAGCCCTTCTCGCACCCGGCTCGACCAATCGCCGAGGTACCAGCCGAAGACGTCCGGCTCGAGTGCGTTCGCGAGGTTCTTCGCCCGGAAGGGCTCGCCATTCTGGAGGTCTTCGAGATCTTCCCGAAGACTCTCGTCGTCGAGGTCCTTGAGCTCGTCGACCCGGATCTCGACGCCCTCGACGAAGAGGGAGAGCGCAAGCAGCGCGATCAGCTTCGTGACGATCGCGAAATAGGTTTGGAGGGCGAACAACGCGCGGGCCGGATCGAGATCCTTCTCCGGCAGACCGAAGATCGTCGCCAACGGCTCCCGCGCGTCTCGCTTCAACTCATCGGCTGCTCCGACGACGCCCGTGGCCACGGCGAAGAAGGTCTCCCACTGCAGGTACAGCCGCGCCGTTAAGCCGCCCGGCTCATGCCCGATCGCCGTGTTGAGCTGATCCAGGAGAGCCCGCGCGAGACTCCGGGTCAACGGTCGGTCGGGCCCGAAATCGCCAAGCAGGTTCACGGCGGTGAGCGCCCGGCCCGACTGCGTCGCCAAGAGGCTCTCGAGCAGCTTGCCTGCCGAGAGCGCGTCGACCGGAACGGGCTCGTCGACGATCCAGCGGCCGATCCGGTACCGGGTAAAGATCATGAAAGCGCCATCGCACGCAACCCCGACGAGCCTGTCTACTTCGCGGCGCTCCTCCGCGGCGAGATCCCGCAGGTAGCGCTCGAGCTGCTGAACCGCGTCCTTGTTGCCGGGGTGGCCGATATGGGCCGCCAGCTTTCCGGGCGGCTCCCACTCGACGACAAGACGGTTGAAGACAGCGTCGGCACGTCCGCCTGCGAGGCTCCGCTCGACGACGCTCGTGACTTCGATGCCGAGTGCCGCCGCGCTCTCCTCCAGAGCACGCTCGGCACTACGGCGAAAATTGGCTTCGCTGCCCGTGTGTTCGTGTGCCGCTGCGGTTAGCGCCGCAGCAAGAGCCGCGGGTTGGTCAGCCCCGCTGCCGGGCGTCAAGCTGCTTCGTCGCGGCGTTCGACCTCGTCGCGATACCAGCGCTGGATCAGGGCATTCCGAGCGGCTGTTTCCGATCCGTACGCGAGGATGAAGTCGAATCCCTGCTCCTCGTCGATCACGAACTCCTCAGCCAAACGTCGACCGAACTCGCGTTTCTCGGCATACGGATCCCGCGTGAGGTCGATCTCCGGCGGCTGATCGAAGAGTCCCTGCTGCATGGAGCCAAGAGTAGTGACCGTGACGGACGGACGAGGTAGCGCTCGGCATGACCTCGCGCTCATCGCTTCCGGGCCCTCCAGATCTCCTCGGCGGGCCACTTCCGACCCCAGTCGGCGGTGACGTAGTCGTAGGCCTCGTGCGTCTGCGCATCCTGCGGTGCCTGCAGCTCGTGTAGTGCCTCGACCTCGAAGCCGTGTTCGCGGAGCAGGCGGATCCATTCCCCGTGCGCGAGATGGAACTCGACGCCGCCGTCGGGCCACTCGAAGCGGTGCATCCCGAACTGGGGGTTGACGAGGCGCTCGACCGCCGGCACCTCGTCCTCGGAGCAGAGGATCACAAGCGTCGAGTTACGCAGGAAGACGAGGTGGCCGCCGGGTCGTAGCAGGCGCGCCGCCTCCGGGATCCAGCGGTACGGGTCGCACCAGATGCTCGCGCCGTACTCCGAGAGCGCCAGGTCGAAGCTCTGGTCGGGGAGCCCGGTCTCCTCGGCGTTCGCCTCGAGCAACGGGAACTCGAGCCGGAACTGCTCCTGCATCGCGCGGGCAGTCTCGAGCTGAGCCGGTGTGACGTCGACGCCGACCGGATGCGCGCCGCGCTTCGCCAGCCAGGCCGAGAAATAGGCGGTCCCGCAGCCGAGCTCGACCACCGCGAGACCTTCGAGGTCGATGCCCTCGAAGACGCGAAGCTGCGATTCCGGCAGCTGCCAGATCCCCCAGCCCATCTCCTCGCGCGCCCAGGCCGCCGGCGCGCTCCCCGCGGTGTAGTCCGCGTTCGTCTGCGTCCAGAGCTCGCGGTTGCGCGCTGCGTCGGCCTCAGACCAGGCCATCGGGGAAGAACAGACCGAGCTCTCGCTTCGCGCTCGCCTTCGAGTCCGAGCCATGGACGATGTTCTCCGACAGCTCGAGCGCGAGGTCGCCGCGGATCGTCCCCGGCAACGAGTCGAGCGGATTCGTCGCGCCCATCATCGTCCGCACGGTCGCGATCGCGGTCTCGCCGTGGACGGCGAGCGCCAGCACGCGGCCGGAGGTGATGAACGAGACGAGGTCGCCGAAGAACGGCTTACCCTTGTGCTCGGCGTAGTGCTGCTGGGCGAGCGTGCGCGAGATCTTCAGGAGCCGTGCTCCGCGCAGCTCGAAGCCGCGGCGCTCGAGCCGCGCGACGATCTCGCCGGCGAGCCCCCGCCGAACGCCGTCCGGCTTCACGAGCACGAGTGTGGTCTCGACCGCCATACGCGCGGCAGTCTACTCCGGTCCGGCTGCCCGTCTTCGGGGCGCCGTCCACGAGTCGGCGAGCGTGGCGTCGACCCCGGGCAGGCCGGTGCTCGCGACCGGGGTCGCGCAGTACGGACAGATCTGCCAGAGCGCCTCGAGCGGACTCGCGCACTTGGCGCACGCCTGTTTCAGCTTCGTCGTGCAGACCGGGCACACGAGGAACGACGCCTCGACCTCCGCCCGACAGACGGGGCAATGGAGCTCTTCCCGGGAGAGCCGGTCCTCCATCGCTTGGATCTCGAGCTCCCGCTCACGCACGTCCTCGAGGTACTCGGGCGGGCGCAGGAACATGTAGATGATCGCGCCGATGAAGGGCGCGGCCAGCGCCAGGAGGACCGCCATTCCGACGAGCAGGCCGTCGTCGACCCGCCTGCGCGCATCCTTGAAGACCCAGTACGCCGTCGCGAGCCAAAAGACGACGACGAAGAAGATCGTCATGTTGCGCAGGATCATCCACGCGCCTGAATCGAAGAAGTCGTTGACTCCTCCGAAGAGATCGTCGTTCGTCGTTGTGGTCTGAGCGATGATCACAGCAGGAGCTTGCCCACGATATAGCCAACCGCGAACGCCGAGCCCACGATCAGCGCGAACACGGTGGTCGCGAAGGCCAGGACGGTCACACGCTCGCGGGCTTTCGCCAGCTCAGGCCCCATTCCTCTCCAGCTCGGACGCAGACAGATCGGCAAGGAGATAGAGCGAGCCGGTGACGAGCACGGGCCCGAGCTCGCGGGCGCGGGCGAGCGCAGCAGCAGGGTCGGGGATCGTCTCGACATGCGCGAAGTCTGCGGCGGCCCGACGCGCCAGCTCGGCCGCGGGAAGCGCGCGCGGATTCGTCGACTCCGTCGCGACGAGCCGATGCGAAATCGTCGCCAGCTCGGTGAGCATCGAGTCGATGTCCTTGTCTCTCAGCACGGAGGCACAGAGAACGTAGTCGGCGGGCGCAAGCCTGCGGACGAGCCACGCGGCGCCCTCGGCGTTGTGGGCGCCGTCCCAGATCTCGTTCTCCGCGCGCTGCTCGAGCCGGCCGGGAAGGGCAACGACCACCTCGTGCTCGAGCAATTTGCCGACGAAGGCGCTCGCCGCCTCGCGCGCGCCGCCGACGACGACGTTCGGGCCGGCAAGCTCGGCAAACTCCTCGTCGGGGAGGACGGCGACCGTTCCCTCCTGGAGGACGGCGAGCTTCTCGGCCGCGATCCGCTCCCGTGTCTCGCCGAGGACGTCGGTGTGCTCGAGCCCGACGTTCGTGAGCAGGACGACACGGCTCCGCAACACGTTCGTCGCGTCGAGGCGCCCGCCGAGGCCTGCCTCGACCACGGCGACGTCGACACCACGCGCCGCGAACTCCGCGAATGCCGCCGCGCAGATCGTCTCGAACTGCGTTGCGCCCTGCCGCTCCGCCTCGGGTCGAACTCGCGCCACCGCGTCCTCGAAGTCGGCCTCGATGCCGTCGACCACGATCCGTTCCGCCCAGGCGCGGACGTGTGGCGAGACGGTCGCCCCGACCGACAGCCCCTCCGCGAGGAGGAGCGCCTCGATCGTGCGCGTCGCGCTCGACTTCCCGTTCGTGCCGACGACGTGGATCGCCGGGTAGGCGAGCTGCGGTTCGCCGAGGTTCGCCAGCAGCATTCGCATCCGTCCCAGGCCGAACGCCTCCGGCCAGGGGCTGAGCGAGGCGATCCACGCAGCCATGTCGCCGCCGCTCATTCCGTGAAGGCCAGCCGTTCGGCGTCCTCGATCACCTCGGCCTGCGTGGGCGGCGAGGCGAGCAGCGCGACCATCCTCTCGGCGTCCGGATCGCCGCTCGTGCGGTGACGAGTGGCCGCCAGCTCGACATCGTACTCCGTGCGCCTGAACTCAACGTCCGGCCCGAGCAAGGCCCAGTACGCGCCGGGCTCGGCTTCGTAGGGCATGCCGACACTGCCCGGGTTGAGGAGGCGGCGGCCGAGCACGACCCGCTTGTACTGCGTGTGCGTGTGCACGGTCACGATCACGTCCGCGTCGACGCCGCCGAGCGCAGCAGCCAGCCGCGTCTCGGCGTCGCCCGGGTGATGAGCTCGATGTCGCTGCGTGGGGAGCCGTGACAGAAGCGCACGGTGCCGAGGCCCTCGACCTGCAGCGCCACCGACTCGGCGAACGCAGAGAGGCGATCCCGATCTCGGGCCTCGTGCGCGTCGACCATCCAAGCCGCGCGCGAAGCCGTCTCCACGTGCGGCTCCGCCGCGAGCTCGACGATGCGGCGGTCGGCGTTCCCGCGGACGAAGAGCACAGGCCCCTCCCACTCGTCGAGCAACCGGATCGTATCGCGCGGCTGCGGGCCCCAGGTCAGGTCGCCGCAGTGGACGAGCACGTCCGATCGCTCCCGTGCGAGCTCATGGAGCACCGCCTCGAGCGCCGTCGCGTTGCCGTGGACGTCGGCCAGCACGGCCACCCACTCGGCGGCGGAGCTAGACGCGTTCGAGGGCATCGAGCTCGCGCCGGTAGCGGGCAAGCTTCTCTCGCTCGACCTCTACCACCTCAGGCTTCGCGTTCGCGACGAACCTCTCGTTCGCGAGCATCCGCTCGCCGCGCTCGACCTCGCTGCGCAGGCGAGTGAGCTCGGCGTCGGCGCTCCCGTTCGCCTTCGCCCGCTCTGGCTTGACGACTGCGTCGAAGATGCGCTGCTCCTCGACCTCCAGCCGAGGCAGGACTCCACTGCGGCGAAAGATCGCCGCCGCCTCTTTCACCGCATCGAGGACGGCTGCCCTCGTTTCGTCTCCTACTTCGGGCCACGGGGCGACGATCAGCCTCGAGTCCCGGGCCGGGAGGTAAGACCAGATCTCCTCGGTCACGTGCGGCATCGCCGGATGGAGCAGCTTGAGCAACCGCTCGAGCGCCGCGAGCGCCGTCGCACGCGCATCCGCGTCCCCGTCGTAGAGCCGTTGCTTGACCGCCTCGGCATACCAGTCGCAGAAATCGTCGAAGGTGAGGCGGTAGAGATCCACGACGAGATGGGAGAAATCGAACGCTTCGAGGTGCTGCTCGTAGGCGCGTTGGGTGGACGAGAGCCGCGCCAGGATCCAGTGCTCTTCGAGCGTTGCCGGCCGCTCGTCCGGAACCGCGCCCTCGCTCGCCTGGAGAATCAGGCGCGACACGTTCCAGAGCTTGTTCGCCAGCTTGCGCCCCTCCTCGATCGCGCCTTCGGAGAAACTGACGTCCTGCGACGAGGCCATCTTCATCAGGCCGTAGCGAGTCGCGTCGGCGCCGTGCGCGTCGATCTGCGCGATCGGGTTCATGCCGGTCCCGAGGCTCTTCGACATCCGGCCACCCGACGGTGCGTGGACGAGCGAGTGGATCACCACGTCCTTGAACGGTACGTCGCCCATCACCTCGAGCCCCGCGAAGATCATCCGGTTCTCCCAGAGCCGAATGATGTCGCGGGCGGTCGTGTTCATGTCGCCCGGGTAGAACGCCCGCAGATCCGGTGTGTCGTCGGGCCAGCCGAGCGTCGCGAACGGCCAGAGCGCGGACGAGAACCAGGTGTCGAGCACGTCCGTGGAGCGCGTCAGCTCGCGCGACCCGCACACGCCGCACGACTCGGGCTCGGGCTCGGGCTCGGTGACCGTGACGTGGCCGTCGGGGCACTCCCACAGCGGCAGCTGGTGCCCCCACCAGATCTGGCGCGAGATGTTCCAATCGGGGGCGTTCTCGAGCGAGTCGATCGCGAATCGATGCTGCGACTCGGGATGAAAGCGCACGCGACCCGAGCGGAGCGCCTCGAGCGCCGGCCGCTTCAGCTCGTCCATCGCGCACCACCACTGAAGCGAGATCAGCGGTTCGATGCGCGTTTTGCAGCGGTCGCAGAGAGCCACGGTGTGGCGATGCGACTCACGCTTCTCGAGCTGATCGTGCTCCTTCAGCCATGCGAGCACCCGCTCCTCGGCCTCGGCCTGCGACAGGCCCGCGAGCTCGCCGGCCCACTCGTTCATCCTCCCGTCCAGGCCGATCACGGTCAGCTCGGGCAGACCGTGATCGCGGCCGATCTCATAGTCGAGCGGGTCGTGACCCGGAGTGACCTTGAGCGAGCCGCTGCCGAAGCCTCGCTCGACGCGCTCGTCGGCGATCACAGGCACGCGCCGCCCGACGAATGGGACGACCACCTCCCTGCCGACGGCTTCGCGATAGCGCTCGTCCTCGGGATGTACCGCCACGGCGACGTCGGCGAGGATCGTCGCCGGCCGTGCCGTCGCAATGGTGACGTGGCCATCACCGTCGGCGAACGGATACCGCACGTAGGTCAATGCGTCGTCGACGTCCTCGTGGGCGACCTCGAGGTCGGAGAGGGAGGTGCGGTGGAACGTGCACCAGTTCACGATTCGGTTCGCGCGGTAGATCCAGCCCCTGCGCCAGAGGTGGACGAAGAAGTGCATCACCGCGCGCACGTAGTCGTCGTCCATCGTGAAACGCTCGCGGCGGTAGTCGAGCGACGCACCTATCCGACGGAACTGGATCATGATCTTGCCGCCGTACTCGTGCAGCCACTCCCAGACGCGCGCCTCGAACGCCTCGCGGCCGAGATCGTGGCGCGTCTTTCCTTCGCTGGCGAGGTGCTTCTCGACGGCGTTCTGCGTCGAGATCCCGGCATGGTCGTACCCCGGCTGGAAAAGCACGTTGAAGCCCTGCATCCGGCGCGTTCGCACGATCGTGTCCGCGAGCGAGAGCTGAAGCGCGTGCCCGAGGTGGAGATCGCCCGTCACGTTCGGCGGCGGGTGCGCGATCGCGAAGCTCTCTCGGGACGAATCGGGGTCGGCCTCGTAGAGGCCCTCCTCCTCCCACGTGCGCTGCCAGCGCTCCTCGACGCCCTGCGGCTTGTAGAGCGGCTCCATCGGCCGATCGTATCGGGGGTCAGGCAGCGACTATGGCTTCAGTGTAGGGCAGCTCAGCCGAGGATCAAGCAGGTGGTGGTTCCGTGCGCGATCAGCTTGCCGGCGGCGTCGACGATCCTGCCCTCGGCGGTCGCGACGCGCGAGCCCGCATGGATCACGGTGCCCTCGCAGCGGACGACACCGGTGTCGACCGTCATCGGCCGGACGAAGTTCGCCTTCATCTCGAGCGTGGTGTAGCGGACGCCTGCCGCCAGCGTCGAGTGAACCGCACAGCCCATCGCCGAGTCGAGGAGCGTCATCGCAACGCCGCCGTGGACGGAGCCGATCGGGTTGTAGTGCTGCGGGCCGGGCTCGAACTCGAACACGGCGTGGCCCTGCTCGATCTCGGCGCCGTGGAAGCCCATCAGCTCCGCGATCGGCGGTGGGGGCAGCTCGCCGGCGAAGATCGCGCGAATCGTGTCGAGGCCCGAGCGCTCCAAGGCGACGGACATTACGCGGCGAGCAGCTTCGCGCGGCGACCGGCGAGGATCATCGCGGTCGAGCTCGACGTCGCATAGAGCGTGCCCGCCACGTCGAGGAGCTTCGCCTCGGCCGTCGCGATGCGACTCCCCTGGTGGACAACGCGACCTTCGGCCCGAAGCGGCCCCGTGGCGAGGGTGACCGGCCGGACGAAGCTCGTCTTCAACTCGACCGTCGCATAGGCGACGCCGCTTTCGAGCTCGGAGTGGACGGCACAGCTCATGGCGGTGTCGAGGATCGTCGTCACGATCCCGCCATGGACGGTGCCGAGCGCGTTGTAGTGCTCCTCGCGCGGCTCATACGCGAAGACGACGAGACCCGGCGAGACGAAGGTCGGCTCGAACCCGAGGAGATCGGCGACGGGCGGCGGCGGCAACTGGTGGCCGGCGATCCGGTGCAGGAGCTCGAGCCCGGTCAGCTCGTGCGCTGCCCGGTGGAGCGCTGCGGGGTCCTGCCAGGTGACGACGCGGTAGCGATCCGGTGCGGCGCTTTCCATCGCGTGCTCCTCTCGGGTCGGTTGCATCCTGAAACCGACTCTACAAGAGTTGGTTTTGTTTTGCAACTCGTCTATGCTGCGCCAATGGTCTGGAAGAGTTTCGGCCGTGAGAACTGCTCGCTCGAGGCGACCGCCTCGATCATCGGCGACCGCCAGACGCTGCTCGTCCTGCGCGAGTGCTTCCTCCGCGTTCGCCGCTTCGGCGAGCTCCAGCGGAATACAGGCCTCGCCCGGAACATCCTCGCCGACCGTCTCCAGGCGCTCGTCGGCAACGGGATCCTCGAACGCCGCGAATATCAGGATCGGCCGCAGCGCTTCGAGTACCGGCTCACCCAGAAGGGACTCGACCTCTATCCCATCCTGCTCGGCCTGATGGAGTGGGGCGCCAAGTACGAGACGGGCAAGGACGGGACACTCGTCGCTCTCCGCCACAGGTCCTGCGGCGCTGTCGGCCAGCCGCACCTCTCGTGCCCTGGCTGCGGCGAGCGGGTGACCGCGCGCGACATGGAGGCGCTTCCGGGTCTTGGTGCGGTGCTGAAAACAGCCTGACTCTTCGTCGCAGCCTTGTTGCAGGCTTGCGACGAAGTTGTCAAAGCGAGCAGGGATGGAGGTGTACACCTCCATCTACATCCATGAGCAGACGAACCCAGTTCATCCTCACCGACCGCCAGCACGCATTCCTCGTCAGCGAGGCGGCCCGCACCGGACTCTCGATGGGCGAGCTCGTGCGCCGCTCGGTCGACGCGACCTACCGGCCGTACGAGCGGACGAAGGTCTCCGGGCTCGAGCTCAGCGTCGGCGTCTGGCGTCGCCCCGACGCAGCCGTGGCCGGCCGGCGACCTCCGGGCCGAATCTGAGCTACGCGGACTCCTCCGCGAGCTCGGCGAGGTCGTCGACGATCCCGTCCGCGCTCGTCACGAGCGTGGGCTTCAGGCCCTTCGAGATCGTCTCCTTCGTGATCACGCACTTGGAGACGTCCTTGCGGCTGGGCAGCTCGAACATCACGTCGAGGAGGGCGTTCTCGATGATCGAGCGCAGTCCGCGGGCGCCGGTCTCGCGCGCGAGCGCCTTGTCGGCGATCTCCCAGAGCGCGTCGTCGCGGAACTCGAGCTCGATCGAGTCGTAGCCGAAGAAGCGCTGGTACTGGCGCGTGAGCGCGTTCTTCGGCTCGATCAGGATCTGGACGAGGTCCTCGCGGCGCAGCTGGTGCACCGCCGAGATCACCGGCAGGCGGCCGATGAACTCGGGGATCAGGCCGAAGTTGAGCAGGTCCTCGGGCATCACCTTCGTCAGCATCTCGGCGCTCTCCTCGGACTTCGACGAGCGCACCTCGGCGCCGAAGCCGACCGAGTTGTGCCCGACCCTGCGGCCGATGATCTTGTCGAGCCCGGCGAACGCGCCGCCGCAGATGAAGAGGATGTTCGTGGTGTCGATCGAGAGGAACTCCTGGTGCGGGTGCTTGCGCCCCCCCTGCGGCGGCACCGATGCGACCGTTCCCTCGAGGATCTTCAGGAGCGCCTGCTGGACACCCTCGCCGGAGACGTCGCGCGTAATCGATGGGTTGTCGGCCTTGCGCGCGATCTTGTCGACCTCGTCGATGTAGATGATCCCGGTCTCGGCCTTCTTGATGTCGAAGTCGGCGGCCTGGATCAGCTTCAGGAGGATGTTCTCGACGTCCTCGCCCACGTAGCCGGCCTCGGTCAGCGCGGTCGCGTCGGCGATCGCGAACGGAACGTTCAGGATCCGCGCGAGCGTCTGGGCGAGCAACGTCTTGCCGCAACCGGTCGGGCCGAGCAGGAGGATGTTCGACTTCTGCAGCTCGACGTCGCCGTCCTCCTGGCCCATCCGGACGCGCTTGTAGTGGTTGTAGACCGCCACCGCCAGTGTCCGCTTCGCCTCCTCCTGCGACACGACGTAGTCGTTCAGCACGGAGTAGATGTCGCGTGGGCGCGGAAGGTTGTCGAGGTCGAGCTGGGTCGGGGTCGTCAACTCCTCGTCGATGATCTCGTTGCAGAGATCGATGCACTCGTCGCAGATGTAGACCCCGGGGCCCGCGATCAGCTTCTTGACCTGCCGCTGGCTCTTGCCGCAGAAGCTGCAGAGGAGCTGCTCGTTGCCGTCGGATGCTCGGGCCATGTCTCGTTGTACCTCGGATTCGGGGAAACGGCTAGTGGAGGATTTCGGCTAGCGGTGCTCGATCACGCGGTCGATGATCCCGTACTCGACGGCTTCCGCGGAGGTCATGTAGTAGTCGCGATCCATGTCCTTCGCGACACGCTCGAGCGGCTGTCCGGTGTGCTTGGACGTGATTGCTTCCATGAGCCGCTTCAGACTGATCACTTCCTTGGCCTGGATCTCGATGTCGGTCGGCTGACCGTGGAATCCGGCCGAGCCCTGGTGGATCAGGATCTTCGAGTTCGGGAGCGCGAACCGCTTCCCTTTCGCTCCGCCCATGAGGATGATCGAGCCCATCGACATCGCCATCCCGACACACGTCGTCTGCACGTCCGGCTTGATGAACTGCATCGTGTCGTAGATCGCGAGGCCGGCATAGACGACACCCCCGGGCGAGTTGATGTAGATCTGGACGTCCTTGTCCGGATCCTCCGACTCGAGGTGTAGGAGCTGGGCCACGATCAGGTTCGCGATAAAGTCGTCGACGGGCGTGCCGAGGAAGATGATCCGCTCGTTCAGCAGGCGGGAGTAGATGTCGAACGCGCGCTCGCCGCGCGAGGTCTGCTCGATCACCATCGGGATGTTCGGGCTCATGCAGGCTCCTTGGTTCCAGACGTGGGGCTACCGGGGGTCCACAACTTCGTTTCCGAATCGGGCTTCTCCTTGTCGGGCGTCCAGATCGCCTCTCGCGCCTCCGCGACCTCCATCGCGATCGGCTTGACCTCGGCCGCGACACGATCGAGCGCCGTCCGGAGCCGGATATCCTCGCGCAGGTCCTCGTGCCGGCCGCTCTCCCAGAGCTCCTCGAGCACGGCCTCGACGTCCTCGCCCGCCTCCTCGGCCTGCTCGCGAACCAACGCGCGCACCTCCTCGTCGGAGACCGCGATCCCGAGCTTGTCGGCGACCGCCTCGAGTGCGAGCTCGCGCGCAACCGAGAGCGCCGCCTCGGCGGTCATCGCCTCGACGAGCTGCTCCGGCGTGCGGCCGGTGATCTCGAGATACGTCTCGGCCGCGATTCCGCGGCGCTCGAGCGAGCGAATGAAGCCGTTCAGGAGCTCGCGGGCGCGGGCCTCGACGAGCGGCCCGGACGGATTCACCCGCGACGCGCGGATGAGCATGTCGACCGCATTCGCGCGGAAGGCGTTCTCGATCTCGTCGGCGAGTTGCTCGCCCAGGCGACTCTCGATGTCGGTGCGCAGCTCGGCGAGCGTGTCGAACTCGCTCGCGGACCGCGCCAGCTCGTCGTCGAGCTCGGGCAGCACCTTCGCCTTGATCTCCTTGACGTGGATCTCGACCGACGCGCTCGTCTCGTCGGCGAGCTCGTAGGTGACGGTCTTCTGCTCCCCCGCCGAGCTGCCGCGTAGCGCAGCCTCGACCTCGTCGACAAGGCGGCCGGCGCCGAGCTCGACGACCGTGTCGCGCTGCTCGTCGCCATTCGGCGAGATCAGGTCGACGACGAGCATGTCGCCGTTCTGGGCTGCGCGGTCGCCGGCGGGAACAAGCTCGGAGACGGTGTCGCGCAGCGCCTCGAGCTCCTGCTCGACGAGCTCCTGCGGCACCTCGGCCTCGGGACGGCCGACCTCGAGCGTCGTCCAGTCGACGACCTCGACCTTCGGTTGCACCGGCACGGTCGCCTGGAACCGCCAGTCCTGCGAGGCCTCGGTCGGCAGCTCGTAATCGAACCGCGGCTGCGCGATCGGGCGAATGCGGACACGCGCCGCGGCGTTCCAGAACCAGCCCGAGATGTGGCTGTCGACCGCCTCGGCGTAGATCCGCTCCTTCCCCAGCCGCTGGAGCAGGATCGGCGTCGGCACCTTGCCCTGCCGGAAGCCCGGGATCTTGACCGACGCCGCGAGGTCGTTCGTGGCGTGCTCGACGGCGTGGTGCACATCGTGGGCCGGAACCTCGATCGTCAATCGGACCGTATCGTTCTCGAGCTCTTCGACCGTCGTCGCCACTCGTTCATTCAAGCAGAGCAGCTTTGCCGTCCGTCGAGTCGGGCGGCGAGCTCGTCGACCCGGCAAGCGATCTCGTCGCGGATCTCGCGCACTCGTTCGAGCGGCTGGCCGATCGGGTCGGCGAGCGGCCAGTCGTGGTGCTCGCGACCCGGCAGGCGCGGGCAGACGTCGCCACAGCCCATCGTTACGACCACGTCCGCCCAGGAGGCATCCGCCTCTGGCTCGAGCTGCCGCGGGCGACGGCCGGTGAGGTCGATGCCGAGCTCGCACATCACCTCGACGACCTGGGGATGAAGCACGGATTCGGCGTGACTCCCCGCCGAGCGCACCTCGTGCTCGTCGTTCCGCTCCAGGAACGCCTGCGCGATCTGAGAGCGGCCCGCGTTGCCGATGCAGAGGAAGAGGATGCGCACCGACGTAGGCTAGTCGGATGCGACTGTACGTCCTCGTCCGCCATGGCCAGTCGGAGCTGAACGCCACGCACCGGATCAACGGCGACCCCGACGTTCCCGTGCGCCTGACGGCGCAGGGCGAGGAGGAGGCACGCGCGCTTGGGATGCAGATCGCGCACCTCGAGCTCGAGCTCTGCGTGCACACGCGCTTCGGGCGGACCCGGCAGACCGCCGAGCTGGCGCTCGAGGGTCGAGCCGTGCCCGTCCTCGTGGAGCCGCTCCTCGACGACATCGAGATCGGTGAGCTCGAGGGCCGGACGATCGATGACTATCGCGCCTGGAAGGACGAGCACGTCCGCTCCGATCCCTTCCCGGGCGGCGAGAGCCTCGACGACGCGGCTCTGCGCTACGCCGACGCGTTCGAACGCCTACTCGACCGTGACGAGCCGCGCGTGCTCATCGTCTGCCACGAGATCCCGGTGCGCTACGCGCTGAACGCCGCCGCGGGCTCGGATGACCTCGACGGCCCGGCCCACCAGATCGGCAACTGCATCCCGCACCTCTTCGACGAAGCCGGTCTGCGGCGAGCTGCGCAGGCCATTCGTCGCCTCGTCGGCTAGGGCGCCAATCGGCTCCGGTCGCGCGGGAAGAGCGTCGTCTCGCGGACGTTCGACGCGCCGACGAGGCGCGCGACGAAGCGCTCGAGTCCGATTGCGAAGCCCCCGTGCGGCGGCATCCCGAACCGGAACGCCTCGAGGTAGCCGGCGAACGGCTCCGGCGAGAGCCCGCGAGCGGCGAGTGCGGCGACGTAGTCCCCGTAGAGGTGGAGCCGCTGGCCACCCGTCATCGACTCGAGTCCGCGGAAGAGCAGGTCGAAGCTCGCGGAGAACGCGGGCGTGGCCCGATCCCGATGGGTGTAGAACGGCCGCTTCGCCATCGGGTAGCCCTCGACGAAGAGGAAGTCGGAACCGTGCTCGTGGGCCGCCCACTCGCCGAGTGCCCGCTCGTGGGCCGGCGCGAGATCGAGCTCGCCGACGACGGCGTCCCCCGTCAGCTCCTCGAGCAGTTCCTGCGCGTCGGCGAAGTGGACGACCGGGATCTGGTCCGGCACCTCGGGTAGCTCGAGCTCGAGGAGGTCAACGGCCGCCGCGGCTCGCATCCGGACGCCGTCGACCATCCCGGCGACCGCCTCGCGCGCGAAGCCCATCACGGTTCGATGGTCTTCGACGAAGCCAACCTCGGCATCGAGGGAGACGTACTCCGCGAGGTGACGCGCGGTCTCGTGCGGCTCGGCGCGGAAGACCGGGCCGGTCTCGTAGACGCGCTCGAGCACGCCGACCATGATCTGCTTGTAGAGCTGCGGACTCTGGGCGAGATACGCGGCACGGCCGAAGTAGTCGACCGGGAACACGTTCGCGCCGCCCTCCGTAGCGGTGGCGACGAGCTTCGGCGTCTGGATCTCGGTGAAGCCCAGCCCGTCGAGCGCTGACCGAAAGCCGTCGATCGTCGCGGCCGCGAGCTCGAGCTTCGCCCGTTCGCGAGGATGGCGCAGCGCCACGGCAGCGTGATCCAGGATCGTCGGCAACTGCTCCTTCAGACTGCGGCCGGCGCAGCTCGATCGGCGGCGTCCCTGCGGGAGCCGCGAGAACGGTGAGCTCGGCGCGTGGAGCTCGAGCCCGCCTGGGGCCTGCTCGCTCGCGACGACGTCGCCTTCGACGTCGACCACTGTTTCCGGTTGGAGCTCCACGGCTGCCTCGTCGACGACGATCTGGGCGAGGCCGGTGGCGTCGCGCAGGACGACGAACGTGACGCGGCTGAGGGCCCGCCGGGCGTGGATCCAGCCGGCGAGCTCGACGCGCTCGCCGACGTGCTCGGGAAGCCGTGAGATGTGAATGCGTTGCATCGGTGGTCACCTCCTCGGACGATCGCCTGGAGGTGCGGACGGGAGGCGCTCCCGCGGTGCCACCGCACTTCGCCGCCTCACGGCGGCCTCGATTCGGGCCCGATGACGGGGGCGACCGACGGGGTCTACTGAGCCTGCAATCACAATGGATTGAGGGCGTTCTTCCCGCAGCTCCGGAGTGTTGTTCACGGGTGACCGAAGACCGCCTTCACAGCTCCCGGCGGCTCTCTCGGCTCCGGACGATCCCGCTACTCGTCTCCGTCGACGCTTTGAGGTCGATGATAGCGAAGGGGACAGTGCGCTAGCCGACCCGGAGAGCCGTGCTCTCAGGCGCGCGACGCGACCCCCGGGAGACGGGCTCCGCCGCCCGCGAGATCGCGCAGACCGGCGGCTAGGAGCAGTGCGGGCGAGAGGACTTGAACCTCCAAGGGCCGAAGCCCACCGGGACCTAAACCCGGCGCGTCTGCCAGTTCCGCCACGCCCGCGCGACTCAAGGATAGAGCGCACCGTAGAACCAGGGTCAAGACCCGACCGCGGTCAGAGGCGGCCTGGCTCGGCCGGGCTCGCCTGATGTATTCACACGGTTCGGCAGGATTGTGTGAATGCAAGACCTGACCCCGGTTCTGCGCCCAGAACCAGCGGTTCAGGGCAGCTCAAGGCGGAGATCGTCCGCAGACCCCAAAACGGCGCAACCGGCATGTCCAAGCCGTTTTCGCCGACTCGAACGGAGTGGCCCCGGGTGGAGTCGAACCACCGCGCGCAGATTCGAAGTCTGCCGCTCTATCCACTGAGCTACGGGGCCGGGCTGACGCTGAGTATGCCCGACGTCGGCCCGGCCCCAGCTCCCGGCTCAGTGCTTGGCCACCTGCACGATGTCGTAGCGCGTCGTCGGTGTCGGCGGCGTCCCGAACCGTGCGTTGACCGCGTAGAGGCGCGCGCCGAGATCGTCGATCGTGGTCGGCACGTCGAAGTCCGCGTCGATCAGGTAGTCCGTGATCCGACCCGAGTCGAGCCCCCGCGAGAGCGCGATCCGCGCGATCTTGTTGTCGCGGTTCTGGACGACGAAGAGCGTCTTGCCGTCCAGCAGGATGCCGTCGCCGTTCCGGACGGTGTCGCCGCCGAGATCGATCTCGTGGGTCTCGCCGGCCATCGTGACAGTGAAGAGCTTGCCGGTGTTGCTCTGGACGATCACGAGCCGCTTGCCATCCGCGGTCGCGTCGATCCCGTTCACGTTGAAGCCCGCCGCGTAGGCGATATCGCCGCTGTACGGAACCGTCCGGACCGCCGTCGCCGCTCCGGGGCGTCCGCCCGGGCCGAGCGGAATGCGGTAGAGCACGGGATTGATGGAATCGGTGAACCACGCGTCCGTGCGCGTGACGACGACGTCGTTGATGAAGGTCGGGCTCGTCGTCAGCTGGTAGCTCGCGAGCTCCGCGCCGGTCGTTGCCGAGTAGACGAACGCCTTCCCGGTCGGCCCGCCGGCGACGAAGAGACGGCCGTGACTCGCCGCGACGCCGATCGCCGCCCTGCCCGCGCCGCCGGGCACGAGCACGCTTCCGTGACCGGTGCGGAGATCGCCGCGGTAGATCGCGCCGGTCGGGATCGAGCCGACGTAGAATGTGGTGCCGGCGATCGCGATCCCCTCCGGCTGGAAGCCGTCCGGGAGCCGGATCGTCTCGGGAAAGCCCTTCTCGATCGCCGCGTGTGTGCCGGCAGCCGCAATCGCGGCGAGTGCCACGAGGAGCAGTAGGACTCGTCTCATGGAACCTCCCTTTCGCTGGTGACTCGATTTCGTCGGGCTACACTGTCCGAGCACGGTGGCGGTAGCTCAGTCGGTAGAGCTCCGGGTTGTGGTCCCGGTGGTCGCGGGTTCGAGTCCCGTCCGCCACCTGCTCTTGTTGGCGCAAGTTCGGGATCTGCGGAAAGCAGATTCCGAACTTGCAACGACCGCTGAGGGGAAACCGACCGCTGGTCACGCACGCTCGGTGGACGCCTTCTGGCCGGCGTGCTTGCCCTCCTTGAACTCCTCGACGAGCTTGTTGCAGAAGGCCGGGAGATCGTCCGGCTTGCGGCTCGAGACGAGCCCTTCGTCGACGTGCACCTCCTCATCCACCCAGGTCGCGCCGGCGTTGCGGATGTCGGTCTGGAGGCTCGGCCAGGACGTGAGCGTGCGACCGCGTAGGACGCCTGCCTCGACGAGCGTCCACGGGCCGTGGCAGATCGCCGCGACCGGCTTTCCTTGCTCGAAGAACGCGCGCGCGAAGGCGACGGCGTTCTCGTCGGTGCGAAGCTGATCCGGGTTGCCCACGCCGCCGGGTAGGACGAGCGCGTCGTAGTCGTCGGCCGAGGCCTCCTCGACCGTGCGCTCGACCTTGAAGGTGTCCGCCTTGTCGAAGTGGTGGAATCCCTGGATCTCGCCCTCGTGCAGGGAGACGAGCTCGGGTGTCCAACCCTCCGCCTCGACCGCCTTCCAGGGCTCGGTGAGCTCGACCTGCTCGAACATGTCCGTTGCGAGAAACGCGATCTTCACGGCTTTCCTCCTCGTGTCGTTACCTCGTGCGCTTCCCCTGCTTCGGCGCGGCAAACGTCGGATCGCTCCATCGAGCGTTTCGGTACCGAGCGCCGGGGCCGCGGTACGCGAGCTCGGCCGCCGGGCGCTCGTCGCGAAGGCCGAGGACGACTGCCGCCGCGCCGGCCCGGTTACTCCACTCGTCGCGGGTCTGCCTCGCCGGGTCGGCCTCCACCTCGTGCGCCGAGCGCGTCGAGGACGTCCTCGAGGCGCGCCTCCGACCCGATCGATTCCGGGGCCGACTTGGCGAGCTCGGTGCGGGCGAGCGCGACGTAGAGCGCCGCGAAGCCGTCGAAGAGCTCTCGCGGCAAGCCGGCCGCCGCCTGAGTCGTAGCGATCTCGCGCATCTCGCCCGCATAGCGCTCGGCCTTCGTCGCGGCTCGCCCGATCGAGCTAGCCGCCCGCTCGACGAGCTCGGGGTGCGACTCGCGCAGGTCGTCCAGCACGTGAGGGAGGACGCCGTTCGCGTGTGCCGCGAGCAGCGCATGCGCGAGCAGCCCGATCGTCCCCTTGTAGACCGACGCCGTCGACATCTTCACGGCCGAGGCGATGCCGACTTCCGTCCCGACGACGTGCGCATCGATCCCGGGGGCGATCAGGGCGGCGAGCTCCCCGGCACGGGCACCGGAGAGGTAGATGCGGGTGGAACCGTCCGAATGAGGCGGTCCGCCGGAGATCGAGCCGTCAACGAGGTCGAGGCCGCTGCCCGCGAGCCGGGTGTCGATCGCGCGCGCGGTGGCCGGTGCGATCGCATTCAGATCGGCGACGAGTGGATCGGCGTCGGTGCGCCGGGCGGCCGTCGCGATGTCCGCCGCGACCGCTGCGCCGATCTCCGGCGGAACGATCGAGAGCACGATGTCCGAGACCCGCACCACCGCATCGAGGTCGGCGAGCAGCTCGAGGCCGTGCGCGAGCTCGCGCGTCCGGGCGCTGCGCCCGGCGAGCGTCGCGACCACACGTGCGCCTCCGGCCGCGTAAGCGCGCCCGACGGCGCTCCCCATCGCGCCCGGACTGACGATTCCGATCGTGAGCACTCCCGGACGATAGAGGCCGCAGGACCCGGCGATACGCTGTCGGCGAGCGCCCGTAGCTCAGCGGACAGAGCGACGGCCTTCTAAGCCGTGGGTCGGAGGTTCGAATCCTCCCGGGCGCACTCGCGATCACTGGGCGGGCAGCTACCGGCCGCCGCAGCGGACGAGGAGTCTCTGGGTCGCCGGCCGGTGGCTAGGAGCGGGCGCCGAAGTCCGTGGTGATGATTGTCACGTCTCGGTTGCCGTACACGCCCGGCGCCTGCTCGACGATAACGACCGAGAGGCCGATCTCGCGCCAACGGGGAGTCAGGATGTTCTGCCGATGGCCCGGGCTCTTCAGCCAGCGCTGGAGCGCCTCCGAGGCGTTGATCGTCGGCGAGGCCCAGAGGATGTTCTCGCCCACCGACCAGCTGCCGTAGCCCTTCGAGTCGTAGAAGCGCTCAACTCGCTTCTCGAAACCGCTGCCATCGCGGGACGCGTGCGCGAAGAAGCCATGCCGGGCCATCGCGCGCGAGTGGAGATCGGCGGCGGCGTCGAGAGAGGTCGCAGGCCGGAGCGGGACTAGGCCATGCTCGCGCCTGATCGCGTTCAGCTCGACGAGCACCTGACCCTCGAGCGCGTTTGCGGAGTCGATCGTCCGGGCCGACCTGCCCGTGGCTTCCGCACCGGTCACGTCGATTGCGAGCGCGAAGATGCCCGCCAGTACCGCAAGACCTCCGAGGAATCCCCTCTCCACACCCGGCGGATCGGCGCCGCGGCGGTCGGAGACCATCCTCCGAACGAGCTATTCGTCGATCAAGGCTCGGCAGGCGCCACTCCCGGTCGCTCGACGAGCCGTTCTCGCCGATGCCGCAGGTGGTCGACGAGAAGCACCTGGATCGTGCCGGCCACAGGGATCGCGGCGAGGGCTCCGACCACGCCCGCGAGCTCGGCTCCGATCAGGACCGCGACCAGGACGGCGAGCGGCGAGAGCTGGACCGTACGCCCGTAGACGACCGGCTGGAGCACGTGATTCTCGAGCTGCTGATAGATGACGAAGAAGACGAGAATCACGATCCCCGCGGTGGTCGAGTCGAGGAAGGCAACGGTCGTGACGAGGATTGCGGCGATCGTGGCGCCGGCGAGCGGGATCAGGTCGAGGATCGCGACGAGCAGGCCGAGCGCGATCGCAAAGGGGACGCCGACGAGGAGCAGGACCAGTGTCGAGACGACCCCGGCGATCAGGCTGATCGTGAGATTGCCGGTGACGTAGCCGCCGATCGTCCGGTAGATGTCGTGGCCGACGGCGCGCCAGCGCGGCTGTGACCCCTCCGGCAGCAGCGTGTAGAAGCGCTCGACCCAGGCCGGCCCCTCGAGCAGCATGAACAGGGTGAGGAACGCGATCGTCACGACCGCGATCACCGCGCTGATCACGCTCTTCGTGATCGCAAGCGCCGTCCCCGAGATCCCGAGCGCGCCGCCCGCGCCGCCCGCCTCCACGGCTTCGCGCACCCTGGCGGTGATCTGATACTCGCGCTCGAGGAAGCCGAGCCGGCCGTGTCCGCTCGTCAGGTCCTCGACATAGGTGGGCAACGTGTCGAGGAAGTTGTTCACCTGCTCGATCAGGATCGGGACGAAGGTGGCGCCGAGGGCGGCGATCGCCGCGAGGGCGCCGAAGTAGGCGATCAGGACCGCGAGCCCGCGCCGCGCGACGCCGTGCGCCTGGAGCCACTCGACCGCGGGGTTGAGCGCGACGGCGAGGAAGACGGCGACGAGGATCCAGATCAGGACGTCGCGGGCGACCTGGATGACCTGGATCAGAACGACCGCGGCGAGGATGATCCCGAGGACGGCGACGATCGCACGCGGTCGGAAGCGGACGAGGCGCTCCTCCATCCGGGCGACGATACGCACCCCGTCGGATGTTTCGAGCCTCTCGGCGGGAGGGCATCTCCTGGCCGTGAGCCTCCGCGGGAATCCGATCTCCGAAACCGCGATGCTTCCCGACGGCCGCTCGATCCGGATCGACGTCGGGGTGGCGCGCGATCCCTACGTGGCCGAGCGCACCGACACGGTGAGCGTCGAGCTGCACGAGGGAGACGTCGTCCTCGCCTCGCTGAACACGGTGCTCGAGCCGGAGCAGGACTCGGAAGCACGTGCGCTCGCACGCGAGATCAAGGCCGAGCTCGAGTCGGGAGAGATCGAGCCGACGGCAGGCGAGATCGAGCGGCTCGCCGACCAGCCGCGCTAGCGACGGAGTGTGCGGGCCTCCTCGCGCTCCCGAGTCTTTACTGGTACGAACAAGTGTACGAGAGGGACGGACGGAAGCGGGCGGCGGGGATCGAACCCGCGGCACCGAGGTTGGAAACCTCGTGCTCTACCACTGAGCTACGCCCGCGCGTGACATAGCGTAGCCAGGTGGATCCCTACGCGTGGTCGTGGAATCCCGAGGCGCTCCTCGTCATCCCGGTCCTCTCGGTCGCGTATGTGCTGGCCGCTCGCGCGTTTCCGGCTCCACGCTGGCGAGTCGTCTGCTTCGCAGCAGCGATGATCCTGCTCCTGGCAGTCACCGTCACTCCGGTCGAGACGATCGGGCTGAACTACCTGCTCACGCTCCACCTCGTCCAGAACGTCGTCCTCGCCGAGTGGGCGCCTGCGCTCGCCGTTCTCGGGATCCCGCCCGCGCTCGCGGCAGTGCTGCCCCGCGTGCCCGCGGTGCCGGCGCTCCTGCTCTGGCTCGTCAACTACGCCGTCTGGCACCTCCCGTGGCTCTACGACACGGCGCTGCGGAACCCGCACACGCTGCTCCACCTCGAGCACGCGCTCTACTTCGCGACCGGCGTCCTGCTCTGGTGGCCGGTCGTTCACGGTGCCCGCCCGCCGGGGTTCAAGGCGGGCTATCTCTTCGCCGCCTTCGCCGCCGCGAGTCCGATCGGCCTCTTGCTGGCGCTGATCCCCGACGCGATCTACGACTTCTACGTCGACGCGCCGGACCGGCTCTGGGGCCTTTCCGCGCTCGCAGACCAGCAGATCGCGGGCGTAACGATGGCGCTCGAGCAGGCCACGGTCTTCTTCGCGGCCTTCGCGCTCTACGTCGCACGGTTCTTCCGCGAGCAGGACGCACTCGGCTAGCCGCGCCTCTCCAGGGCGGCTACTTTCGGGGCGTCGTCCAGCACGAGGGGCCGGAGCTCGAACGACATCGAGGCTGCGTAGAGTCTCCGCGCTGCCGATGTCCTCGTCATCGCCGCTCCGAAGTCGTCGGCAAAGCGCTCGTCCACAAGCAGCGTTGTGTCGCCGAAACGGAAATCGGGACGGCCGGATTCGAACCGGCGGCCCCTCGCTCCCAAAGCGAGTGCGCTACCAGGCTGCGCCACGTCCCGTGCGAGCGAGTGTAGTCGGAGACGCCGCTCGTGGCGCCGGCCGCCGGTTCGACCACCATGGGTGCGTGCTCGCACAGACGTCGAACCGAGCAGGGTCGCCCGTTCAGGGCCGAGACAGTCGCAGATAGTGCTAGGTTCGGGCCGTGAAGAAGCAGATTCGTCGTGCTTCTAGCGCAGTCTTGTTCGCGCTCCTGCTCGGAAGCACCGCCCAGGCGGCGACGCTGAACACCACCGAGCTGGGACTCCTCGAGGTGGTCAATGACGTCCGTGTGGCAAACGGGGTACCGCCGCTCGAGGTCGACCACACGCTCGTGCGAGCGGCTCGCGCCCACACGGGCAGGATGCTCCGAGCCGACGTGCTCAGCCACGGCTCGTTCGGCCCGCGCCTCGGCTCTTTCGGGGCGCGCGGGCCGCGCTTCGGCGAGAATCTCGCCTGGGGCACCGGCTGGAGCGGCTCCGCCCGCGCGCTCGTGCGAGCCTGGCTCGCGAGCCCCGGCCATCGCGCCAATCTGCTCCGCCGTGGCTTCCGGCGGATCGGGATCGGGGCACGGATCGGTACCTTCGCCGGCTACCGCGGCGCGACAGTCGTCACCGCGGACTTCGCGGGACGCTAGCCGCCTACGCTTCGGCCATCAGCGCGCGCAACTCGATCAGCTTCTCGCGGCGGAGCTCGTCGAGGTCGTCGTGCTCGAGCCGCGCGAGCAGGCTCCGGACGAGCGGCGCCAGCTCGACGGGATTGAACGGCTTCGTGATGTAGTCGACGCCGCCGATGTCGAGACCGCGAGCCCGATCGCGGAACTCCGCCCTGGCTGTGAGGAAGATGATCGGGATCGACGACGTCTCACCGCTCTCGAGCAGCGCCTCCGCTACGCCCCAGCCATCGAGGCCCGGCATCATCACGTCGAGGAGGACGACGTCCGGCAGCTCCTCGCGGGCCGTCGCGAGGCCGCTCGGCCCGTCACTCGCCTCGAGCACCTCCATGCCCTCGGCCTCGAGATTGACACGGCAGAGCAGCCGGATCGGCGCCTCGTCGTCGATCACGAGCACCGTCGTCTGTTCAGAGCTCATTTCAGGATGACGCTTCGCTCATGGCGAGATGAGCTTCCTGCGATCCGTCATGGTCGGCCTATCTCCGCCCCGCTCAGTTTTCACGCGCAGCGGCCGGAAGCTCGACGACGAACGCGGCCCCTCTGCCCTCGGGAGAGTCGACCCAGATGCGTCCGCCCATCGCCGAGACGAGCCCTTCGGCGAGGAAGAGCCCGAGGCCCGTCGCGCCCGCCCCGACCGTCTGGGAGGCCGCCTCGCCCCGATAGAACTTCCGGAAGATCCGCTCCTGCTCGCCGCGCGGGATCCCCTCGCCCTCGTCCTCGACGCGAAGCTCGACCGAGCCGTCCGTCCGACGCGCCGCGATCGTGACGGTGCCGCCGGCCGGCGAATAGCGGACGGCGTTGTCGATCAGGTGCGCGAGCACCTGGCCCACCTTCTCCGCGTCGGCCTTCGCCGCGAGCGGCTCGCTCTCGAACGAGGTCACGAAGGTGTGACCGTTCTGGCCGAGGGTCGACTCGGCCGAGCTCACGACACGCTCGACGATCCGCGTCACGTCGGTCGTCGTTAGCTCGACGCTCATCTTCCCGGTATCGAGCTGCGCAACCGAGAGGAGCCGGTCGACGATCGCTGTCAGGCGCTCCGACTCGGAGGCGATGTAGCGCAGGAACGTCTCCCGCTCGGCCTCCCCGAAGAGGACGTCCTGGCGCAGGAGCGTCTCCGCGAAGCCGTAGATCGAGGTCAGCGGCGTCCGCAGCTCGTGGGAGACGGTCGAGACGAAGTCGGACTTCATCTGCTCGACCGCGCGATCGGCCGAGATGTCTCGGAAGGCGAAGATGCGGCCGGCAACGGCGCCCGCCGGGTCGGTCATCACCGCCTCGCTGAGGGAGAGCCAGGCCTCCTCGCCGCCGCGGCGGACAGCGACGAGTCTGCTACCGCCGCGTGGGTTGCCACCGCTCGGGCCGCCCTCGGCCTCGAGCGGACGACCGAGCGCCTGGCCCGGGGTCTGTCCCAGCGCTGCAGCCGTTGGCACGCCCGTGATCTGCTCAGCGGCGGGATTCCAGAGAACGACCTTGCCCTGTCGGTCCACGGCGACGATCCCGTCGGCGACGTTCGCGAGGATCGCCTCGCTCCGCTGTTGCTCGTGCCTCACACCCTGGTAGAGCTCGGCGTTCGTTCGGGCCGAGGCCGCGCTACCGGCGAGCAGCGCGAGCGTCTCGCTCTCCTCGTCGCGCCATTCGCGCGGCCGCCGGTCGTACACGGCGAGGATCCCCTCAACGGCCCCGGCCGGCCCGATCATCGGCACGCCGAGATAGGCAGCGTGCCCGGCGGCCAGCATCGGATCGGACTCGATCGTCCGTGGGTCGTCCGCGACGTTCGCAATCGCCCTCGGCGAGCGCGACTGGACGATGTCGCCGACGAGCCACGCGGTCGAAGCCGAGCGCTGCTCGAGCAGCTCGGCGCTGCCGTCGCCGCAGGCCGCGCGCACCACGAGCTCGTCGCCCTCGAGGACGCGCGCCGACGCACCGGACGCCTCGAGGATCTCGGCTGCACGACGCGTCACCCGCTCGAGCACGCTGTCCGGGTCGAGCTCGCTCGCGAGCTCCCGGCTCGAGCTCGCGAGTCGTTGCGCGAGCGAGCGGGAGCGGCGCTCGAGCTCGTACAGCTCGCTGCGCTCGAGCGCGCCGCGGGCGGCACCGGCGATGTGGCGTGCGAGCTCGAGCTGCTCGTCGGTGAAGGTGCGCTCCTCGCGGAAGAAGACGAGAACGAGCCCACTTTCCTCGGCGCCCGGCTGCGCAAGCGGGACCGCGAGCAGCGAGCGAGATCCTGCCGCCTCGGCCGCCGCGGGAAGTCCCGGCCCGAACCGGGTGTCTTCGCGGAGCAGACGCGAGGCGAGCACCTTGCCGGAGCCGGAAGCGGCCTGCAGCTCGTGCTCGCTCGACGAGTGGAGGAACGCCGCGAGCGCCTGCGGCAGCTCGTAGGCGCCCGAGAGCACGAGCTCGCCGCCCACCGCGCGCAGCACCCCCACGAAATCCCCGCCGAGCGACTCCGCCGCCGCCTGCGCAACGGCGTCGAGTGTCGCAGCGGTCGAGAGCGGCTCGCCGAGCACCGCCGCGATCCGGTAGAAGCCGCGCTCGATCTGGGCCTGGCGAGCGCTCTCCTCGTAGGCTTCGGCGTTCCGGAGCGCGATCGAGGCGAGGTTCGCAAAAGCCTCGATCAGACGCAGATCGGATTCGTCGAAGCGGCCGTGCTCGACCGAGCAGACGCCGAGCACGCCTCTGATGTCGCCGAACGAGAAGATCGGCGCCTCCATCACCTCGGCGAAAACGGCGTAGTTGGCCGTCGGCTTCGGCTGCTCGGTGCGGGCGAAGTCGCGCTGGAGCACGGCCTCTCCGGTCGCGATCGCTCTGCCGACGGTGCCCTCGACGGGGATCCGCCGGCCAATCTCGGTTTCCGGCAGGCCGAGCACCGCCCGACAGACGAGCTCGCCGCCCCCCGTCGCAAGCGTCCAGCAATCGGCGGCGTCGGCGGCCACGAGCTCGAGCAACTCCTCGACGAGACGGCTGATCACCGAGTCGAACTTGAGGTCGCTCGTCAGCGCCTCGCTCGCCTTCAGGAGCGCGCCTTGCTCGGCGATCCGGCGCTCGCTGTCGCGCAGGAGCCGGCTCGCCTGGATCGCGCCGGCCGCTTCGCGGGCGACCGCCTCGGCAAGCAGGACGTCGCCGCGCGACCAGCGACCCGGCTCGCCGCGGTGGATCCCGAGTACCCCGATCGCCCGTCCGGAGGCCACGATCGGCGTGGCGAGTGCGGCCCGCGTCCCCTGGCGGGTCAGCTCCTCGATGTCCCCGAGCTCCGGATCCCGGAGCCGAACGTCCTCCAGGACGTCGGCGATCTCGATCGTCTCCAGCTCGCGGAAGGCCAGGTCGACCACCGGCAGGCGGGTCGCGTCGCCGATCGGCTCGTAGCCGGGCGTGGACCACTCTGCGAGTACCGCCACCGCCTCGCCGGGCTCGCCGAGCCGGATGAAGCAGCGGGAGATGTCCAGCGCTCGGCCGATTCCCTCGACCGCCACCCCGAGCAGCTCGTCGAGCTCCTGCCGGGAGCGGACCTCGAGCGTGATCCTCGAGACGACCCGCTCGCGCTCCAGGGCCTCGGCGAGCTCGCGCGCGGAGCGGACGCGGGCCAGCGCACGCCCAGCCTCGAAGGCGAACGACTGCATCAGAGCCAGCTCCTCCTCGCCGAACAGACGACGGCGACGAACGCCGGCGAACACGACCCCGATCACAACCTCGGCGGAGACCACCGGGACGAAAGCGCAACTCGTCACCCGCGCGAGCTCGTTCAGCCGTCGATTGACGATCGGCGACGAGGCGACGTCGAAGACGGCGAACGGGCGGCCCTCCCGTACCGCCGTCCCGACTCCGGACACCTCGCCGTCGAGGTCGATCACCTGCTCGGCGAGCGGGTCGATGTCGCTTCCGCCCTCGCGGGCGCGAAGGATCCGCGCTCGAGCGCCGTCGTCCTCGATCACCACGAGATTCGCAATGTCGAGCTCGAACAGGCCCCCCAGCTCCTCGACGAGCAGCCGGCCGATCTCCGACTCGTCGGGAGCGTCGAGGAGCGCGCGGGAGAGACGTTCCATCGCCTCGAGCTCCCGGTCGCGCAACGTGCGCTCCTCTGCGGCCGTCCCGGAGCCGAGCAGGCCGCGGTCGGCTCCGTTCGCAAGGAAAGCGACGACCGGGACCGCTGCGAGCAGGATCGCCGGGAGAGAGATCCACACGTGACCGCCGAGCGGCTCGCCGTTGACGACCACGAGGACGCCGAGCAGCCCCAGCGCGATCCCGAAACATGGAAAGACGAGCGTGTACGCCAGGCCGAGCTCGCTCAGCCGTCCGCGCTGCCGGAACGCGGACGCGAGGACGGTGCCGACCGCGAGGTACAGCGCCGCGAGGAGGAGCAGCGGGACTGCGTTGAACAGGACCGCCTGGGTGTGAGCATCCACTGGCCTGGCGCCGATGATAGAGCGAGACCTGCGGCTTGGAAAGATAGGCCGTCCGGCCTATTGAGCGTGCGGTGCGAGGGGAATAGCGTCCGGCATTGGGCGATGCGAGCCGCGGCTGGGCGAACCTCGTTGTCGAGGCCGCGGACGCACTGGAGCGGCCTCTGCCGTGTCGACCCCCCGAGCGGCGGGGGTCGCTCCATTCACCTCGTAGCCGGGGCGTTGCGGCGCCCACGGCTGCGTGGGCGAGTGTGGCCCACGTCCGGCGCGCGGCTACGATGTTCGGATGGTCGAGCGCGTGCTCCTCGCTTCGCCTCGCGGCTACTGCGCTGGGGTCGAGCGGGCGGTCGAGACCGTCGAGCTGGCGCTGGAGCACTACGGGCCGCCCGTCTACGTGCGCAAGCAGATCGTCCACAACATCCACGTCGTCCGCGACCTCGAGGCACGCGGCGCGATCTTCGTCGACTCGGAGACGGAGGCGCCTGAGGGCGCGACGATCGTCTTCTCAGCGCATGGGGTGGCACCGGCCGTGAACCGGACGTCACAGGGGCTCGCCCACAACGTGATCGATGCGACCTGCCCACTCGTGACGAAGGTGCACGTGCAGGCGCGCCGCTACGCCGCCGACGGGTACACCGTCCTCCTGATCGGGCACGAGGGTCACGAGGAGGTCGTCGGGACGATGGGAGAGGCGCCCGAGGCGACGGTCCTCGTCCAGGACGTCGCCGAGGCCGAGGCCCTCGACCTGCCGTCCGACACGCGGCTCGCGTACATCACGCAGACGACGCTCTCGGTGGACGAGACGTCCGAGATCATCGGCGTCCTCCGCCGCCGCTTCCCGACGATCCACGCGCCGAAGAAGGAGGACATCTGCTACGCGACCTCCAACCGGCAGTGGGCCGTCAAGGAGCTGCTCGAGGAGGTCGACCTGCTGCTCGTGATCGGCTCCCGCAACTCGTCCAACTCGAACCGGCTCGTCGACGTCGCTCGCGCGGGCGGCGTCGCCTCGTACCTGATCGACGACGCAGGCGAGATCGAGGCGGCGTGGACGGAGGGCGTGAGTACGGTCGGCGTCACCTCGGGAGCGTCGGCACCGGAGCATCTCGTCGACGGGGTCTGCGACTGGTTCCGCGCCCGGGGGGTCGAGCGGATCGAGCCGTTCCGGATGGTGAACGAGGACGTCACCTTCCGGCTCCCGGTGGAGCTGCGCCGCGAGCTCGCGCTCGCAGAAGCGCAGCGTTAGGGGCCTGTCCTAGACGCGAAGCTTCTCGAAGAAGCTCGAGAGCCGGTCCCGCACGCCGAGGAAGAACCCGAGGCGGCGCGCCTCGGCCTCGTCGATCGAGACGGCCGCCTCGGCCCGGCCGGTTTCGTCCCAGACGCTGAAGCGGACATGACCCTCGTTGACGTAACGCGAGACGCGGAGCGCACGGCCCGAGTCCTCGCCCGTGCCGGCGAAGAACTCGACGAGCTTCGCCCGCAGCGGCGCGGCGCACCACGGGCAGAACCGATGGCTGTCGCCGACCGCCCCTTCGCACTCCCGACACCGGTGCATCCAGCCTCCTCTCCTCGGAGGCTACTTCCCGGTTTCGGCTCGCGCAATCCTAGGCGCCGCCGCGGTCGGACCACGCCTCGCGCAGAAGGCCGACCGCAGTCGCGACCTGCGAGAAGACGACGAGCAGCCCGGGCCGGAATCCGTCTCGAAAGCCTCCGCGCACGAGCAGGAGGTAGAACGACGCCGGCTGGCGATGCTCGCGCTCGCCGCGCGGCCGGGAGCGGTGGAAGCGATAGGCGCCGCGGCCGTAGCGCACCTGTTGACGCCAGAACCCGCGGAGATCCAGTGCCGGAAGGTGTCGGACGACCGCCACCGGCTCGAACACGAGCTCGTGCCCGGCCGACGCGGCGCGAGCGCACCAGTCCCGATCCTCGCCGCCGGCGCCGTAGGCCTCGTCGAACCGAAGCTCGAGGGCGAGCTCCCGCCGACAGGCGAGATTGTTGGTCGCGAAGAAGCCCCGCCCCGGGTGGCGGGCCCGCGTGAACTCCTCGAGGTGGCGCCGGATCCGCTCGGCGGCGGTCACATAGGAGCTCTCCGGGCGGCCGTTGAGCGTCGTCCCGCCGACGATCGTCGCGCCGGCTTCGAGCCTGCCTGCGAGCGACTCGGCCCAGTCCGGTGCCGGCTCGCAATCGTCGTCGGTGAAGCAGACGTACGTGCCCCGAGCCTCCCTGACGGCCGCATTGCGGGCGGCCGCCGGCCCGTCGCCGTCACGCCGTAGGAGCCTCGCCCGCGGCTCCGCCGCCACGAGCTCGGCGATCCTCGCGCGGTCGTGGCTCCCGTCGTCGACGACGAGGGTTTCCCAAGGCCGTCCGTGCTGCGCTCCGAGCGCGGCGAGGCAGCGGGCCAGCGCCTCGGGTCGATCCCGCGTCGGCACGATCACGGTCAGCTCCGGGGTCATGTCCACGCCGAGACTCCGAGAACGAGACCGGCGGCGGCAAACGACGCTGCGACGAAGCGCCGGTCGAGGAGGTCGCGGAACGCCGCGGCACCCACAGCCGCGAGCGCGCAGGTCCCGAGCAGGAGCGCGGTCGCAGCCCCGGCCGCCGCGTGCCCGGGTACGAGCGCGACCGCCGCGGCGAGGAAGACGAGCGCGCCCACCGCTGTCGCCAGCAATCGCGGCAGCGGCCGCAGGCGGAGCGCCGAGACCTGGGTCGCCGCACTCGTGAGCGGCGCGAGCGGTACGACGGCGAGCGCCGGACCGAGCGAGGCTCCAACGCCTCGATACCGCTCGCCGGCGAGCGCCGGAACGAGTCGATCGAGCGCGATCGCGGCAGCGGTGGCGACCGGCACGACGAGGGCCAGCGCGAGCCAGGCCAGCCGGCGAATCGAAGCGTCTGCACGCTCGCCCGCCTCGCCGCTCGCCGAGAGTCGCGGCAGGTCGACCGTGAACGCCTGCCAGACGACATACGTGAGCGCGAGGGCGACCCCGATCGAGACCGCGGCGAACCCCGCTTCGACCTGAGATCCGGCCAGGACGGCCACCGCGACGACGCCGCCGCGGTGGAGGACCTGGACGAAGAGTCCGCTCGCTCCATAGATGAGCGCGAACCAGGCGGCGCCGGGCGGAAGCGGCGACGTCCGCGCCGTCCCGCGCAGGGGCGAGACGACAGCGAGCAGCCCGAGCGCGAGCACGCAGCCGGAGGAGAGCGCGATGCCCGCCAGCGCCCCGTCGCTCCCGAAACCGGCGTAGAGAGCGGGTACCCCGATGACGAGCACGCCGTTCTGAATCGGATAGCGCAGGCTCCAGAGGGCGACGCCGCCGAGCGCGAGCGACACCTGGTAGACGAGCGTCGCGGCGACGTCCAACACGAGCGCGAGCACGACGAAGAGGCACGTGAGGACGCCGAAGCGGTCCGGATCGGCCAGCGACAGGGCCGTTGCGACGAGCGCGGCGAGAGTGCAGACGCCGAGGCGCCAGCGAGCCGAGCGGAACGCAAGGGCTCGCGCGAGCGCCGGCCGGTCGGCCGCGGCGACCGTCGGCACGAAGCGTGACATCCAGGTCGGCCCTCCGAGCGCCGCCGCCGCCGAGCCGAGCGTGACGATCGAGAGTGCGACGGCGAAGCTCCCGTAGCCGGCCGGGCCGAGCAGCCGCGGCACGAGTGTGATCAGCAGGACGAGCGTGACGCCCTCGAGCGCCTTGCCGACCACGCCCACGAGAACCGTCGTCCGCATCACGCCGGACTCTTCATCAGCTCACGCAACCGCGAGGCGTGGGTGTCGAGGTCGTGCTCCGCGAGCGCCGCAGCCGCGGCGGCCGGGGAGGCGCGGTGACCCGGAAAGATCCGCCCGCTCGCCACCTCGGCCAGCCGCTCGGCCAGCGCCTCCGCGTCGCCGTTCCGGAAGAGGAGACCACTCACGCCAGGCTGGACTGTCTCGGTGAAACCGCCCGTAGCGCTCGCGACGACCGGCACGCCGCGGACGACCGCCTCGAGCGCGGTCAGCCCGAGCGGTTCCGCCCACGTCGACGGCGCGACGAGCGCCCACGCGGCCGCCAGCTCGGACTCGATCTCCTCGCGCGGGACCCGGCCGACGAACTCCACAGTGGAGCCGAGCCCGAGCGAGCCCGCGAGAGCCTCGAGCCTGGAACGCTCGGGCCCGTCGCCTACGACCCGGAGCTGGGCGGACGTACCCCGATCGCGCAGCAGACGGTGCGCACGCAGGAGGACGTCGACGCCCTTCTCCGGGCTGAGCCGGCCGGTGAAGACGAAGAGCGGCGTTGCGGCGGGAGCCGGCGCGAAGCCGGGGCCCGGCGGCTCGATCGGCCAGGGGAGCCACGCCGCCTCGACCCCCGCCCGAGCCAGCTCGGTACGCATGAAGCGGCTGCACGTGACGATCGCCCCGACGCTCTCGATCGCGGCGCGGATCAGCGCATAGCGCGGCTGCTCGCGCAGCCAGCGCGGCGGCGTGAGACAGCGGTTGCGCAGGCAGGCCACTCCAGCTCGCACCTGGCAGATCGACCCGTCGGGCAACAGCTTGTGCCCGGTAGGGCACACGGGCTTGTAGTACGCGATGTTGAGCACCGTCCGTACCCGGCGCAGCGCGGCGAAGATCGCCGGGGAGAGGAGGATCTCGAACATGCTCACGTACACCACGTCCGGGCGGAAGTCTGCGACGGCGCGCCGGACGTCGCGCGCCGCGAGCGGGTTCGCGATCTGCAGGAACGCCTGCGCAGCGCGGTTCTCGGTCCCGAAGGCGCGGTAGTCGGCGTGGTCGGCCGGCCCCGCACTACTCGTCAGCAGGGCGACGTCGTCACCCGCCGAACGGAGCGCGGCCGCGACGAGCTCGAGGTACACCTCGACGCCGCCTTCCTCGGCCGTCCAGTCCGTGACGAGCAGGACGCGCATCAGCTCGCCGCTGCCTCCTCGGCGGCGAGCACGACGAGGAGGCTGGCGAGGCCGTCCTCCAGGGTCGGCAGCTCCACGTCGTCGCCGCGGACGCGGGCGACGAAGGCGCGCAGCGCCAGCGCGTAAGAGGGATCCGAATCTGGGCGAACCAGCAGCCGCAGCCGGAGGAGAGCGAGAGCTCCCGTCGGCGCGAGTCTCTGCGGCCGCCTCGTCACTCGACCCGTGTGCCGGTCGATCCGAACCGCACCACGAGAGCCGGTCAGCTCGAGCACGTCGACTTGCGGCGCGCGAAAGCCGACCTGCAGCTCCGCCTCGGCGCCGTCGGTCAGCCGCAGCTGCATGATCGCGCCGTCGTGCTCGCTCCGCGTCGAGGTCATCGTCGCCTCGACCGCCTCGATCTCCGCGTCGAGCAGGAAGCGGACGAGGTCGACGTGATGCGAGGCGAGATCGAGCAGGGCGCCGCCGCCGTCCGCTCTCGCGAGCTTCCAGGCCGGCAGCTCGCCGCCGTCGGTGAAGGTCGCGCTCACGTGGCCGACACGTCCGATTCCGCCAGCTCGGACCACGGAGCGCGCGCGCCGGATGGCGGGATGGAATCGCCGGTTGAACCCGATCGCCGCGACGATGCCGGCCTTCGCGGCCGCCGCGACGACGGCCTCCCCGTCCGAGTGCGTCGTCGCGAGCGGCTTCTCCAGATAGAGGTGGCGTCCGGCTCCGGCAACGGCGAGCGCGAGCTCGGCGTGGAGGCCGCTCGGTGCAGTGACGACAACCGCGTCGAGGTCGGCACGGGCGAGCAGCCCGGCCGCGTCCCGGCAGAGCGCCGCGCTCGGCGCTGTCCGGCGGACCGCCTCGAGCGCGGCGGGGTCGATGTCGGCGACCGCTGCGAGCACCACTCCCGGGATGCGCCTCAGCACCGGCAGGTGCACGGCCCGCGCGATCGAGCCGCACCCGATCACTCCCACGCGCAGAACCCGCACCTCTAGAGATGCCTCGTCCGGTGGATCTCGTAGTCGACCAGCCGCTCCGGCGAGCTCCCCGCTCCCGCCGCGTACGCCGCCAGCTCACCGGCCGCGAGCCCGGCGAGGCTGAGGGCGAAGGGAAAGAGCACGCCACGCGGAAGGTCGGCACGGTGAGCCGTCCAACCCGGCGAGCGAACGATCCGCGCTCCCAGGACGAGCGGGATCAGGGGCGATCCCGCAGCGTAGAGCGCACGTCGCGCCCGCGACCAAGAGCCGGAACGGGCTGCCGCGTAGCAGCGCGCCGCATGGAACCGATCGGAGACGCAGGAGCCGAGCCGGGCGACGTTGAGATGCGCGAAGATCGCCGAGGGCTCGATCAGGAGCCTGTGGCCTTCCGCGCGCAGCCGAGCGTCGACCCCGCCGCCGAGCCGCAGCAGCGCCGGGAGCTCCCGGCCGAACGCGAGGAGCAGATCCTTCCGATACGCGGTGTTGTGCGTGGAGAGCTCCTCGACCTCGCGGCGGGAGCCCCCGAGCGCCCGGCCGTAGGTCAACATCAGGCTCGCCCACGAGGCCGCGGATTCGGGATTCGCATTGCGGAGCTCCGGGGCGACCGCCGCGTAGCCGTCCTCGGCGATCGCGCGGACGAGCGGCTCCAAGGCTCCCGGCGCCGGAAACGCATGGGTCTCCCCGAGTACGACGACCGGCGCGGACGCCGCTCGCACTCCGGCGGCGAACGCTTCCTCGAGCGGCGCGAGCGCTCCGGTCTCGACGATCTCGAGCCGACCCACCGGCGACTCGTGGTCCTCGCCGAGCGCGGCGGCCGAAGGACATGCGAGTACGAGCTCGATCCCGTCGGGGCTCGGCTGCACCCGAAGCGCCTCGAGCAGGTCGGCGACGGTGGCGAGCGTGTCCGTCGCGACGACGAACGAGACTCTCGGGCCGCTCGGATCCTCGCTCACGTGTACCGGGCCTTGTGCTGCTCGTACTCCAGCATTCGGCGCATGTTGTTCGCCCCTTCGCCGCGGACATAGCCGAGCCCTTCGCCGACCGCCCAGACGACGCAGGCAAGCACGAGCGCCGGGACGAACGTGATGGGAAGGTGCGTCCAGCTCGAGCGCGCCGCCCGGAGCGTCCGGACGAGCCGAATCGGCGCGACGAGGGGTGAGGCCGCGGCGTAGAGCAGGGCTCGGCCCCGCGGCCAGTTGCGGCTTCGCGTGGCACCGAAGAGGCGACCGCCCAGGTAGCGCTCGAAGAGCCATGGTCCCGGCCGTGTGACATTGAGGTGGTCGATCCGGGCCGCGGGCTCGTGGAGGAACCGACCGCCTCGGGCCTTGAGCTCGGCGTGCAGCGGACTGCCGGGCTCGAGCAGCGATTCCAGCTCCTCCCCGAGCTCGAGCAGGTCGGCGCGCTTGTAGGCCGCGTTGTAGCTCGCGACGTCCTCGGTCTCGCGACGTCCGCCCCCCGGCAAGAACCGGCCGTAGTCCATCAGCAGGCCGACCCAGCTCAGGCCGCCGGCCGGATTCGCGTTCCCGATTCCGGGCGTCACGGCGACCCAGGGACCATCGTGTGCCTGCAGCAGGCGGACGGCCCAATCCGGCTCCGCGAACACGTGGGTCTCGCCGAGCACGACGATGGGCGCACGCGCCGCGCGGACGCCGGCCGCGCGTGCGGGCGCCATCGGGAGGAGCGGCGTCTCCACGACGGTCACGCCCGCGAGCGGCGCCAACGCGTTTGTTGAGATCGCGAGCGCGCTCTCGTCGGGGCAGACGATCACGAGCTCGATCGTTGCTGGATCCTCCTGCGCGACGAGCCGCTCGACGACCTCGGCGATCGCGGCATAGGACTCGGTCAGGACGACGAAGGAGAGGGCTGGGCTCAGCGTTCGACCTTCGCGATCGTCGGCCCGGAAGCGCCGTCGGCCTCGATCGAGACGGCGAGCACCTCGGCCTTGATCCGGTCCGCGTGCCGGAGCAGATCCTCGTGGTCGGCAGGGAGCGTCACCGCGATCCGGTCGGTCAGCTCGAGCCTCTGCTCCTTGCGCATCCCGTTCAGCGTGTGGATCAGGTCGAGGACGCGCCCCTCGAGCTCGAGCTCCGAATCGAGCGTCGTCTCGAGCGCGACGGTGACGCCCTCGTCGGAGGCGACCGCCCAGCCCTCGAGTCCGGAGCGCTCGACGAGCACCTCGTTCGGGGCGAGGTCGTGCCCACCGGCGCGGAACCCGCCGTCGGGAAGGTGCTGAAACGCGCCCGCCGCGAGCGCGGTTCTCACTGTCGCGAGCTCCTTCCCGAGCCTCGGGCCGAGCGCCGGCAGATGCGGCTTCACGTGCAGCTCGGTCGCCTCGACGACGCCGAACTCGATCTCCTTGACTCTGAGCTCCTCGCCGAGCTCGTCCGCGTGGCCGGCAGCGAGCGGAGCGCCCTCGACGACCAGGCGACGGAGCGGCTGACGCAGCTTCAGCCCGGAGCTCGAGCGCGCCTGATGGCCGAGCGCGACGACCCGCCGCAACTCCGCGACCTCCGCGAGGAGCGGGGGGTTCGCGGTCGCAGGCTCGGGCCAGCCGGCGAGAAAAACGGAATCGGGAGCTCCCTCGACCCCTCGGGCGAGGTTCTGCCACAGATGCTCGGCGAGGAACGGCAGCACCGGCGCAATCACCCGCAGCGACTGGACGAGCCCGAACCAGAGCGTCCGCAGCGCCACCTCATCGCCGTCCCAGAAGCGCCGCCGCGAGCGGCGGATGTACCAGTTCGAGAGGTCGTCGAGATACGCCTCGAAGGCCCGGATCACGTCGACCGTCAGGAACGCCTCGTAGCCGGCGGTCGTCTCCTCGACGAGCTGCGCGGTGCGGACGACGAGCCAGCGGTCGAGCGGGCGCAGGTCGCCGTCCGGCCCGGCTTCGAGATCCGGGTAGCTCGGCTCGAAGCCCGCGATGTTCGCATACGGGACGAAGAAGCCGGCAACCGAGTTCCAGAGCGTCAGCAGCCTTCGCTTGATCTCGTGGCCCGGCCCGTAGCCGAAGAGGAGGTTCTGATTCGGCGGCTGCGCGCAGTACTGCCAGCGCATCACGTCGGCGCCCATCCGCGCGAACGCTTCGCTGGCCTCGATCGCGTTACCCCACGACTTGTGCATCTCGCGGCCGTTCTCGTCGAGCATCTTCTCGTACCCGAGCACCCGCTTGTACGGGGCTCTCCCGGTCAGAACGACCGACATGAAGTGCTGCGAATAGAACCAGAGCCGGATCTGCTCGCGCATCTCCGAGACCCAATCGGCCGGGAACCACTGCTCCCAATACGCGTGATCCGGCAGATCGGCGGTCGTCAGACCCTGCGCGGCGCCGGTCGCGTAGCCGGACTCGACGTACTCAGGGCTCTCCCAGCCGAGCGTCGAGAAGGGGACGATCCCCGCGTCGAGCCAGACGTCGCCGACCTCCGCCACGCGCCGCACCTCCTCGCCGCACGCCTCGCAGCGGATCGGCACCTCGTCGATCCACGGGCGCCGGAGCTCCTCGAGCTGCTCGAGTCCGCCGAGCGCCCGCTGCTCGAGCTCGGCACGGGAGCCGATCACAGTCAGATGCCCGCACGAGCACGGGTAGAAGGGGAGCGGCAGGCCGTAATAGCGCCTGCGTGAGATGTTCCAGTCGCCCATGTTCCGGAGCCAGTCGTCCATCCGCTTGCCCATGTAGGCGGGCGTCCACTCGACGTCCTCGTTCGCAGCCAGGAGCTGCGGACGCAGCGTGTCGACCGCGATCAGCCAGTCATCCGTGACGCGCCAGATGAGCGGCGTGTCACAGCGCCAGCAATGCGGGTAACGATGCTGGTACAACCCCGCCTCGACCAGGAAGCCGTGCTCGCCGAGCCAGCCGACGATCTGATCGGCCGCCTCGATCGTCGAGAGGCCATGCAGCCAACCGTATGCGTCGTAGAACCGGCCGGCCTCGTCGACCGGCATCAACACAGGCAAGCCGTGGATCCGGCCCAACTCGAAATCCTCCTGGCCGGCGCCGGTCGCGATGTGGACGATCCCGGTCCCCTCCTCGAGGGAGACGTCGCCCCACGGAATCACCCGATGCTCGACCTCACCGCCGGGACCGAGCTCGTCGAAGGGACCCGCGTAGCGCCAACCAACGAGCTCCTGGCCGCGTTTTCGCGCGGTGAACCTTTCGCCGGGAAACCGAGCGACTGCAACCCACTCACCGTTCTCGCGCCGACCGTACTCGGCGTCCGGCTTGACGGCTGCGGCGACGTTCGCCGGCAGCGTCCAGGGCGTCGTCGTCCAGATCACGAGCGACTCGTCTGGCAGGTCGAGCAGCGGTAGGCGGACGAAGAGGGACGGGTCGGCGCGATCTTGGTAGACGCCCGAAAGCGAGAGCTCGTGCTGGGAGAGCGAGGTGCCGCAGCGGGGACACCACTCGGTCGAGCGGTGCCCGAGGTAGAGCCAGCCGTTCGCGTGCACTCGCTGGAGAAAGCGCCAGACGTATTCGATGTTCATGTCGCTGAAGGTGAAGTAATCGTTGCCCCAGTCCATCCACTGACCGAGCCGCTTCGAGCTGCGGGTGATATCGGCGGACGACTGGACGACGACCTGGCGGCAGCGGCGGGCGAACTCAGCGAGGCCGAACTCCTCGATCTCGCGCTTCGAGTTCAGCCCCAGCGAGCGCTCGACCCCGACCTCGATCCAGAGACCCTGGCAGTCGAACCCGTTCTGGTAGCGCTGGTCGTGACCGCGCATCGCCTTGTAGCGCTGAAAGACGTCTTTTAGCGTCCGACCCCAGGCATGGTGCACTCCCATCGACCCGTTCGCGGTGATCGGGCCGTCGGTGAAACTGAACCTCCGCCCGTCGCGGTTCGCCGCCCGAAGCTGCTCGAACGTGCTCTCGCGCTCCCAGAGCTCGAGGATCTCCAGCTCGAGCGAGGGGTGATCCGGCTTGTCTGGCAGGGTCCTGAACACCGTCGAGCGATTGTAGGGAACACCTGCGCGCGCCCCGTCGTTTTCAATGGGTGAGTGCGGGTACTCCCCGCCGAATAGAGCGAAAGGACTTTCCGACCATGTCTACGGCAGTCACCGAGCAGACCTTCGAGCAGGAGGTCACCAAGAGCGATACCCCCGTGATCGTCGATTTCTGGGCCGAATGGTGCGGCCCTTGCCACGCCGTTGCACCTGTCCTCGACAAGATCGCAGAGGAGCGCGGCGATGCGATCAAGCTCGTCAAGGTGAACATCGACGAGGAGCAGGCCCTCGCCCAGCGCTACGGCGTCGCGTCGATCCCGACGATGATCCTCTTCGAGAACGGCGAGCCCGCCCAGGTCGCGGTCGGGGCCCAGCCGAAGAGCGCACTCGAGCGCTCGCTCGGTCTCGTCGCCGCCGAATAACGCGCGCCCTTACTTCTCGGCTTCGGCCTCCTCCCGGTGGGGGATCGGCGACACCGCCCGGTGCGCCGGTTCCTCGACCAGGTCGAGCACCCGCATCCCATAGGTGAACACGATCGCGCCGCCCAGCCAGCCGCCGAGCGTGAGCAGACCGAACGCGATCAAGTTCAGGACGAGCGCGCCCGAGCCGACGACGCCGTCCATCCCGTCGCCGTAGCCGACGAGCGCGGTGATCAGGAAGAGGACGGTTGCGCTGACCATCGCGATCAGGTGCGACGTGGCCGTCCGCTTCAGCGGCGTGCCGGGCGCGATCTTCAGCCAGTCGATCACGCCGGTGATCGAGGTCGGGCCGGAGAGGACGAGCCCGACGACGAGCGCGAGCGCCCAACCCTTGGCGGCGCTCTCCTCGGCGATCCCGAGCGCCGAGAGAACGGCCGCGATCGTGGCGAACGTGTAGACGCCGATCGTCGCGTCCGTGAGCGGCGGATGCACCGGATGCCCGGGAGCGCCGCGGATCAGATAGTCGAGCTTCATCTCGCCTCCAGTGAGTTGGGGGCAAGCGTTCCGCGACGGCCGCAGCCGCAAACGCCGCCGCTCAGGTCGGCTCGAGCTCGGTCGATCTCTCGTCGAGGTAGCCGAGGAAGGCCGCGTGCTTGGCGAGAAGCGCCTCGAGCTCCCGCAGCCCCACGCCCGCCCAATCCTCGATCCACGTCTCGGAGAGGTCGTCTGCGATGAAGTGAAGGCCGCGATCCATGCACGAATGATCGGGATTCGAACAGACGGGTACATGGGCCGAACGGCCCATCTTGCCGGCCGGCTGGGCCTCCTCTGATGAAGTCATTCGTGATCGTGAACCCGCGCTCCGGGAGCGATTCGCCGAGCGCCGACGAGCTCCGCGAGGCGGCCGTCGGTCGCGGCGTCGACGTCCACCTCCTCGAGAAAGGCGACGATCTTCAGCAGCTCGCTCGCGACGCCGACGCCGACGCGCTGGGGATGGCGGGCGGCGACGGGTCTTTGGGCGCGGTCGCCGAGGTCGCGATCGAGCGCGACCTGCCGTTCGTCTGCATCCCGTTCGGGACGCGCAACCACTTCGCGCGCGACCTCGGGCTCGACCGCGAAGACCCGCTCGCCGCGCTGGCGGCGTTCGAGGGTGTCGAGCGCCGGATCGACGTCGGCCGCGTCGGAGAGCGCCTCTTCCTGAACAACGTCTCACTCGGGCTCTACGCCCTCCTCGTGCATCGCCGCGAGCGGCGCCGGCGCCGGCGCCAGATGCTGGCCCGACTTCGCGCGATCCTGCTCGCTGCCCGGGAGCACAGCGGCAAGGATCAGTTCGTGATCGACGGCGAGCTCGTCGCCGCCCGCGTTGTCGTCGTCGCCGCGAACGCCTACAGCTTCGAGCTTTTCTCGGTCGGCGAGCGGGAGTCGATGGACGACGGCCGACTCCACCTCTACGTGCCGCACGGCCTGCGCCGCGTCACCTGGGACGAGCGCAGTTGCACGGAGATGACGATCGAGACCGCCGGCAACTCGATCCGTGCTGCGATCGACGGCGAGCCCGCCCGTCTCGTCTCGCCGGTCGAGCTCGAGATCGAGCCCGCGGCGCTACGGGTGCTCGTGCCGCCCTCGCCAGAGTGAGAGGATCTCGACGAACGTCTTGAAGGCGAGCTCGTCGGTCGAGGGCAGCTCGTCCGGCCCGAACCAACGGAGCTCGGTGAGATCGTCGCCGGGTCGCTCGACGCCGCCCGTCGGCCGGGCGAGCCAGGTGAGGCAGAGGACGCTGCGCCCGTCGTACGGCTAGCGACCCGCCGCAGCGGGGACAGAACCGCCAACCGTCGAGGATGCCCACGCCGACGACCATACTGAGGAGAGCCATGACCGAGAGCCCCCGTCCCACCGAGGAAGAGCTGGAGCAGGGCCCGAGCCGCATCGCGGACGAAGAAGCGATGCGTGGGTCGAACCCCGACGATCCCAAGCTTCCGGACGACGAGGACGACGAGGACTAGTGCGCCATGTTCCCGCGACAGTGCACGAGCTCAGCCGCATCGGCCTGCTCGCGGGCCTGCCGGGAGAGCAGCTGAACCGCCTCGCCGGCCGGATGGAACGGGAGGAGGTGGCGGCTGGAGCGACGATCGTCCGCCAGGGCGAGGAGGGCGACCGCTTCTACGTCGTCCTCTCCGGCATGCTGAACGTGACGCAGAATCCGATCGGCGAGCGGCGGATCCTCCGCCCCGGCGACCACTTCGGCGAGGTGGCGCTCGCAATGCACGTACCGCGCACCGCCTCGGTGCGGGCGGTCACCCCCGCCGTCGTCGCGAGCTGCGACCGGGAGACGTTCGACGAGCTGCTGCGGCCGCTCTTCGCAGCCGACGATGAGTGACGTCCTGCTCCTGCACGCAGGGATCGCGGATCGCCGCATGTGGGCGCCGCAGCTCGAGGCGCTTGCCGCGGCGGGGCACCATGTGGTCGCCCCCGACCTGCCGGGTTTCGGCGAGGCGGTGCTCCAGCCGGGAACAGTCGACTACGTCGCGTTCGCCGCTGAGCAGCTCGACGGGCCGGCCGCAGTCGTCGGCTGCTCGTTCGGCGGCCGGATCGCACTCGAGCTCGCGCTTGCGCGACCCGCGCTCGTCGATCGGCTCGTGCTAGTCGGTGCGGCGCTCGGCGGCTGGGACTGGTCCGATGGAGCCAAGGCGGGCTACGCCGAGGAGGAGAAGGCGCTCGAGCGGGGCGACCACGCCGCGGCTGCGGCGGCGCAGGCGCGGATGTGGCTCGCCGACGACGCCACCCAGGAGGTGCGCGCGCTCACGGAGGCGATGACCCTTCGCTCCTACGAGCTCCAGATCCCCGTCGAGGACGAGGTCGACGACGTGTGGCCGGACACACCCGCCAAGGAACGTCTGGCCGAGGTCCGCGTGCCGACGCTCGTCGTCGCCGGCTCCGAGGACGTCGCGGACATCAAGGCGATCGCCGAGAAGCTCGCCGTCGAGATTCCGGGCGCCCGTCTGGAGACGATCGAGGGCGCCGGCCACCTACCGAGTCTCGAGCGTCCCCGCGAGCTCAATCGGCTCCTACTCGAGTTCCTCTAGCACGACATCCGAGAGCGCCGGCCAGGCTTCCTTCGCCCACTCGCCGAACTCGCGATTGGTCAGGCAGGCGAGCGCGACCCCGCGCTCGGGATCGACCCAGAGAAATGTGCCCGAGCCGCCGAAGTGGCCGAACGTGCGGGCGGACGTGCGCGAACCGCTCCAGTGCTCGGGCTTGCCGTCCTTCAGCTCGAAGCCGAGGCCCCAGTCGAGCGGGTCGAAGCGGCCGAAGCCCGGAAGGACGCCCGCAAGGCCGGGGAACGCGACCGACGTCGCCTCGGCGAGCGTCTCGGGGGCGACAACCGTCGGGCGCAGCAGCTCGACGGCGAGGCGGCCGAGATCGTCGAGCGAGCCGAAAACGTGCGAGCCGGCGGAGCCGCGCAGCTCGGCCCGCATCCCGAGCGGGGCGAAGACGGCCTCGCCGAGGTACTCGGAAAACGGCATCTCGGTTCGGGCTGCGACATGGTCGGCAAGCACCTCGAAGCCGAGGTTCGAGTAGATCCGCCGCTCTCCGGGCCGGCCGAGCGGCGGCCCTTCGTCGAAGGGAAGCCCGCTCGTGTGGGCGAGCAGATGGCGCACGGTCGAGCCGGGCGGGCCGGCGGCCTCGTCCAGCTCGAGCGCTCCCTCCTCGGCTGCGACGAGTGTGGCGAGCGCCGTGGCGAGCTTCGTGACGGACGCCCAGCGGAAGACCTGACCGTGCGCTCCGTGCGAGGCGACAACGCCACCGGGCCGAACGACGGCGGCGGCGGCGTGCTCGGCGGACCAGCCGTCGATCTGGCGCAGCGCATCCATCGGGCGCGATACTAGATCGATGGAGCGCCGACTCATCGCGGGGCACTCGCCCATGGAGCCGATCGTCGGCTATTCGCGCGCCGTCGTCGCAGGGCAGACGGTCCATGTCTCGGGGACGGCGCCGATTCCGCGCGAGGGCGAGCCGCCCGAAGGAGCCTACGAGCAGGCCAGGCTCTGCCTGGAGATCATCGGTGGCGCGCTCGCCGAGGCCGGAGCGAGCTTCGAGGACGTCGTCCGGACACGGATCTACCTCACCGACGCCGACGACTGGCGCGACGTCGGGCGCGCGCACGGCGAGGTGTTCTCCGAGATCCGGCCGGCGAGCGCCATGCTGGTGATCAGCGGGCTGCTCGACCCCCGCTGGCGCGTCGAGATCGAAGCGGACGCCGTGGTTTCCCGATGAAGCAGATCTATCCCGCAAGCATCACCGGCAAGGGCGCGATCTCGGGAGCGAGCGTCCTCGACCACAAGTTCGGCCAGTCCGATCCGTACACGCTCGGGGTGGAGGAGGAGTACATGCTCCTCGACGGCGAGACGTTCGACCTCGTGCAGCACATCGACACGGTGCTCCAGGCGATCAGCGGACACGAGCTCGAGCCGCGGATCAACGCCGAGCTGATGCAGTCGGTGATCGAGATCGCGACGCCGGTCTGCCGCACCGCCGGCGACGTCCAGGTGGAGCTGCTGAAGCTGCGCGCCTACGTGACGGAAGTCGGCCGCGAGAAGGGAATGCGCGTCGGCTCGGCGGGGACGCATCCGTTCTCGCTCTTCGAGCGCCAGCGGATCACCGCGCGCGACCGCTACCGCAACCTCGTCGACCAGCTCCAGTACATCGCGCGACGCGAGCTGATCTTCGGGATGCACGTCCACGTCGCGGTCGACGAGCCCGAGAAGGCGATCCAGGTCGTGAACGGGCTCCTCCCCCAGCTCGGGCCGCTGCTCGCGCTCTCGGCCAGCTCGCCCTTCTGGCGCGGCGAGCCAACCGGCCTCTCCTCGAGCCGGCAGATGGTCTTCGCGGCCTTCCCGCGCTCGGGTCCACCGCCGCGCTTCAAGGACTACGCCGACTACGCAGAGGTTGTCGGCCAGCTCGAGCGCACCGGCTGCATCGCCGACTACACGCACATCTGGTGGGACATCCGGCTGCACCCGCGCCTCGGCACCGTCGAGATCCGGATCTGCGACGCCGTCACCCGCGTCGAGGACGCGACCGCTCTCGCCGCCTACTGCCAGGCGCTCGTCAAGTCGCTTTGCGAACGCTTCGAGAGGGGCGAGCCGATCCCGACCTATCACCGGATCCTGACGACCGAGAACAAGTGGCTTGCCGCGCGCTACGGGCTCGAGGCGCCTGTGATGGATCTCGGCGCCGGCCTGCGCAACCGCGTCCCGGTCGCGCAGATCATCCGGCGAACGCTGAAGGAGATCGAGCCGCACGCGCGCGAGCTCGGCTCCGATCGCGAGCTCGAGGGGATCGGGGAGATCCTCGGCCGCGGCAACGGCTCCGACCGCCAGCTCCGCGTCTTCAACGCGAACCGCGACATCGTCGAGGTCGTCGAGGAGATCGCGAAGGCGACCGAGACCGTGCCCGTTACGGCGCAGTAGCCGTACAAACCTCTAGGGTGCTGCCGGGCGCCTGAACGCTCGCACGACGAAGGCGCGGGTGTCGATGGTCGCGAGACGCGAGCTGCGCTGGGTCAGAACCAGCGCGCCCCCACGCACCGCCATCCTCACGTTCCCAATCGCGTCCCCGATGCCGCGCCACGGCAGGTCGATGCACACCGCCTTGCGGTGGCGCGTGTCGAGCGCGTGCACGAACGCGGTTCCGTTCGGCTTCGCGTAGAGCGTGTAGGCCCAGCCGCCGTCGCGGCTCGTCGCGCGGGTCATCGGGGAGCCGCGCATCTCGCCGGGCGCCTCGCTGGAGTCGGCGACCGACCCGGCCAGCAGCCGACCGCTCGCAAGCTCGATCGCCCGGACGCGGTAGCGGGCATTCTCGGCCGAGCCGAGATACTGGACCGCGTAGAGCAGGCGTCCGTCCGGCGAAAGGGCGTCGAACGACCAGGAGCCGCGGAGCTCGAGCAGCCGCTCTCGTTTCAACCGCTTCGTGCTCAGGATCGCGAAGCGGGTGATGGCGCCGGGTCTCGGCGCTCCGGCGAAGCTCGCGAGGACGAGCGTACGGCCGTCGGCCGAGACACCGCCCGTCGAGCCGTCGTAGGCAACGCGCGGGATCCCGTAGGTGCCGCGCACGGAGGCATAGCGCTCGACGCGGCCGGTTCTGACGCGGACGGCTGCGACGGCGGTCGTGCTCCCGGACGGCAGAGCGACGTAGCGCGTCGCGCCGCCGGGTGCGAGCACGCCGTCCCAGCCTGTGACGGCGCCGGGCGAGGGCCCGCCGCCGGCGGCAGCCGAGCCCGCGACGAGAGCCAGAGAGACGACTGCGACTGCTGCGAACCTGAGCATGGTGTGCCTCCTTCGGAGAGGTGTCGCAACTCCTACACCGGTATGGCCGCGAGAGGTCCCGGACCTCGCAATGCGTCTCGCACGTACCAAGTGCATGGACAGACGCCGCTTCCTCGCCGCCACTGCCGCACCGCTCGTGCTCGGAGCGGCTCCGGCTCTCGCAGCCCGGCGCGGAGGGACGCCGCTCGCGCTCGTCACCGCCGACCTCGAGTCGAGCATCGTCGCGGTCAATGTTGCCACCGGCGACGTGCACCGGCGGCTGCGCGTTCCCGCCGATCCGCGAAGCATCGAGAGCATCGGCGTGATCGGCGCCGTCGTCGCGCACACCGCCGGCGGCCGCCTGACGCTGATCGACTCCGACCTGCGCGTCCACTCGATCGCGGGCGAGTTCGGCGCACCTCGCTACTCCGCCGTCTCCCAGGACCTCCGTCCCACTCTCTCGCCGGGCAGCCCTCTCGCCTACGTCACGGACTCCGCGCAGGAGGAGGTCGTCGTCGTGGACCTGCGCAAGCGTCGCGTCGTTGAGCGGGTAGGCGTCGATGGGCCATGCCGCCACCTCAGCATCGATCGAGCGGGCACGCGGCTCTGGGTCGCTCTCGGAAACAAGGCTGAGACGCTCGCCGTGCTCTCGCTCGCCGTGCCTCGCCGTCCCCGGGTCGTCGGCTCGATCCGACCGCCGTTCCTCGCACACGACGTCGGCTTCACGCCCGGCGGCCGCCGCGTCTGGGTCACGTCCGGCGATCGCGGCCGAATCGCGATCTACGAGGCTCGCAATGGGAAGCTCGTGCGAACGATCGCGGCCGATGCGCCGCCGCAGCACGTAACGTTCATCGGCGACCGCGCCTTCGTCACGAGCGGCGACGACGCAATCCTGCGCGTTCATGCCCTCGACGGCCGGCTGCTGCGCTCGGCCCCGGTGCCCGCCGGCTCGTACAACGTGCAGCAAGGCGGCCGCTGGATCCTGACGCCGTCACTAACCGAGGGGACGCTGTGCTCCTTCAGCGAACGCGGCGCCCAGCTGCACGAGTTGCGCGTCGCCCGCTCGTCTCACGACGCGTGCTTCATCGTCGGCACATGACGCGGGACCTCTCCGACCATGGCGGTCGTAGAGTCAGCGCATGGCCGGCGGCCGCGACGAGCGCGCCTGGGTCCACGGCGCGCAACGAGGATCGGCCTCGGACCTGGAGGCCCTCTTTCGCCTGCACTGGCCGCGGGCCTTCCGTGCGGCCTTCCTCGTCGTCCACGACTCGGCGGCTGCGGAAGACATCGCGCAGGAGAGCTTCCTCGCCGCCGTGCGCGCGCTCGACCGCTTCGACCGGCGGCGGCCCTTCGGCCCGTGGCTGCACCGGATCGTGGTCAACCGCGCGATCGACTGGTCGCGGGCGCGGCAGCTTCGCGGGGAGACCGAGTTGCTGAACATCGTCGCCGCGCCTCTCGAGCCTGACCCGCTCGACGGATCGCTGCTGGCATCGCTCGCGGCCCTCCCGCCGGAGCATCGTGCCGTGATCGTCCTCCGCCACCTGCTCGAGTACACGCCCGGCGAGATCGCGGAGCTGCTCGGCTTGCCGCGCGGCACGGTCAATTCCCGCCTCCGTCGCGGGCTCGACTCGCTCAAGGAGCACGTGTGAGGCGCGAGCTGGAGCGCGTCGAGATCCCCGGCGAGCACGAGGCGCGCACACGGGCGCGCGCGGTCGTGCTGGTGGCCTTCTCGGAGCGCGAGCCGACACCCCACCGTCGTTCGCGGAGGCCGGTCGCAGCTCTCGCCGCCGCGGTTGTCGTCGTCGCGGGACTGCTGAGCCCGCCCGGCCGCGCAGTACTCGGCGAGCTCCGCGCTGCGGTCGGCGTGGAGCGCGCGCAGCCCGCCCTCTTCTCGCTGCCGGCGCCGGGCCGACTGCTCGTCTCGTCCGACTCCGGCGCCTGGATCGTCGATCCGGACGGCTCGAAGCGGCTGCTCGGCGACTATCGCGAGGCGTCCTGGTCGCCCTTCGGCCGCTTCGTCGTCGCCGCTCGCCGCAACGAGCTTGCGGCGCTCGAGCCGGACGGCGGCGTCCGGTGGACGGTGTCGCGACAGGATGTCCGGTCTCCTCGCTGGACCGGCAGCCCCGCGGATACTCGCATCGCGTACGTCGACCGGTTGGGGCTCCGAGTCGTCGCGGGAGACGGCCGGCGAGACCGGCTCCTCGCGCCCGCCGAAGGTGGTGCGCTCGCGTGGCGACCCGGTCCCGGCTTTGAGTTGGCCTACGTCTCGGCGAGCGAGGTGCGCCTTCAAGACGTCGAGACCGGAGGTGTGCGCTGGCGCGCCAACGCCGGACGTCTTCCCGCCGCACGCGCGCTGTCGTGGTCGGCGGACGGCTCACGGCTCCTTGTCGTGCTGTCCGACCGGCTGCTCCTGCTGGACGGGCGCGGCCGCGAGCTGGCGCGCCGGACCGTCCACGGGATCTTGACCGCTGCCTTATCGCCGGACGGCGGCCGCGTCGCGCTCGCTCGCCGCACGGAGATCGTCCTCCTCGACGATCGCCTGCGTGGCCCTCGGCGGGTCTTCGCCGGCGGCGGTCGCCTCGAAGGACTCACCTGGTCGCAGGACGGGCGATGGGTGCTCACCGGCTGGCCAGCGGCCGACCAGTGGGTGTTCGTGCGCGTGACGCGCGGGGAACCGAGAATCGTGGCTGTGTCGAACGTGTCGGCGCAGTTCCGCTCGGGTACCTTCCCCCGCGTGGAGGGCTGGTGCTGCGCGGGCTGATCCTCGCTGCGGTCGCGCTGGCGGCCGCCGGCGGAGCCGCAATCGCGGCGCCGCAGCGGACGCTCGGCTACGTCGCGCTCGAGGACGACGGCCAAGTTGCCGTCGTCGACGTCGCCCGCGGGAGGGTGCTCGCACGCATCCCCGTTCCGGCGGGTCCGCACAACCTGACGGCGAGCGGCGACGGCCGGATCGTCGTCGTCACGAGCCCGCCCGCCGGCCGGATCACGATCATCGACGGGCGGCGCTTCCGCGTCTTGCGGACGGTCGGCGGGTTCCGCTCCCCGCACGACGTCAAGCTCTCGGCCGACGGCCGCACGATCTACGTGGTCGACGAAGCCCGCGGCACGCTCGACGCCGTTGACACACGGAGCGGACGCCTGCTGCGCCGCCTCCCGGCCGGGGCCGGCGCCCACGACCTCGCCGGCGGAGACCTCGGCTGGGTCACGCACGGCCCGCGTGCCGTGCCGCTCGAGCTCTTCGACCTCGGCCGGCGACCCCGCAGTCCTTCTCGAACGGGCGCGCTCGACGCGCGCGGCGCGGCGCACGACATCGTCGTCGCACCCGACACGGCGGACGTGTTCGTCACCTACTGGGAGGCCGGCGTCGTCGCCCGGATTCGAACCGGCGGCGCTCGGGTGCTCTGGCGCCGCACCGTCGGCACGGAGACACACCATCTCGCCTTCGACTACTACAACGGGCAACGACTCTGGGTGACCGACCGCGCCGACCGCGTGCTCCTGCTCTCGGCGAAAAACGGGACCATCCTGAGACGCTTCGGCGGCTGCGCCGGGCCGCATCACGTCGCCGTAGCCACGGCGCGTCGCGCAGCCGTCGCGTGCAACGAGTCCGGCACCGTCGCGGTCTTCGACGATCGCGCCGGCCTCGTGCGCTCGATCGGCGTCGGTCGCGGCCCGCATGGGATCGCCACCGCCCGGGTGCCGTGAGCCTTGCGCTCGCAGCGCTCTCGCTCCTCGCCTCGCTGGCGCCGGCGACGAACGCGGCGACCCGGTTCGAGAACATCGTCGCCGGTCACGAGTTGCGCTTGCCTGCCGGCTGGAGGGCGGTCGTTGGGGACGACGGCGCAACGCGCATCACGTGGCGCTCGCTCGAGGCGGGGGTCCGGATCGAGCTCATCGACCACGTCACCGTGCCGCGGAGCGAAGCGCCGCCGGAAGGAACGCCGATCAGGCTCGGGCCAGAACTGGGCCGCGAGGGGGTCGTCGGCCCAACGCACGTCGTCTCGTTTCGGCGCGGCGGGCACGTCTTCGAGACGATCGTGGGAGGCAACGCGCTCCCGAAAATTCGTGAGCGGATCGTCGAGCTGCTCGAGAGCGTCCGCCTGACCGCGCGCGGGCGCGCGGTGGCGAACGTCCACTCGCTGCGTGTGCTCGGCCGTTCCTCTGCGGGCCGGCCGATCAGGGCCTGGCGGATCGGGAACCCGCGCTCGCCCCGACGAATCCTCGTCGTCGGCTGCATCCACGGCAACGAGTGCGCAGGAATGGCGGTGACGCAGCGGCTGGTCAACCTGCCCCGCCCGATCGCGCTCGACCTCTGGATCGTCCAGAACCTGAATCCCGACGGCCTTGCCAGCGGCCAGCGCGGCAACGCGCACGGCGCCGACCTCAACCGCGACTTCCTCGCCGGAACTCAGCGCGAGACCCGGATCGCACGGAAGCTCATCCTCCGCATCCGTCCGGACGCGACGATCTGGTTCCACCAGCCGCAGGCACTCGTGCGCGCTTGGGGTCGCAGCCGCGCGACTGCCCGGCGGTATGCGCGGCTCGCCGGGATGCCGTATCGCTCGCTCGTGTGGCCGCCGGGCGCGGCCACACGCTGGCAGAACGGCCTCGGGCAGACCGCATTCGTCGTCGAGCTGCCGCGCGGTGCGCTCTCCTCGACCGCCGCCCGGCACGCGCGCGCGATCCTCAGGCTGGGCGGGGAGCCGGGCTGAACGCGATTGATCGGCTCCTGATCCTCCCGCTCGCCGCACTCGCGGTGGCGGTACTCGCGCCGGCAACGTCGATCCCGCGGCCGTTCGAGCAGGCGTCCGCGATCAAGCCCGCGGAGGTGCACGATCCGCCGCCGCGGCCCGCCGCTGCGCCGCTGACCCGAGAGACGATCGCCTCACCCGTGGACAAGATCCGCTGGCGCCATTCTCGAGCGCTCGGGCTGCCCTGGCGGGGCCGGCTTGTCGCCGGTGTCCGCGTCCCCGCCGCCGGGGCGCGCTTCTTCACCTGGGATCCGGTTCAGCGCCGGTCGCCGAACCGCGCGTGGCGTCGCGTCGGGAGCGACCGGCTCGTGCGCACCCTGATGCGCGTGCTCGACGAGTTCGCCGCCGCCCATCCGCGCGCACCCCGGATCGGGATCGGCGACCTGAGCCGACCCGGAGGCGGCGACTTCGGCGTGCGCTACGGGCTCCCGGGCCACGCCTCGCACCAGAACGGACTCGATGCCGATCTCTACTACCCGCGCCTCGATCGGTGGGAGCGGCCGCCCAGAGCCGTGGCGCAGATCGACCGCACGCTCGCACAGGATCTCGTCGATCGCTTCGTGCGCGCCGGCGCGAGGTATGTCTTCGTCGGTCCGAGCACGGGGCTCACCGGCCCGCCGGCGGTCGTGCAGCCGCTGGCACACCACGACAACCACCTGCACGTTCGGCTGCGCTAGCCTCCGCCGGTGGTCTGGCGCGAGAACGGCGAGCCCGTCGAGCTCGAGGAGCTTGCGGCCGAAGGCTCGATCCTCCTGCTCTTCTACCTCTTCGACTGGTCGAGGACCTGAACGCAGGAGTTGCGGCTCCTGCGTGACAGGGCAGACGAGTTCGAAGCGGCCGGCGTGCGAGTCTTCGGCGTCTCTCGCGACTCGTCCTTCTCGCATCGGGCGTGGAAGGAGGCGCTCGCGCTCGAGACCCCGCTCCTCTCCGACTGGAACGGGGAACTGACGAGGCGGCTCGGACTCGCGCGGGACTGGCGCGGGCTCGCCGATGTGCCGGAGCGAGCCGCGATCCTCGTCGACGAGGACGGTACGGTACGCAGAACGTGGCGCTACGCGGACTCCGAGGTGCCCGACTTCGACGCGCTGCTCGTAGCCGTTCGGGCTTCGTAGCGCTCAGCCTGGCTCTCGGTCTCGCGGCCGGCCTGCTCGCGACCTGGCCGGCCGTGCGCGGACTCGGAGACGGCTACCTCGCGCGGCCGAGCGCGGGCTTCGGCGAGGCCGCAGCCGGCGATCATCTCCAGCTCGGCTGGGCGCTCTGGCTCCCCGGCCACCAGCTCGCGAATGCCGGCGCACCGTGGCTCGACCCGTACTCGTTCCAGCCCGAGTCCGATCCGGCGATCAACCTCCAAGGCTGGCTCTTCGGGCTCGTCTACTGGCCGCTACACACGCTCCTCGGCGCGGTGGCCGCGTACAACGTCTTCCTGCTGCTCACCTTTGTCGCCGCCGGAGCCCTGACGACGTGGTGGCTGCGGGAGCTCGGGCTGCCCCACGGGGCCGCGCTCGTCGGCGGGCTCGCGTTTGCACTCGCGCCGTATCGCGTCGCGCAGAGCACCGGTCACCTGCTCGGGCCGATCTCGCTTCTGCTCCCGCTCAGCCTGCTACTCGTCGAACGGCGGCGCCTGCTCCTCGCCGCGCTCGTGCTCGCGGCGATCCCACTCTCCGGCCAGACGCATCTCGCGCTCGGCGCGATCCCGCTCGTCGTGGCGTACGCGTGGATCAGGCAACCAAGTAGCAGGCTGTTACTCGAGCTTCGGCGCGCCGCACTGCTCGCGCTGCCGGCCGTCGTCGCCGGCTTCGCGGTCCAGCAGCTCGTGATCGAGGGCTCGATCGCGGGCGGCGGCCGCAGGCTCAGCTCGGTCGACCGCTACTCGGCCTCGTGGAGCGATCTCGTCGATCGAACGCTCGACGCCGGGGTCGAGCGCTTCGTCTTCCTCGGGTGGCTCCTGCCACTGCTCGCGCTCGCGGGTCTGGCCCTCCTCTGGCACCGGCGGCGCTCGCTCGCAGTCGTGCTCGGCCTCGCCGCGGTCGTCCCGATCGTGCTCGCGCTCGGAACGACGACGCCGCTCTACGCGCCGCTCTGGCACGTCTTTCCGCCGCTCCACTACCCGCGCGTACCGGAGCGGGTGATGCCGGTCGCGTGCCTCGCGCTCGCCGCGCTCGCCGCCTTCGCCGTGGCGCGCTTTCGCTGGGTTCCAGTCGGCGCGGTCGTGCTCGTCGCGCTTGCGATCGACCTGCGCGTGCCGGTCTTCGCGGCCGTCGAGGCGGACGAGGGCAACCGCGCCTACGCGGCGATGCGAACGGACGGCCGTCTGTTCGAGCTACCCGTCTTCCGGCCCGACACGCACTACGGCAGCGTCTACCTCGCCTACGCGATGCAGTCGCCGCGTGAGCGGCCGCAGGGCTACTCGACGGTCGGGCCGACCGAGGCCGACCGGCTGGCGCGCAGGTTGCGGTCGCTGTCTTGTGGGCGCGGAAAGATCTCCGCTGCTATCGCGTTCGTTGCCGTCCACCGCGGCCTCTACAGGCAGAGCGGTTACTTCGGCCCCGGCTGCGCGGAGCGGGCGGAGGCGGCACTTCGGCGCACGGGCTGGCGCCTCCTCGGGCGCGACGGCGCGGTCGCCGTCTACGGTCGCTAGCTCTCCTCGGCCTTTCGGAAGAGCGCGATCAGCCACCAGCGCCACGCCGCGAGCAAGAAGAAGATCCCGGAGACCGCGAACGCCCAGGGGATGCTGAAGAGCAGGTCGGTGATCAGGAAGAGGACGCCGGTGAAGGCGAGCGCGATCCCGGCCGTGCCCGCGATCGCCTCCCGGTTCCCCTTCTGCAGCATCGCCTCCTTGTCGTCGTCGCGGAAGCGGATCCGGTGGAAGGCTGCCGGCGCGAGCAGCATCACGAGCGCGAACGCGGTCGAGAGCAGCGTCGCGTAGTAGACGCGCTCCTGGACGAGAGTCAGCTTCGGAAAGGCCTCCGTGAATCGGATCGCGAGCAGGAAGCCGAAGAGCACCTCGGCGCCCGGGATCAGCGAACGCAACTCTTCCAGCAGCTCGCCGTGCTCGCGCTCGAGTCGTTCCTTCTTGCTCTCCTCGGCTACCTACATGCTCATCGCGTGAGTAGCCGGCGCACGAGAGCGCGGCGAATCGTCCCGGCGATCATGCTTCCCAGTGAGTTGGCAGCTGAGAAACGGGTCTGGCTGATTCGATTCTCGTCTACGCTCGCCGGATTCTGTCATCACGGGGTCGTCACGGTAGGTCTATCACGCCCGGTCAGGCGCTCCGGGAGCATCAGCGCATCCGCCAGCACGCCGACGAGCGCCTTCGAGCCCTCCGGATCCGCCCACACATCTAGATGGTTGATCGCCAGCCTGTAAGGCGCCCGAAGCGCGTGTTGGTCACGCGCTCACCACGGTCGGGTGGAGCCGAATCGGCGGTTCGGGCGGCGGCGTTGTCCAGCCCGGCCAGCGAGGGGATCCGGCGGAACCGCCCGACGGTCATCGGGCGCGCACGTGATAGGTCGCTGAGCGAAGCGCCTTCCCGGACGACTCGCCTCGCGTCAGCCCGAGGCGGATCGACGCCTTGCCCGTCCCGGTGGCGCGGAAGACGAGGACGACGCTCGCGCCGACGTCGGCCTCGGAGATCTGCCGGAGGACGCGCGTGTCGACGGGCCGGGCGACCCGCCAGACGAGGCCGGTCGACGGGTTCTGTCGTGGCAGAGCGACAGCGACGAGCGAGCCACGAGCCGTCTCGATCGTCGTCACCGGGCCCTTGGGTAGCGGACCGATCGGTGTCGAGTCGGTGCTTGCGGACGTTGCCGCGGGGACGCCGACGAGAACGACGACGATGAAGAGAGGAATGATGCGGAGGAGCCACATGATCGTTTCCTTTCGGTCGGGTTTCTTCCATCGACGGGCAGCCTCGAAGCTCTACGCTCCGCACGAGGGCGACCGCGCGCGGTCAGACATGCCGTGCGAGTAGAGGACGATGACCCGCGGCGCCCAACCCCTCGAACGCTCGGAGCGACGGGCACTCGAGCCGGACTCATGCTCGGAACTCATCGAATCGGACCCCCAATTTCCACTGATGCAACCGTGCTCGACGATCATCACAGGCACAGGCCTTGCGAACGGTACGCTACCCGGCTTTCGGGGGTACGGCGCACGGCCGACGGCCGAGCCTGAGCCAGCATCGCGCCCCCGGCCACGCGACCGTCCATGCGGCCGGCCCCCAGAATATCGAGGCGCGCGCGTTCGCCTCGGTAGCAGTCCGCCACCTGCCGTACCCAGTGGCTCATCGACGACCACCCGGGCTACATCGAGGCCGGCCGCTACCCGGCGACGACGGAACGCTCGAGGTCCATGTCGCGGCGATGAGCAACGTGACGAGAGACCAGCCGCTGATCCGATTCTACGTCTTCGCGCCAGCGCGACGTTCGCGCTCGTGCCGACGAAAGCCAACGAGGAGCCGCCGCCGTTCGACGAGGAAGCCGCAAGCCTCGCCTTCGAGTACTGGCGTCGCCGGCTCGAGAGCAGATGTCGGACATCACGGGGGCACCACCGGGTCACGTCTTGACAGCGTGTAGCGGCCTCATCTACATGCCCATCGCGTGATAGCCGGCGTCGACGTAGAGCGTCGTCCCCGTCACGTTCTTCGCCTCGTCGGAGAGGAGATAGGCCGCGGCCGTTGCGACGTCGCCCGCGTCGATGTGGCGGCGCAGCGGCGCCCGCTCCTCGAACATCCGCTCCATCTCGGTGAAGCCCGCGATCGAGCGTGCGGCGAGCGTGCGCACCGGTCCTGCCGAGACTGCGTTGACGCGGATCGACTTCTCGCCGAGATCCCACGCGAGGTACTTGACCGAGGCATCCAGCGTCGCCTTCGCAACGCCCATCACGTTGTAGTGCGGCACGGCCCGCTCGCCGCCGAGGTAGGTCATCGTCACGATCGAGCCGCCGCCGCGGGCGGCCAGCAGCGGCTCGGCGGCGCGTGCGGTCGCGACGAGCGAGTAGGCGCTGATGTCGACGGCCATCCAGAAGCGGTCGCGCGGTGTATCCGTGAACCGGCCTTCGAGATCCTCGGCCGCGGCGAAGGCGACCGAATGGACGAGCAGGTCGAGCCCGCCGTCCCAGACCTCGCCGACCTCCTGGAAGACCCGTGCGACGTCCTCGTCGGAGCGGACATCGCAGGCGGTGACGAGCTTCGAGCCGACCGTGCCGGCGAGGTTGCGGACCGAGCTCTCGATCCGCTCGCCCTGGAAGGTGAACGCGAGCTCGGCGCCCTCGTCGGCGAGCCGCTTCGCGATCGCCCAGGCGATCGAGCGCTTGTTCGCGACGCCGAGAACGAGGGCGCGCTTGCCGGCGAAGCGGGACACGGCCGCGAGTCTACGGCAGCGGAGGAAAACCTAGGCTACTGTGGCGGTCGTGCGCCGGCTCGTAGCGCTTCTCTCGCTCGGCCTGGCGCTCGCCGTCGCGTCCTCCGCCACGGCCGCGTTCCAGCCGATCCGGCGGACGCACGGGGAGCTCGAGCTGCCTCGCGTACGGGCCGGGACGATCCAGGAGCCCGCGGCGCACCGGAGAGGGCGTGTGAGCGTGATCCTCACCCTGGCCCAGCCTCCCCTCGCCGCCTGGTCGCGGTCGTTCGCCGCCCGGAGCGCGCCGCGCCGGTTGAACGTGCAGAGCACCTCGTCGAAGGCCTATGTCGCCACGCTTCTCGCCGCCCAGAGGCGAGCCGAGGCGACGCTCCGGCGCGCGATTCCGTCCGCGAGGGTGAGCCGCCACTACACGCTGCTCCTGAACGGGATGGCGGTCGAGATCCCCGTCAAGAAGCTGCCCGTTGCGGCCGGGCTCTCGTTTGCGCACAAGCTCTACCCCAGCCTCCGCTACACGCTCGCACTCAATCGCGGGCCAGACGTGATCGGCGCGCGCGCGCTCGCGGCGGCCGGCGGCGGTAGCGGCGAGGGCATCAAGATCGCGGTCGTCGACGACGGGATCGACCCGAAGAACCGCTTCTTCGACCCGGCCGGCTTCAGCTATCCCGAGGGCTTCCCGAAGGGCGGCACCAAGTGGACGACGCCGAAGGTGATCGTCGCGCGCTCCTTCGTCGGAGTTGGCGCCGACGAGGCGAGCCGGCTCGCAGTCGATCCCAAGGCCTCGTTCCACGGAACGCACGTCGCCGGGATAGCGGCCGGCAATGCGGGCACTACTGCTCCGGCCGGGCGCGACCACCCCGAGATCGCAGGCCTCTCCGGCGTCGCGCCGCGCGCCCAGATCGGCAACTACCGCGTTTTCAACGTCCCCACCTTTGCGGGCCACGTCGGCAACACGCCCGAGATCGTGGCCGCGTTCGAGTCGGCGGTGCGCGACGGAATGGACGTGATCAACTTCTCGGGCGGCGGGCCGCAGACCGATCCGGCGAGCGACGCGCTGATCGAGGCCGTGCGAAATGTCTCCGCCGCCGGGGTCGTACCGGTGATCTCGGCGGGCAACGACCGCGACGACTACGGGCTCGGCTCGACCGGCTCGCCCGGCAGCGCGCCGGACGCGATCTCGGTCGCCGCGCTCTCGAACACGCACGTCTTCGCGCCGGCGCTCTCCGTGGTCGCGCCAGGAGCGCCCGGGAGCCTGACGCGGATTCCGTTCAACGGTCGTGGTGCGGCGGCCTGGGCCGCGGGCGACCAGCCGCTGGTCGACATCGGCTCGATCGTCTCGGCCGCGGGCGCGCCGGTTCCGCGCAACCTCTGCGGGCCTCCGGGCAATCTGAACGGCGGCCCGTCGCCGCTTCCCCCCGGCTCGCTGACCGGCGCGATCGCGCTCGTCTCCCGCGGCGATTGCGTCTTCGTGCTCAAGGCCGCCCGCGCAAAGGCGGCCGGGGCAATCGGGATCGTGCTCGTCGACAACCGCCCCGGCGAGGCGAACGGGATCCCGATCCAGCTCGCGCTCCCCGCCGGGATGGTCTCGGACCTCGACGGCTCCCGGCTGCGCGCGTACCTCGTCGGCCAAGGCGGACGCGCGCCCGTCAGGATCGGGAGCAGCCCGGAGGAGCTCGCCACCGGCCGCAGCGGTGTCGTGACGAGCTTCTCGTCCGGTGGACTGACCGCCTTCGGCCATCAACTGAAGCCGGATCTCGGCGCACCCGGCGGTGCGATCCTCTCGGCCACGCTCGCGATCGCGGGCGGGCCGTTCGCGGTATTCGACGGGACGAGCATGTCCGCGCCGCACGTGGCAGGCGCGGCAGCGCTCCTGCTCCAGCGGCATCGCGGCTGGTCGCCGCGCCAGGTCAAGTCGGCGCTCGTCTCGACCGCCGGCCCGGCCTGGGCCGACACAGCGCGGACCGTCGAGGCGCCGGTGCTCCTCTCCGGGGCGGGCCTCGCGAACGTCGTGGCGGCGAACGATCCGAAGCTCTTCACGGATCCCGTCTCACTCTCCTTCGGCGATCTGAACGTGAACCGCGGCGGCGCCGCTCGGTCGCTGCTGCTCTCGCTCGCCGACGCCGGCGGTGGCGCGGGCGCCTGGTCTGTGGAGCTGAAGGCACAGGCGCAGCCGAGCGGCGTCACGATCGAGGTTCCCGGCAGCATCTCGATCTCGCCCGGCGGCGAGCTGATCGTGCCGGTCACCGCGCGCGCGGTTGGCAATGCGGTCGCCGGCGAGGCCTACGGTTTCCTGCTACTGCGTCGCGGCGACGACGTCCGCAAGGTGCCCTACGCGCTCCTCGTCACGCGCCCGGGCCTCGAGTCGGCGCCGGTCGTGCCGCTCCGGCTCATCCAGACCGGCGACACGCGCAAGGGCTCGTCACGGGCTTCGGTCTACAAATATCCGGCGGCCGCGTTCGGCCCCGCGGCGAGCTACACCGGCGCGCCGGTAAACGAGGACGGCGGCGAGACCCTGTACCGGATCCGGGTCGACGAACCCGCCGTAAACCTCGGCGCCGCCGTGATCGTCTCCTCGCCAGGCTCGCTCATCCATCCGTGGGTGCTCGGCTCACCCGACGAGAACGACGTTCAGGGGTATGCCGGCACGCCCGTGAACGTGAACAACCTGACGATCGACTATCCGCTCGACATCGGCGCCGCCGGCACCGTCTTCCCGCGCACGAAGAGCTACTACGTCTCGGTCGACTCCGGTCGCGACCCCTTCACGGGACGCTCGCTCGGCGGGCAGTACGTCCTCCGGGCGTGGGTGAACGACGTCGAGCCGCCGCTCCTCGGCCTGATGACTGCGCGCGTCTCCGCCGGCCGCCCGACGATCGCGCTCCGCGTCTTCGACGAGGGCGCGGGCGTCAATCCGTACTCGCTCGCGATCGCGTACGGGCGCACGCTGATCGGTGCCGCCGCCTACGACCCGAGCTCCGGGATCGCCCTCTTCCCGCTTCCCCGCGAGGCAGCGGTGCTGAAGGCGGGCAAGCGCACGCTCGCCGCCGAGGCGGCCGATTTCCAGGAGGCGAAGAACGTCGACTCCGTCGGCGACGAGCTGCTGCCGAACACGGCGTTCGCGCGTGGGCCGATCCGCGTCGTCGCCGGCCCGACCTTGACCTGGCTCGCACCGGAAGTGCGCGAATGCGCTGCGGCCCGCACTCCGCTCGTCGTCCTCGCCGGCTCGACCGCGAAGGTGCGCTCGGTGCGGTTCTTCGACGGGCGCGAGGCGATCGGCGCGGGGCGCGGCGGGCAGGCCGGGCTCTATACCGGCACCTGGCGTCGCGGCGACGCGGCAAAGGGGGCGCACACCCTGCGAGCGATCGTCACCGACGCCGACGGCCGCAAGGCCGAGGCGCGACGGATCGTCCGCGTCTGCGGCTAGATCCGGCGGGCGCCGACCCAGGTACTCGCGTACCAGGAGTCGCTGAGGTTGGAGATCTTGACGACGTCGCCGGAGTGCGGAGCGTGGATGAACTGGCCACCGCCGATGTAGATCCCCATGTGGCCGAGCCCGTTGAAGAAGACGAGGTCGCCGCCCTCGAGTCGATCCCGGGAAACAGCCGAGCCCATCCCGTACTGCGACGCAGCATGATGGGGCAGGGAGACGCCGAGCTTCCCGTAGACGTACATGCTGAAGCCGGAGCAGTCGAAGCCGGAGGGATCGCCGCCGCCCCAGCGGTAGGGGACGCCGAGGTATTGCATCGCGATCCCGACGGCGCCACCGAAGCGAGCGGCAGGGGCGTCCAACGGCGCCACAGCGGGGTCGGCGGTGGTGAATGGAGCGGCCGTAGCGGCCGTAGCGGTGGGAGCGGCGACTCCCGGCGCGGGCGCCGCCGCTACGGACGGTGCCGCGGCCCGAGCCTGCGCCTGCTGTCGGCTGGCTGCGGCCAGCCGAGCTCTCGCCTGCGCCTCGAGCCGCGCTTGCCGGCGTGCCTCCGCGGCCTCGAGCTCGGCGATCTGGCCCTTGATCGAGCTCAGCATCCGCTGGCGCTCGCGAAGCTGGCCCTCGATCGAGCTGCGCCGGCTCGCGCGCTCGTCGACGATCTTCGTCTGCGCCTTCCGGGCAGCCTCGAGCCGCTGCTTGCGCGAGCGCACCTCCAGCTTGGACGACTTGACCTCGCGCAGCACGCGGGCGTCCTGCTCGGAGACGCGCTCGACCGCATCGAGCCGGTTCAGCAGGTCGTCGAGCGACTCGGCACCGAGCAGCACCTCGACGGCGGACGACTCGCGTCCGTTCACGTAGAGCGCGACGAGCCGCTCGGAGAGGTGCTGCTGGGCTCCCGCGAGGCTCGAGCGGGCGATTGCGAGATGCCGTGCGTTCGTCTTCAGCTCCGCCTCGATTCCATCGAGCCTGACGGTCGCAAGGTTGTAGGCCTCGACGGCGTGCCCGAGCTGACCGTCGATCGCACGGATCTGCGCGAGGACGTCCTGAGCCTCTGCCCGCTTGGCCGTCACGCTCGGGTCTGCCGACGCCGATTTCACCGAGCCGCCGACGACGGCCGCGAGAACCGCCGCGAGCAGCACGAGGAATGCCGGCACTTGCCTTATGCTCGAACGAATCCGTCTCTCCGACCACGAGACGACACGACACGGAGCTCCGGCGACACTCGCTGGGGGGCCAGGGGCGTCACAAGCTGGCCACCCTAGCAGGCTGCTCGGACGCTTGCAATCCGCAGACAAGCCAAAAACCGCATTCCCGAAGCGCCGTTCGCTGAGCACAAACACCGGCTCTGCAGGGGACCTGTGCTACTGTCCGCGCCCCGTGCGGAGCGTATCCACGAGCGGCACGACTCGGCTTGCCGTCGTCGCCGCGAGTCTCGCCGCGGTCGCGGCGGTCGCGGTCGCGCTGGTTCCCGTCGGACTGGGCGCCGACTCGTCGGGGCTCCGACTCCGGGCGAACGAGGCACGGACCCAGGAGTCGTCGGCGGCGTCACGAGCGCAGGCCGCAGTGCTGACCCTCTACGCACTCGAGACCGAGCTTTCGGAGGCGCGTGCCAGCATTGCCGCCGCCGAGGCCAGACGCGCGGCCCTCGCCCGCGAGCGCGCCTCCGCCCGTCACCGACTCGAGCTGGCCCGAAGGGCGACGCGCATCTCGGAGACCAGGCTCGCCGAGCTCGTCCGGACGCTCTATGTGCAGGAAGGCGCCGACCCGCTCGCGGTCCTGCTCGGCGCCGGCTCGCTCGACGAGGCGCTCGTCGGACTCGACAACCTCGAGCGTGCGGCGGTCGACAATCGCCGCATCCTCGAGCAGGCGAGCTCGACCAGAGCCCGGCTCGAGCAGCTCGCCGCTCGATTCGATGCGCGAGACGCGGAGCTGGCCCACGTCTCCGAGGCGGCGCAGAGGAGACTGCTAGCACTCGAGGCGAAGCTTGCCGAGCGTGCGGCGTACATCGACTCGCTCGAGCGACGGCAGGGTCTGGCCGGCCAGAGGCTAGCAGCCCTCGAGGCGCAGGCCCGAGCAGCGGGGCGTCGAACCGAGGCTCTCACCACGCCGGGGCGGCTGCCGGCGGCGCTCGAGCCCGCAGCTCCCGTCGCGACGAGCGGGCAGACGCTGACGGTCTCGGCGGTCGGCTACAGCCTTCCTGGCCGAACGGCCTCCGGCCTGCCGGCAGGGCACGGCGCGGTCGCTGTCGACCCGAGCGTGATCCCCCTCGGGACACGGTTCTTCGTTCCCGGGTATGGCGAAGCGGTCGCCGCGGACACCGGCGGCGCCGTCCTGGGCGCTGTCATCGATCTCTGGTTTCCCACGCCAGCCGCCGCGCGACGCTGGGGCCGGCGAACCGTCTCGATCGCGATTCGCTGAGCCGCGGCCACGGCCCGAGCAGGGCTCCGCGGAAACGGCCCGAACAGGACCTTCAGATGGTTGATCGGAAAATGGCGCGCAGCCGTGATTTTCCGATCAACCATCTAGACTGCCCGGCTCACGTGCCACCCCGGGGGACCCGATGAACGAGACGGTAACGACGACGGACGACGAGCCGCGCGACGTGCGCGTTCTCCTCGTCGATGATCACGACCTCTTCCGCACCGGCCTGCGGAATCTGCTCGAAGTGCAGGGGATCCACATCGTCGGCGAGGCCGCCAGCGGCTCGGAGGCGCTCCGGATCGTCCGCGAGACGGCGCCCGACGTCGTCGTCATGGATCTGAACATGCCCGGCATGAACGGCGTCGAGGCGACGCGACACATGAGTCGGGATGCCCCTCTCACCCGCGTGATCGTCCTCACCGTCTCCGATCAGGAGCAGGACGTGATGCACGCGATCCTCGCGGGCGCCTGCGGCTACCTGCTCAAGGACGCGTCGATCCAGGATCTGATCCGGGGAATCGAGTCGGCCGCGGTCGGCGAGTCGCTGATCTCGCCGCACATCGCGGGCAAGGTGCTTCAGCACGTGCGCTCGACGACGGCGTCACCGGACGCCGCGGAGACGATCCGCGCCGAGCTCTCCGACCGGGAGGTACAGGTGCTGAAGCTGATCGCGAACGGCAAGGACAACGCGATGATTGCCGGCGAGCTGCACATCAGCCCGAAGACCGTCAAGAACCACATCTCGAACATCCTGATGAAGCTCCAGATGGAGAACCGGATCCAGGCCGCGGTCTACGCCGTCCGCTCCGGGATCGTGTAGAGGGCTAGAGCGCGTGCGCCCGCAGCGCCGCGAGCAGTCTGCGCAGACCGACGAGCTCCCGGTCGAGCTCGTCGAGTGCACCGGTCAACTCGGCGATCCGGGTCTGATCGGGCTTCGGCGCGCGAACGACCGAGCGCAGCAGGCGCTCGACCTGCAACCGCTCGCCGCCGAGCCGCAGCGCGTGGGCGTACCCGTCGGTGAGCGTTTTCTCGGCGAGCGCACGCGAAACCCGCTCGCCGTCGGCGGGCCGGTCGAGCAGCGACCGAATCTCGGTCAGGACGGCGGGCAGATGCTGGCTCAGAGGAGCGCTCCACGCTCGATTATGGGATGCGTGTCGCGGACGGGCATGGGCCGTCGGGCCCATCTTCCGACGGTGCGCGGCCCATCGCTCCTCCTCGTCCTGGTCGCAGCAGCGTTCACCTTCTCGCTCGCGTCTGCGCCGCCCGGACGAGCCGCCGATCCGACGCTGCCCTCCCGGCTCGCACGAGCGCTCGCGGTTCCCAATGTCGACCCGTCGCGAACCGCCGCGCTCGCCATCGACTTACGGAGCGGGACGGTCGTCTACTCCCGGAATCCGTTGCTCTCCCTCCAACCGGCGTCGAACGAGAAGCTGCCAATCGCCTACGCTGCTCTGACGCTCCTCGGTAGCAACCATCGCTTCCACACCGAGGTCGTCGGCACCGGCTCGCTCGTCGGCGATGTCTGGCACGGCAATCTCTTCCTGCGCGGCTTCGGCGATCCGACCCTCGAGCCCGCCGACCTCGACGCGCTCGCCGCCGACGTCGCCTCGTGGGGAATCGCCCGGGTCGACGGAGCCGTGATCGGCGACGAGTCGTGGTTCGATGCGCAACGCACGGCGCCGGGCTGGAAGCCGAGCTTCTACATCGGACAGTCTCCCCCGCTCTCGGCGCTCGTCGTCGACCGCGGCTGGTTCCGCGGCCGCACCGCCAGGGAGCCGGCACTCGCAGCCGCGTCGCTCTTCCGCCGGGCGCTGGCATCGAAGGGCGTCGCCGTCCGCCGGAGCGCCCGCGCCGGCACGCTGACGACGTCCGGGTTCCCGCTCGCGCAGGATCTCTCCGAGCCGCTGACCGAGATCGTCCGTTTCATGGGCCGCGAGAGCGACAACTTCACGGCAGAGGTGCTGCTGAAGCAGCTCGGCGCGCTCTACGCCGACGACGGCTCGACAGCCGCGGGCGCCCGCGTCGTCGAAGACGCCCTCGCGGCCGCGAAGATCCCGCTCGGCGGCGTCCGGATCGCCGACGGCTCGGGACTTTCGCGGCTCGATCGCCTCACAGCGTCCGCCGTCGTCGCCCTCCTCCTCGCCGGGATCGCCGACCCCGCGATCCGCGATGCCTTCCTCGGCTCGCTCGCCGTCGCCGGTGTGGACGGAACGCTGAGGAGCCGGCTCGAGTCGCGACCCGCGCGGGGGCGTGTGATCGCCAAGACCGGGACGACGAGCGTCGCCTCCGCCCTCTCGGGCTTCGTCCGCGAGCGGTTCGTCTTCGCGATCCTCCAGAACGGCGCGCCCGTGTCGTCGTACTGGGCCCGTCGGGCGCAGGACCGGTTCGCGACGGTGCTCGCGGCGAGCTGAGGGACAGTCCCTGGGACACGTCTCGGATGGACATGTCTGAGGGCCTGTCCCTCCGCCCTCAGCGACGGCGCGGCGGCGGCGTGATCCCGGCGGGCACCTTCGCCGAGGCGTCCTTCACGAGCTCGCGCAGCTCGGCCTCGGAGAGGATCGGCACGCCCGCCTTCTCTGCCTTCGCCGCCTTCGACCCCGGATTCTCGCCCACGATCACGCCCGTCGTCTTCTTGGAGACGTTGTCGGAGACCTTGGCCCCGAGCGAGGCGAGCGCCGCGGCAGCCTCCTCGCGCGTGAACTCCTCGAGCGTCCCGGTGAGAACGTATTGCGAGCCGGTGAGCGGCCCTTCGATCGGCCTCTCGGCCGCCCCGGACTCGAAGGTGAGACCGAGCTCGCGCAGCTCCTGAACGAGCGTTCGGTTCTGCTCGTCGGAGAACCACTCCGCGATCGACTCGGCACGATCCGGGCCGATCCCGTCCACCTCCTGGATCTCCTCCTGGCTCGCACCGAGCAGCCGGTCGACCGCGCCGAAGTGGCGAGCGAGATTCTGGGCGGTCACCCAGCCGACATCGGGGATGTTCAGCCCGAAGAGGACCCGCGAGAACGGCTGCCCCCTCGACGCCTCGATCGAGCTCAGCACGTTCGTGGCCGATTTTTCCTGGAAACCGTCCAGCTCGAGCAGCTGCTCGAGCGAGAGCCGGTAGAGATCCGGCATCGAGCGCAGCAGGCCGAGGTCCCAAAGCCGGCGCACGAACTGCTCGCCGACGCCCTCGATGTCCATCGCCGCGGTCACCCAGTTGATCAGGGTCTCGAGCCCGCGGGAAGGGCACGCGCGGTTGGGGCAGCGGTGCATCACCTCGCCCTCGGGTTTCACCACCTCCGCTCCGCACAGCGGGCAGTGGCTCGGCATCCGGAACTCCTTCGTCCCCTTCCGGTGCGCGCCGGCAGGCCCGACGACCTGCGGGATCACGTCGCCGGCGCGCTGCACGATCACGAGATCGCCCTCGCGGATCGCCTTGCGGTTGATGTCCTCCTCGTTGTGGAGGGTCGCGCGCGAGACGGTGACGCCGCCGACCTCCACCGGCTCGAGGATGCCCCAGGGATTGAGGGCTCCGGTCCGCCCGACGCGGATCGCGATCTTCTCGAGCGTCGTCTGGGCGGTCATCGGCGCCCACTTGAAGGCGCGCGCCCAGCGCGGGCGGTCGTGGAGGACGCCGAGCCGCGACTGCTGCTCGAGCGAGTCGACCTTGATCACGATCCCGTCGATCTCGTAGTCGAGCTCGGTGCGTCGGCGTTCCCAGTCGCGGCAGCGTTCCGCGACCTCCTCGATCGTCTCCAGCCGCTCGGTGAACGGATTCGTGCGGAAACCGCGCTCGCGCAGCCATTGCAGCTGCTCCCACTGGCTCTCGAAGGCGATCCCGTCGCGGTGTCCGGTCCCGTAGGCCCAGTTCGAGAGGGGCATGCCGCGCGTCACTTGCGAGTTCTTCTGCCGCACCGAGCCGGCGGCGGCGTTCCGCGGATTCGGGGTCGGCTTCTTGCCCTCCTGGACAAGGCGCTCGTTGAGCTTCCGGAAGCCCGAGAGCGGCATGTAGACCTCGCCTCGCACCTCGAGCGCGGCGGGCGGATCGTCGCCGCGCAGCGAGAGCGGGATCGCATCGATCGTGCGCAGGTTGACCGTGACATCCTCGCCACGGAGCCCGTCGCCGCGAGTGGCGCCGCGAACATAGATCCCGTGCTCGTAGAGCAGACTGACCGCGAGCCCGTCGATCTTCGGCTCGAGCACGTACGCGACCGGCTCGTCGGAGTCGAGCCGCCTGCGTACGTCGTCGGCCCATTTCTGTAGTGCCTCGTCGGTCGTCACCTTGTCCAGCGAGCCCATCGGCGTCAGATGCGCCACCTTCTTGAAGCCCTCGGAAGGCGGTGCGCCGACGCGGCGGGTCGGCGAGTCGGGCGGAATCCCGGCCTCCGCAAGACCGCTCTCGAGCTCGAGCAGTTCCTCGAAGAGCCGGTCGTACTCGGCGTCCGGAACCTCCGGGTCATCGAGGACGTGGTACGCGTAGCCGTAGCGCTTGAGCAGCTCGCGGAGCTCGCCTGCGTCGCTAGAGGGCGGCAAGCAGGCCCTCCGTGTCGCTCACGATCGCGTCGGGCTCCTCCGCCTCGAGCAGCTCGCGACGATGGATTCCACCCCAGGTGACCGCGATCGCGCGCACGCCCGCGGCCTTTGCGGCTCGCACGTCGAAGGGGGAATCGCCGACGTAGGCGGCGCCGCCGGCGCTCATCCCCAGGCTCTCGAGCGCGTAGAGGAGCGGCTCGGGATCGGGCTTGTGCCGCTCGGTGTCGTCGGAGCCGACGACCACCTCGAAGAACGCCTCGAGCGGCAGGTAGCGGAAGGCGATGTCGACGGTGGCGCGACGCTTGGCGGTGACGATCCCGAGTCGCCGACCCTCCCGCTTCAGGATCGTGAGCGCGTCCGTCATCCCAGCGCACTCGGCGAGCTCGGAGTGAAGCGGCTCGTTGTGCTCGCGGTAGCACGCGACGAGCTCGTCGACCCGGTCTGAATCGAGGAGCCGCATCTGCTCGACCAGCCCCGGCCCGCCGACGGCCGCCACGAGCTGCGCGTCGGGCACGTCGCGGCCGAGCACGGTCTTCGCCGCATGCCGCATCGAGGCGAGGATGATCGAGCCGGAGTCGATCACCGTGCCGTCGAGATCGAAGAGGACGACGGGGTAGCGCATCTCGCGATGCTAGTCGTAGTCGACGCGCTCGAGATACAGGCCCCAGGCGGGCGCCGTCAGCCCGCCCTCGCTGCGCGGGCGTGTCTCGAGCAGCCGAACGAGATCGTCCGGCGGGCGCTCGAGCATCGTCCCCACGAGGGTCCGCACCATGTGCCGGAGGAAGCTGCCGGCGGTCACGATGAAGTGGAGCTCGTCGTCTCGGCGCTCCCAGGCCGAGGCGGTGATCGTTCGCCGGAAGCTCGTGTGCTCGGTCTCGGCCGGGGTGAAAGCGGTGAAGTCGTGCTCGCCGAGCAAGAGCGCCGCCGAGCGCGCGAGCTCCTCCTCGTCGAGTGGTCGAGGCCACCAGAGAGCGCGTCGAGCCAGGAACGGCGAGCGCAGCCGGCGGCGGAGGATCCGATACCGGTAGCTGCGTCCCCGGGCCGAGTGCCGGGCGTCGAAGCCTGCCGTCGCCGCTTCCGCCCCCACGACCGCCACGTCGTCGGGCAGGATCGCGTTCAGCGCCCTCGCCACGCGGTCGACAGGCGGGCCACCCTCGACCTCGACGCTGATCACTTGACCGAGCGCGTGCACGCCGGTGTCCGTCCGACCGGCGACGGCGAGCTCCGACCAGGACTGGAACAGCTCGTCGCAGGCCTCTCGGACGACGCTCTCGACGGTTCGCGCCCCGGGCTGACGAGCCCAGCCGCGGAAGCCGGTGCCATCGTACTCGAGCGTCAACTTCAGCCTCACGCGACCTCGACGACGAGCGTGAGCCGCTCCACGGCGACGACCGCCACGACCGCGCCCTCGTCGGCGCCCCCCTCGCAGCGCGCCTGCCAGAGCTCGCCCTTGACCCGAATGCTCCCGACCGGCCGACACGGCGAGACAACGACCGCGCGCGCTCCGATCAGCGCCTCCACTCCCACCGCGGGGGTTCGCCGATGCGACCACTGCCACAGGAACCAGGCTTCGACGAGCTCGACGGCTCCGCCGACCGCGACCGCGACGACGCCCCACGGGGACGGGAGGACGAAGACAGCGAGCCCGAGGGCGATGAGCAAGGCCACCCTAGACGACGAACGCACACAGAATCTGCGCGCCTTCGTGACGAGACAATGACTTTTCGGCCTAAGCCGGGCGCTGCGGGCGGGCGGCGAACGTCGTCGCGGGCTCGTAGTCGACGAGCTCCAGGTACACCATCTCCGCTGCGTCGCCCTGACGAGCGCCGAGCTTGACGATCCGCGTGTAGCCGCCCGGCCGATCCGCAAAGCGCGGCGCAACCTCGCCGAAGAGATGGCTGACGGCGTCGGGCGATCGCAGCTCCGAGAGCGCCTTGCGCCGCGCGGAGAGGTCGCCGCGCTTGCCGAGCGTGATCATCTTCTCCGCGAACGGCTTGACGGCCTTGGCCTTCGCCTCGGTCGTCTGGATCCGCCCGTGCTCGAGCAGCGCACCCGCGAGGTTCGAGTACAGCGCCTTCCGGTGCGCCGAATCGCGCCCCAGCTTCTTGCCTGCGCGGGCGTGCCGCACTATTCGTCGCCTCGCAGGTTGAGTCCGTGCGACTGCAACGTCTCCTTGACCTCTTCGATCGACTTCTTGCCGAAGTTCGGGATCGCGGCCAGCTCGTTCTCCGACTTGGTCACGAGATCGCCGATCGTCTCGATCCCGACCCGCTTCAGGCAGTTGTACGAGCGGACGCCGAGCTCGAGCTCCTCGATCGGGAAGTTCTCCATCCCGTGTGCGGCCGGCGCCTCGATCCCCGTCTCTGCGGCCGCGGTCTCGCCGAAGCCCTCGATCCGGTCGAGGTCGGTGAAGATCGCGAGCTGCCGGATCAGGATCTCGGCCGCCTGACCGATCGCCTCGCGCGGCTCGAGCGAGCCGTCGGTCGTCACGTCGAGACGAAGCTTGTCGTAATCCGTCCGCTGCCCGACCCGAGCCGCCTCGACGTCGTACGAGACTCGGCGAACGGGCGAGAAAATCGAGTCGATCGGGATCACGCCGATCGGCTGCTCGGGGCCGCGATTGAGCTCGGCCGGCACGTAGCCGCGACCGCGGCCGATCGTCAGCGTCATCTCGAGCTTGCCCTTGTCGGACAGATGCCCGATCACGAGCTCCGGATTGAGGATCTCGAGGTCGGCAGGCGCCTGGATGTCGGCAGCAGTGACCGGGCCGGAGCCCTTCTTCGCGATGTGCACCTCGACCTCGGGCGACTCGCCGTGGAGGAGGCAGATCAGGTTCTTCAGGTTGAGGATGACGTCGGTGACGTCCTCCTTGACCCCCGGCAGCGTCGTGAACTCGTGCGCAACGCCCTCGATCTTGACGGCGGTGACCGCGGCGCCTTCGAGCGACGAGAGCAGCACGCGGCGCAGCGAGTTGCCGAACGTGTAGCCGAAACCGCGATCGAGCGGCTCGATCACGAAGATCCCACGGTTCTCGTTGATCTCCTCGTGGACGATCTTCGGGACCTGGAAGTCCATCAAGCTCATGCGTGTAGCCAAAACGATCCTCCTATTTCTCGCCTGCGGCGAAAAATACTAGTTTGAAATTGGACATTGAATTCGAAGTGTTCTTCCTAAACTCCAAATAGATCGGCTTTCTCGATCTATTTGGAGTACAGCTCGACGATGAGCGATTCCTGCACCGGCGTGTCGATCTCGGCGCGCTCGGGCCACTTCAGCACCTTGCCGGTGAGCCCCTCATGGTCGGCCTGGAGCCACGGCGCGACCGAGGCGGTCAGATCCGTGGCGTCGCGGATGGTCGGCTCGGCAGCGCTGCCGGACTTCATCGTGACGATGTCGTTCGGACGCACCCCGAAGCTCGGGATGTTGACCCGGCGGCCGTTGACCGTGAAGTGGCCGTGGCGGACGAGCTGACGGGCCTGAGCCCGCGAGCCTGCGAAGCCGAGTCGATAGACGACGTTGTCGAGCCGCGTCTCGAGCATCCGGAGCAGGTTCTCGCCCGGCGCGCCGGTGCCGCGGGTCGCCTTGTCGTAGTAGTTGCGGAACTGCTTCTCGAGCAGACCGTAGTAGCGGCGCGCCTTCTGCTTCTCGCGCAACTGGAGCAGGTACTCGCTCTGCTTGATTCGGCCGCGGCCATGCTCGCCCGGCGGATACGAGCGGCGCTCGATCGCGCACTTCTCGGTCAGACAGCGCTCGCCCTTGAGGAAGAGCTTCATCCCCTCGCGTCGGCAGATCCGGCACTTCGCTCCGAGATCCCTGGCCATCAGCGGCTCTCCTGGTGACGGTTACCCGTCGCCCTAATAACTGTTGCCTGGAAAGCCACTAAACCCGCCTCCGCTTCCGGGGACGGACCCCGTTGTGGGCCTGCGGGCTGACGTCCTTGACCCCGAGGATCTCGAGGCCGGCCGCCTGCAGCGAGCGGATCGCGGTCTCCCGGCCGGAGCCGGGTCCCTTGACGAAGACCTCGACCTTCTGGAGTCCGTGCTCCATCCCCTTGCGGGCACACGAGTCGGCGGTGACCTGGGCTGCGAACGGGGTCGACTTGCGCGAGCCCTTGAACCCGGCCGAGCCTGCGGACTCCCAGGCGATCACGTTGCCGTCCTTGTCGGTGAGAGCGACGATCGTGTTGTTGAAGGACGTCTTGATGTGCGCCTGGCCGATCGCGATGTTCTTGCGGACGCGCCGACGGGCCCGGCCACGAGTGGCCGCGGCTTTGCGAGGAGGAGCCATTACTTGGCCTTCTTCCCGCGGCCGACGGTCTTCTTCGGCCCCTTACGCGTCCGCGCGTTCGTCTTCGTCCGCTGGCCGTTCACCGGCAGGCCGCGTCGATGGCGGACGCCGCGATAGCAACCGATCTCGGAGAGGCGCTTGATCGACTGCGAGCGCTCGCGACGGAGGTCGCCCTCCACCTGTAGGTCGCCGTCGATATAGGCGCGAAGCTTGTTGATCTCGTCGTCCGTGAGATCCTTGACTTTCTCGTTCCGGTCGAGCTCGAGCGCTGCGCAGATCTTCTGTGCCGAGGCCTGCCCGATCCCGTAGATGTACGTCAGCCCGATCTCCAGACGCTTCTGGTTCGGGAGGTTGACGCCTGCGATTCGTGCCAAAGTGACTACCCCTGCCTTTGCTTGTGCCGTGGGTTCGAGCAGATGACCATGGTGCGCCCGTGCCGCTTGATCACGCGGCAGCGCTCACACCTCGGCTTGACGGACGGGCGAACCTTCATCAGAAAACTTCCTTACCGGTTGCGGAAGGTGATCCTGCCGCGGTTCAAGTCATAGGGAGAGAGCTCGACCTTGACGCGGTCGCCGGGAGCGATGCGGATGTAGTGCTTCCGCATCTTCCCCGAGATCGTTGCGAGAACGGCGTGCCCGCCGTCGATCTGCACCCGAAACATCGTGCTCGGGAGCGCCTCGACGACCTCGCCTTCGACCTCGATCTTCTCTTCCTTGACTGCCATAGACTCCGTGATAGCTGTGCGCACGACGAAACGCGGCCCAGCCGCGCGAGCCATCTACTTTAGCAAAGACGGCTCCCGATCGCGCGCCCCCGTGAGGATGCGCGGGCCTGCTGCCGTGATCGCGACGGTGTGCTCGAAATGACAGGCGAGCGAGCCGTCCTCGGTCGAGATCGACCACTCGTCGTCCTGCACGTAGACGTCGGGCGTGCCGGCGGTGATCATCGGCTCGATCGCGATCGTCATCCCCTCCGAGAGCTGCGGCCCGCGGCCCTGGTCGCCGAAGTTCGGGATGTGCGGATCCTCGTGGTAGGAGCGGCCGACCCCGTGACCGACGAGGCTGCGGACGACCGAGAAGCCGTTCGACTCGACGAGCCGCTGCACGGCCGACGAGATGTCCCCGACGCGATTGCCGGGGCGCGCCTGCGCGATCCCCGCTGCGAGCGCCTCGCGACCGACGTTCAGCAGTCGCTGCGACTCGGCAGCGATCTCCCCGATCCCGAAGGTGAACGCGCTGTCGGCGATGTAGCCGTCCAGCGTCACGCCGACGTCGATGGTGACGAGATCCCCCTCCCGGACGACGTAGCCGCCCGGGATCCCGTGCACGACCATGTCGTTCGGGGAGATGCAGATCGCTCTCGGATAGCCGCGGTAGCCCTTCGAGGTCGGAACGCCGCCGTGCGCGGCGATGAACTCGTCCGCGATCCGATCGAGCTCGCCCGTCGTGATCCCGGGCTCGAGGTGCTCGCCGACGTGGGCGATCGTGTCCGCGACGACGCTGCCGGCCGCGGCCATCTTCTCGATCTCCTGGGCTGACTTCCGGACGATCATCTGACTGCCACCTGCTCGAGGGCTTGCTGGATCTGGGCGTGCACCTCGCCGACATCACGCTCGGCGTGGAGGGGTACGAGCCTCCCCGTCGCCCTGTAATGGTGGACGACCGGCTCGGTCTGCTCATGGTAGATGGCGAGGCGCCGGCCGATCGTCTCGGGTGTGTCGTCCGCGCGTCCCTCCTCGTGCGCACGTCCGAGCGCGCGCTCGCGCGCGATCTCGTCGGGGAGATCGAAGAAGAGGATCGCGTCGAGCCGGCGCCCAATCACGGCGAGCATGGTGTCGAGCGCCTCCGCCTGGGCGAGGTTGCGTGGGAAGCCGTCGAGGATGAAGCCCTCGAGAGCGTCGTCCTCGGAGAGGCGCTCCTCGATCATCCGGATCGTCAGCTCGTCCGGGACGAGATGACCGAGCTCCATGATCGAGGCGACCTCGCGGCCGAGTTCGGTCGCTCGATCGAGCGCACGGAACATGTCGCCCGTCGAGACGTGGGGGACGCCGTGGTCGGCGGCGATGCGCTTCGCCTGGGTGCCCTTGCCGGACCCCTGCGGCCCGAGCAGCAAGAGATTCACTGGTGGCCCGCCTGGTGACGATGCCGCGCCGATGGGGTTCGCAAAGCGAGCGGCGCTAGGACGCAGGGAGTATCCATACCTGCATGGTATGGACACGACTGAGGACGACACGACGTGAAGTCCTTGCGGGCGTCAGCGGCCCGGAGGCCGTTGCCAGGCGGGCCACCTACTTGAGGAAGCCTTCGTAGGAGCGCGCCATCATCTGCGACTCCATCTGGCGCATCGTGTCGAGCGCGACGCCGACCGCGATCAGCACCGAGGTGCCGCCGAGCGCCCCGGCGGTCGCCTGTGAAAAGCCGCCGTAGCGGATGAAGAGCGTCGGCAGCGTCGCCACGAGGGCGAGGTAGATCGCGCCGGGCAGCGTCAGCCGGGTGAGGACGCGGTCGAGGTACTGAGCCGTCGGCGGGCCGGGACGCAGACCCGGGATGTAGCCCCCGTAGCGGCGCAGGTTGTCGGCCTGGTCGACCGGGTTGAACTGCACTGCCGTGTAGAAGTAGGTGAAGACGACGATCAGGAAGCCCTGGAGGAGCATGTAGCCGACGTTCGTCGGCAGGAAGTGCTCGTTGACGAAGCCCTGCGTCTGCGGGAAGTACTGCCCGATCGTCGGCGGAAACGCCATCACCGCAGCGGCGAAGATGACCGGGATCACGCCGGCCATGTTCACCCGCAGCGGCATGTAGGTCGAGCCGCCCGCGGTCATCCGGCGGCCGACCATCCGCTTCGCGTACTGGATCGGGATCCGACGCTGGCCTTCCTGGATGAAGACGATCGCGGCCACGATCGCAAGCGCGATCAGCGGGAAGAAGAGCTTCTCCATCGGGCCGCCGTTCCACCAGGCCGCGACGCCGATCGGCGCGCCGGTCAGGATCGAGGCGAAGATCAGGAGCGAGATCCCGTTGCCGATTCCGCGCTTCGTGATCAGCTCGCCCATCCACATCAGCAGGGTGCAGCCGACGGTGAGCGTGATGATGATCAGCGTCATCCGGCCGAGGTTCGCGTCGAGCACGCCCTGGCGCCGGAAGAGGAAGGCGTAGCCGGTCGACTGCGCCGCGGCGAGGACGATCGTCAGGTAGCGCGTGTACTGGTTGATCTTGGCGTAGCCCGCCTCGCCCTCCTTCTGCAGCTCGGCGAGCCGTGGGATCACGACCGTCATCAGCTGGAGGATGATCGAGGCGGTGACGTACGGCATGATCCCGAGCGCAAAGATCGAGAATTGGGAGAGCGCGCCGCCCGAGAAGAGGTTCAGCAGGCCGAGGATCGTGCCGCCGCGACTGTCGAAGTAGCTGTCGATCGCGTCCGAGTTGACTCCGGGGGCCGGCATCCAGGAGCCGAGCCGGTAGAGCGCGAGGATCATCGCCGTGAAGAGGACGCGGCGCCGGAGCTCCGGGACCCGCCACGCGTTGCCGAGCCACGAGAACACGCCTTCTACGCTCCGCTTGGAAGGTTAGACATCGGAGTCACCGGCAGTCTCGTCGGTGCCGCCGGAGACATTCGGGGCAGTTGCATCCGCAGCGGTTGCCTTTCTAGCCGTTCGCGCCGTGGCGCGAACGGCAGGCTCGCCGCGGAGCCACATCACCGTTCCCCCGGCCGACTTGATCTTCTTCTGGGCGCTCCCCGAGAACGAGTGCGCCGAGACCGCGAGCTTCTTCCTCAGCTCGCCGGAGCCGAGGATCTTGACGTCCTTGCGGATGGAGCCGATCAGCCCGGCGGCCTTCATCGTCTCCGGGGTCACCTCGGCGCCGGGCTTGAAGGCCCTGTGCAAATCGCGGATGTTCACAGGCTGCGAGTACGTGCGGAAGGGGCCGATCGGCATCGCGTCGGCGGACGTGTTGCCGCGCTGCTTCGGCAAGCGCATGTCGAGGGGCGTCTGGCCGCCTTCGAAGCCCGCCTTCAGCTTGTGCGACCCCGCGCGTGACTTCTGACCCTTGATTCCACGGCCGGAATAGCGGCCCTTGCCCGAGCCCAGGCCACGGCCGACCCGCTTGCGGTCCGTGCGCGGCTGCGCCGGCCGCAAGGTATGCAGGTTCAGCTCCGTGGTGGGGGGGGCGTCCTGGGCCATCGCTAGGCGTCCTCCACCTTGACGAGGTGGGCGACCTTCCGCAGCATACCGGCGGCCTCCGGGGTGTCCTTGACCTCGTTCGTCTTGCCGATCCGGCCAAGCCCGAGCGCGCGCAGCGTGCCGCGATGACGCTCGCTCTGACCGATCTGACTCCTGATCTGGGTGACCTTGAGAGTCGCCATCGTCACCTTCTCGGTGCTCGCCGCGGCTCGGCCGGCTTCCCGGCACGCTCGGCCCGCAACTCCGCGATCCTCGCAGCGGACTGGGGCAGGATCTCGGTGATCGTCTTGCCGCGCATCCGGGCGACGTCCTCCGGCCGGCGCAGGCTCTTCAGTCCCGCGACGGTCGCCTTCGCCATGTTGATCGGATTCGTCGTCCCGAGACTCTTCGCGAGTACGTCCCGGATCCCGGCCAGCTCGAGCACGGCCCGAACGCCGCCGCCGGCGATCACACCGGTTCCCTCCGAGGCCGGGCGGATCACGACCCGCGCAGCGCCGAAGACGCCCAGGATCTCGTGCGTCACGGTCGTGCCGTGCTTCGGCACCGTGAACAGGTTCTTCTTCGCGTCGTCGACGGCCTTCGAGATCGCGAGCGGAACCTCGCGAGCTTTGCCGTAGCCGACGCCGACTCGGTCGATCTCGTCGCCGATCACGACGAGCGCCGTGAACGAGAAGCGCCGGCCGCCCTTGACGACCTTGGCGACGCGGTTGATCTCGATCACGCGCTCCTTCAGCTCGCGCACTTCCTCACGGGCGATCACTTCACGCTCGACTGTGCTCAAAACTTGAGTCCTCCCTCACGCGCGCCGTCGGCGAGCGCCTTCACGCGTCCGTGGTACAGGTAACCGCCGCGATCGAACACGACGGACTCGATGCCGACCTTCCTCGCGACCTCGGCGAGCGCCTTGCCCACCTCGGCCGCCTGCTCGGTCTTCGTTCCCTCGAAAGACTCGTCGAGGCCGAGCCAGCTCGCGCCGGCGATCGTGCGGCCGCTCCGGTCGTCGACGAGCTGGGCGAAGATGCCCTTGTTCGAGCGGAAGACCGCGAGACGCGGCCGCTCGGCGGTGCCGGCGACCTTGCCGCGAATCCGGCGGTGGCGACGCTCGCGCGCTTGCCTCGTCGTGAGGGTGCTCATGCTCGCTTCCCGACCTTCCTGCGCACGACCTCGTCGCGATAGCGGATCCCCTTGCCCTTGTACGGCTCGGGCTTGCGGACGGCGCGGATCTCCGCGGCCGTCTGGCCGACCTGCTGCTTGTCGGTGCCCTTGACGGTCACCTGATTCGGCGCGGGAACCTCGAACGTGATCCCGGGGCGGGGCTTGATCACGACCGAATGCGAATAGCCGACGTTCAGCTCGAGGTCGGCACCGCGCAGCGAGGCGCGATAGCCGACGCCCTGGATCTCCAGGTGCTTCTCGAAGCCCTTGGTCACGCCCTCGACCATGTTCGCGATCAGCGACCGTGTCAGGCCGTGCAGCGCCCGATCAGGCCCGCGCTCGGTCGGGCGGGTGACGACGATCTCGCCGTCGCCCTGCTCGATCTTCATCCGGGCCGGGACCTGCTGCGAGAGCTCGCCGAGCGGGCCGTTCACCTGGACGCGACCGGGCGAGAGCCCGATCGAGACGGTCGAGGGCACCTCGATGGGCTGTCTGCCGATCCTGCTCACGCCTTTTCACCCCCTGCGGGGGTGAAAAGGTTAGAAAAAACGTTCTTGGAAAATGCCATAGCTTTTGTCGGTGCCTTTCTAACCTTTGTTTGGTGAGCTCTGCTCACCAAACAAAGGCGATTACTTCGCCGCCGATGCCGCGCTCGGCGGCCTGGCGGCTCGTGACGAGCCCGGTCGAGGTGGACAGGATGGCCAGGCCGAGCCCGCCGAGCACGCGCGGCAACCGGTCCTTGCGCGCATAGACCCGCCGGCCCGGGCGCGAGACGCGCTTGAGGCCGCTGATCACGCGCTGGCGGTTCTTGCCGAACTTGAGCTCGACGACGAGCGTCGAGTACGGCTGTCCCTCGACCTCGACGACGCGGAAGTCCTTGATGTAGCCCTCGTCCCGGAGCACGCGGGCAATCTCCTCCTTGATCCGGGACGTCGGCATCTGGGCGGTGTCCTGCATCGCCTTGTTGGCGTTGCGGATCCGCGTGAGCATGTCTGCGATCGGGTCAGTCAACATTTTCTCCTCCGGAGAAACTGTTAGAGAAAGATCTGCCTCTAGTTGTCATGTGCTTTTGGATTTTCATTCCTGTGTTTTCTAGTCTTCCCAGTTCACCAGGAAGACTTCGTCATGCCGGGGATCGCGCCCTGATGAGCGAGCTCGCGCAGGCAGATGCGGCAGAGGCCGAACTTCTTGAACACCGCGCGCGGGCGGCCGCAGCGGTTGCAGCGCGTGTACTGGCGCACCTTGTATTTCTGGGTGCGCTTCTGCTTGACGACGAGCGAGGTCTTGGCCATTCCTAGCTGTCCCTTCCGATTTCACCGGCGAACGGGAGGCCCAGGCTCTTCAGGAGCGCGAGGGCCTGCTCGTCCGTTCTCGCCGAGGTCGTGATGGTCACGTCGAACCCCCGGACCGACTGGACGCTGTCGTAGTCGATCTCCGGGAAGATGATCTGCTCGCGAACACCCAGCGAGAAATTGCCCCGGCCGTCGAACGACCTGGGATTGAGGCCTCGGAAGTCGCGGATCCGCGGCAGCGCAACCGAGACGAGCCGGTCGAGGAACTCGTACATCCGGGCGCCGCGAAGTGTCACCTTGGCGCCGACCGCCATCCCCTCGCGCAGCTTGAAGCTCGCGATCGACTTGGTCGCCTTGCGCACCTGGGCGCGCTGCGCTGCGATCGTCGTCAGCTCCTCGATCGCCGAGTCGAGCGCCTTCGCGTCCGTCTTCGCGTCGCCGACGCCCATGTTCAGCGTGATCTTCGTGATCCGCGGAACCTCCATGATCGACTTCAGGCCCAGCTCCTCCCGGAGCTGCGGGCGCAGCTCGTCGTACTGATCCTTGAGGCGCGGGCTGTACTCGACGGCCGCCATCACTTGGCGTCGAGCTCCTGGCCGCAGCCCTCGCGCTTGCAGACCCGCACGCGCACGAGCTCGCCCTTGATCGTCTTCTCCTTGATCCCGACGCGGGTCGGCAGCCCACAGGTCGGGCACACGAGCATCACGTTCGAGACATCGACCGGCGCGGCCTTCTCGATCCGACCGCCCGGCGCCATCTGGACGCCGCCCATCCGGCTCGAGTCGCGAAGCGGCTTGGGCCGCGTGTGCCGCGTGATCACGTTCAGGTTCTCGACGATCACGCGCCCGTCGCCGGGGCGTGCCTCGAGGATCCGCCCCTGCTTCCCACGGTCCTTGCCGGCGAGGATCTGCACGAGATCCCCCTTCTTGATCTTCAATTTCGTTGCCATCTGCTTCCTTCTACTCTTTCTGCTCTCTCTATGACTTGTTCGCGAAGCGAAGAAGTCACAGCACCTCCGGGGCCAGGCTGACGATCTTCATGAAGTTCTTCTCGCGCAGCTCTCGGGCGACGGGCCCGAAGATGCGCGTGCCCCGCGGGTTGCGGGCGGCATCGATGATCACCGCTGCGTTCTCGTCGAACGCGATCTGCGTGCCGTCGTCGCGACCGTAGGGCTTCTTCGTCCGAACGACGACCGCTTTCACGACCTCGCCCTTCTTGACCGCGCCCTGCGGTGTCGCCGACTTCACGGTACCGACGATGATGTCGCCGACCCGCGCGTACCGACGCTTGGATCCGCCCATCACTCGGATGCAGAGTAGCTCGCGTGCACCGGTGTTGTCGGCCACGCGCAACCGGGACTCCTGCTGGATCATTGATCGTCACCTCCCGTGGAGGTCGTGCCCGATCGCCGCGCAGGGTGGTGGCTGGCAAGGACGCAGGGAGCGCTCATGCCTGGATGGCATGGGCGCGACTGAGGACGCAGCCAGGCGCCGCCCTGATTCATCTCAATCGGGGCGCCCGAGCGGGTGCGAGCTGTGCGGGAGGCGACGATCACCTGGCCACCTCGACGATCTCGGCCAAGCGCCAGTTCTTCGACTTGGAGAGCGGCCGGGTCTCGACGATCCGGACGACATCCCCGATCTTCGCCTGGTTCGTCTCGTCGTGGGCGTGGAACTTCTTCGACTGCCGGATCACCTTCTTGTAGCGCCGGTGCATCCCGATCGTGTCGACCTTGACGACGATTGTCTTGTCCATCGCGTCGGAGACGACGGTGCCCTGGCGCTCCTGGCGGCGACCGAGCTCTTGCACGGGCCTCGGCAGGCGAACGATGGGCTTCCGCTTGCGCGGCTTCTCGCGCTTCGGCCGGGTCCGCTCCGGGCGGAGCGAGCGAGGCAGTCGCTTCCGCTTGCGCCGAGCCTCCGGCTCGGCGCTAGGCGCAGGCGCCGGCTCGGTGACGGCGGCGGGCTCGACGGCCGCGGGGGACTGCTCGACAACCGGAGCCTCGGCCACACGCTCGGGCTCTAGGGCAACCTCCGAGGTCGGCTCCTCTACAACCGGCTCCTCGACCGTGGCCTCGGGCTCCACGGGGGCCTCAGGCTCGACGGCCGGCTCGGTTTCGCCGACGATCGCCGGCGCTTGCACGGGTCCGGGCTCGGACGCTTCAGCCTCGACTGGCTCCGCCGTGGTCTCGGCCTCGACGTCGGCCGCCTTCGCGGTCTCCGTCTCGAGCTGGGCGCCGGCGGCAGGAGCCTCCTGCTCCGGCACCGCGACCATCGCCTCGTCGGCCGGCGGGACGTCATCGGCAACGACAGCGTCGGCCGGAGCCTCGACGGCATCTGATTGGTCTCTAACCACGGACGCGTCAGCGTCCGTGGTTGCATCCGTGGCGCTGGTCTTCTTCTCAGCCATCTGCTAGTTCACCTTCAGTTTTTCGATGGGCAGTTGTCGTCGGGCCTCGCGCTCGTGGCGCACGGTCAGGATGCGGGCGATCTCGCGCTTCGCGGAGCGAAGCCGGGCGCTGTTCTCGAGCGCCCCGGTGGCCGATTGGAAGCGCAGGTTGAAGAGCTCCTGGCGGGTCTCCGCCATCTTGCGGTCGAGCTCGTCGTCGGTGAGGTCGCGGAGCATCTTAGCTTTCAAAGAGATCAGCCTCTCTTCTCACGAACTTGCTCTTCAGAGGCAGTTTCTGGCCGGCGAGGCGAAGCGCTTCCTTGGCCAGCGGCTCCGGCACGCCGGCGAGCTCGAACATGACCCGCCCCGGCTTGACGACGGCGACCCAGCCTTCCGGGGAGCCCTTGCCTGAGCCCATCCGGGTCTCGGCGGGCTTCTGGGTGAAGGACTTGTCCGGGAAGACGTTGATCCAGACCTTGCCGCCGCGCTTGATCTTGCGCGTCATCGCGATCCTGGCCGCCTCGATCTGGCGGTTCGTGAGCCAGCCGGCCTCGAGCGCCTTGATCCCGAAGTCGCCGAACTGAACCTCGGTTTGCCCACGGGAGACCCCTCGCCGGCGACCTCGATGGACCTTGCGGTGCTTGACCTTCTTCGGGAGCAGCATCAGGCGTTCTCACCGCCCTGCTCGTCTGAGCCGGAGTCGTCGAGCTTCGTCTTGTCCTCGGTCTGCACCTTCGGCGTCGTCGTGTCGGGCGCGTCGGCGACCGGCGCCGGCGTCGTCGCGACATCCGGGGTGATCACCGGCTGCTCGCGACCCTCGGCGGAGACCCCCTGATCGTCGGTGCGGGGCTTCTCGACGCTCTCCTGGGGGCGCTCGGCCGGGCGATTCTGCGGGCGTGGCCGGCTCGTACCCTGGCCTCTACCGCCGGGACGGCCACTGGAGCGCGGCGCTCCTCCGCCTGGAGGCCCGCCAGGGCCGCCGCCACCGCTCGGCCGACCGCCGCCCGGACGACGCGGCTTCTTGACGAGCCCGAGTCCCTCACGATCCTGACTGCGGCCACGGCTGCTCTCGCGCGAGGCGCCGAGCCCCTCTGCGGCGCCGCCACGGCGCCGGCGGGCCTGATCCTGGTCGCCCAGCCGCGTGTCCTTGCCGGTCGTGACGCCCTCGAAGCCCTCGGGCATGATCTCGCCCTTGTTGATCCAGACCTTGACGCCGATCCGGCCGTAGGTCGTCTTCGCCTCCGCGAACCCGTAGTCGATGTCTGCGCGGATCGTGTGCAGCGGGATCCGCCCTTCGGTGTAGCGCTCCGAGCGGCTCATCTCACCGCCACCGAGTCGTCCGCCGCACTGGATCTTGATTCCCTGCGCACCGGAGCGCATCGCCGAGGCCAGCGAGCGCTTCATCGCGCGGCGGAAGCTGACGCGGTTCTGCAACTGCTCGGCGATCGACTGCGCGACGAGCTTCGCGTCCAGCTCGGGGCGCTTGATCTCATTGATGTTGATGTGGACGTTCTTGCCCGTGATCGAGTGCAGCTCCTTGCGGAGCGCGTCCACCTCGACGCCCGACTTGCCGATCACGATTCCGGGGCGCGCTGTATAGATGTCGACCGTGATCCGCTGCTTGTCCTTGCGGATCAGGATGTCCGAGAGGCCGGCGTGGCCGAGCTTGCCGTTGATGTGGGCACGGATCTGGACGTCCTCGAGGATGTACTGGGGAAACTCCTTCTTCCCCACGTACCAGTTCGACTTCCAGTCGTGGATGACGCCGACCCGCAGGCCGCCGGGATGGACTTTCTGGCCCATTAGACCGCTACTCCTTTCTCCGCCGTTTGCGTCTTGCGCTTCCGCGCCTTCGGCGCGGAAGCGCTAGGCGGATCAGCGGAGCGTGTGGCCTGTCGCCTATCGCTCGCCGCGGAACGCGGCGAGCGACCCTCCGGGGCTTCGCCCAACAGAATCGTTATGTGGCAGGTGCGCTTGAGGATCTGGCTCGCCCGGCCCCGTGCGCGCGGCCTGAACCGCTTCAGGGTCGGGCCCTCGTTCGCGTATGCCGCGGCGATCACGAGCTCGTCGCCGATCAGGCCGTGGTTCGCCTCGGCGTTCGAGACGGCCGAATGAAGCACCTTCTCGATCTCCGCCGCGACGTGGCGCTGCGTGAAACGGAGAATCGTGCGCGCCTCCGGAACGGTCCGGCCACGGACGTTCTCGAGCACGACGCGCGCCTTGCGCGCCGAGCTGCGGACCCAGCGGGCCTCGGCCTTGACCGTGACGGTGAGGTTCTGCGGCGCCTGGCTGGCCACTAGCGCTTCACCTTGGCCTGGCGATCGCCGGCATGGCCGCGAAAGGTCCGCGTCGGAGCGAACTCGCCGAGCTTGTGCCCCACCATCTGCTCGCTGACGAAGACCGGCACGTGCTTGCGGCCGTCGTGGACCGCGATCGTGTGCCCGACCATTTCGGGGAAGATCGTGGACGAGCGCGACCAGGTGCGGATCATCCGCTTCTCGTTCGTGGCGTTCATCGACTCGATCCGGCTCAGCAGCCGTGCCTCGATGAAGGGGCCCTTCTTGGAGCTTCTACTCATGGGTCTCCTGGTGACGATTTCGCGTCTCTGAGGTGCGAGACGCAAGCAGTGCAAGGACGCAGGGAGCGTTCATGCCTGAAGGCATGGACGCGACTGAGGACGACGCAATGCGCCGCGGATCGCGCATCAGAGACGCACTAATTGTTGCCAGGGGGCCCATTAACGCTTGTCCTTCCCGCGGCGACGGCCGCGCACGATCAAGTTGTTGGATTCCTTGTGCTTCGCGCGGGTGCGCTTGCCGAGCGTCGGCACGCCCCACGGGGTGACCGGATGACGGCCGCCCTTCGACTTGCCCTCGCCGCCGCCGTGCGGGTGGTCGACGGGGTTCATCGCCGAGCCGCGCACGCCCGGCCGCTTGCCGAGCCAGCGGTTCCGGCCGGCCTTGCCGATCGACTGGTTCTCGTGGTCGGCGTTCCCGACCTGGCCGACGGTGGCGCGACACGCCAGTGGCACGCGGCGCATCTCCCCGGACGGGACGCGCAGCACCGCATAGCCTGCGTCCTTCGCTACGAGCTGGACGCTCGAGCCGGCGGAGCGCGCCAGCTTGGCCCCCTGGCCCGGCTTCAGCTCGACGTTGTGCACCATCGTGCCGGTCGGGATGTGCTCGAGCGGCAGCGCGTTGCCGGGCTTGATGTCGGCCGTCGGGCCGGACTCGACCGTGGCGCCGACCCTGATCCGCGCCGGTGCGATGATGTAGGACTTCGCGCCGTCGGCATAGTGGAGCAGCGCGATCCGCGCCGACCGATTCGGGTCGTACTCGATCGCGGCGACCTTCGCCGGTACGCCGTCCTTCGTCCGCTTGAAGTCGATCACGCGATAGCGGCGCTTATGCCCGCCGCCCTGGTGACGCGTGGTGATGCGGCCGTTCGAGTTCCGTCCGCCCGTCTTCTTCAGCGGCTCCGTCAGGCTCTTCTCCGGCCGCGACTTCGTGACCTCCTCGAAGCTCGAGACGGACATGAAGCGCCGGCCGGGTGACGTGGGCTTGTACTTCTTCAGGGCCATCAGTGGGTCTCCCGGTGACGGTTTCGCGTCTCTGGCGCGCGAGACGCAAGCAGTGCAAGGACGCAGGGAGCGTTCATGCCTGAAGGCATGGATGCGACTGAGGACGCAGCAATGCGCCGCGGATCGCGCGACAGAGGCGCCCTGACTGTTGCCGGGAGGCCCACTTAGACCTGAGCTCCTTCGAAAATCTCGATCGTGTGCCCTTCGCGGAGCTGGACGATCGCCTTCTTCCAGCCCGGCCGAGTGCCGACGGAACGCCCGCGGCGCTTCGGCTTGGCCTGGACCTTGACGATGTTCACGGCCTGGACCTTGACCTCGAAGAGCTCCTCGACGGCCTGGCGGACCTGCGTCTTGTGCGCGTCCTTGTGCACCTTGAAGGTGTACTTGCGATCGGTGATGAGGCTGTAGCTCTTCTCGGAGACGACCGGAGCGAGTAGGACCTCGTTGGGATGGAGGCTCACGTCGTCGCCCTCCCTTGGACGAGCGGTAGGGCCGCCTCAGTGATCAGGAGCGAGCGCGCCCAGACGACGGAGGCGACCTCGAGCTCGGACGGCACCGTGATCAGCGTCTTCGGGAGGTTGCGGAAGGACTTGATCAGCGTCTCCTCCTCCGCGGTGACGACGAGCAGGAGGGGCGCGTCCTTGGCCCAACCCTCGACGAGCGCCTTCGCCTGCTTCGTCGACGGCGAGTCGAAGGCGTCGGCCGAGAGGAGCCCGAGCGTGCCGTTTCCGGCATGACTCGACAGGGCGCCGCGGAGCGCCGAACGGCGTGCCTTCCTGTTCACCTTCTGGTCGAAGACGCGACCGACGGCGAAGGTGACGCCGCCGCCCGTGAACTGGGGCGCGCGGATGGTGCCGGCTCGGGCGCGGCCGGTGCCCTTCTGGCGCCACGGTTTCGCACGGCCGCCGGCGACGAGGCCGCGCGTCTTGACCCCGCGCGTGCCGGCGCGACGAGCGTTCAGCTCGGCACGCACGGTCTCGTGCACGACGTGCGGCTTCAGCTCGGCAGCGAAGATCGCAGCCTCGAGCGCGACGTCCTTCTTCCCTGCCTCGTCATCTGGGCCGCCGAGGAGCGGAGCCTTGGGCGCTGCCATTACTTCGCCTCCCTGATCTCGACGATTCCGCTCTTCGGACCGGGGATCGAGCCCTTGACGAGCAGGAGGTTCTGCTCGACGTCCACTCCGTGGATGACGAGCCCGGGCTGGGTGATCCGCTTGCCGCCCATGCGCCCGGCCATCTTCTGGCCCTTGAAGACGCGCGCGGGCGTCGCGGAGGCGCCGATCGAGCCCGGCTTGCGTACGTTGTGCGAGCCGTGCGAGACGGGGCCGCGGGCGAAGTTGTGCCGCTTGATCGTGCCCTGGAAGCCCTTGCCAATCGAGATCCCGGCGATCTTGACCGCCTCACCGGGCTCGAACGCCTCGACGGTGACGGTCTCGCCGACCTGCAGCTCGCTCTGGCCGCGGAGCTCGACAAGATGACGGTGCGCCGTCGCCCCGGCCTTCGCCAGATGCCCGAGCTCCGGCTTCGAGAGCTTCCGCTCCACAACCGGCTCGTACGCGATCTGAACGGCCTCGTAGCCGTCGACCTCCTCGGTCTTCACCTGGACGACCGGACAGGGGCCGGCCTGGATCACGGTGACAGGGGTCACCTGCCCGCTCTCCGGATCGAAGACCTGCGTCATGCCGATTTTTCTGCCAAGAATGCCTTTCATGACTACAGACCGCTCCGGGCAGAAAAATCGGTTAGGCAATCCTCTATGACGAAAATGCGAAGCATTTTGGTCACAGCTTGATCTCGATATCGACGCCGGCGGGAAGATCGAGGCGCATCAGCGAGTCCACCGTCTTCGGCGTGGGGCTATGAATGTCGATCAGCCGCTTGTGCGTGCGCACCTCGAAGTGCTCGCGCGAGTCCTTGTCCTTGAACGGACTACGGATCACGCAATAGACGTTCTTCTCGGTGGGCAGGGGCACAGGCCCGGTGATCGTCGCACCGGTGCGCTGGGCCGTCTCCACGATCTGCGAGGCGGAGCGGTCCAGTTGCTGGTGGTCATAGCCCTTGAGCCGGATCCGGATCTTCTGTTGCGCCACGAGTTTCCCTGGTCCCTTCGCTACTTCGTGATCTGGGTGACGACGCCGGCGCCGACCGTCCGACCGCCCTCGCGGACTGCGAAGCGCAGGCCCTCGTCCATGGCGATCGGCGCGATCAGCTGCACCGTCATCTGCGTGTTGTCGCCCGGCATGACCATCTCCTGGCCCTCCGGGAGCGTGATCTCGCCGGTCACGTCCGTCGTGCGGAAGTAGAACTGCGGCCGATACTTGGAGAAGAACGGCGTGTGGCGGCCACCCTCGTCCTTCGAGAGCACGTAGATCTCCGCGTTGAAGTCGGTGTGCGGAGTGATCGAGCCGGGCTTCGCGAGCACCTGGCCGCGCTCGATCTCCTCGCGCTTGATCCCGCGGAGGAGCGCGCCGGCGTTGTCGCCCGCCTGGGCGGCATCGAGCGTCTTCTGGAACATCTCGACACCCGTGACGACCGTCTTCTCCACCTTGTCGTGGATGCCGACGATCTCGACCTCGTCGCCGATCTTGATCTGGCCCTGCTCGACGCGGCCGGTGACGACCGTGCCGCGGCCGGTGATCGTGAAGACGTCCTCGATCGGCATCAGGAACGGCCTGTCGATGTCGCGCGTGGGCTCCGGGATGTAGGAGTCGACGGCCTCCATCAGCTCCAGGATCTTCGGCGTCCACTCGGCGTCGCCCTCGAGCGCCTTCAGCGCCGAGACGTGCACGATCGGGATGTCGTCGCCGGGGAAGTCGTACTTGGAGAGGAGCTCGCGCACCTCCATCTCGACGAGCTCGAGCAGCTCGGGATCGTCGACCATGTCGGCCTTGTTCAGCGCGACCACGATGTACGGCACGTCGACCTGCTTCGCGAGCAGGATGTGCTCCCGCGTCTGCGGCATCGGCCCGTCGGCGGCCGAGACGACGAGGATCGCCCCGTCCATCTGGGCGGCGCCCGTGATCATGTTCTTGATGTAGTCGGCGTGCCCCGGACAGTCGACGTGCGCGTAGTGGCGGTTCGCCGTCTCGTACTCGACGTGAGCGGTGTTGATCGTGATCCCGCGCTGGCGCTCCTCGGGGGCGGCGTCGATCGACGCGAAGTCACGCACGACCGTGTTGCCGCCCTGCTCGGCGAGCACCTTCGTGATCGCCGCGGTGAGGGTCGTCTTGCCGTGGTCGATGTGACCGATGGTGCCGACGTTGAGGTGCGGCTTCGTGCGCTCGAACTTCTGCTTGGCCATGCCTTTTTTACCTCCGGTAAAAAAGGTTAGGAAAAAAAACCTAACCTGTTTGACTAACCACAATTGCTTCAGCAATTGTGGCGGGTACGTCCTCGTAACGGTCGAACTGCATCGTGAAAGTGGCGCGCCCCTGGGTCATCGAGCGCACATCGGTTGCGTAGCCGAACATCTCCGAGAGCGGCACGCTCGCCTTGATCGTCGTGGCGTTGCCCATCGGGTTCATCTCCTCGATCCGTCCCCGTCGGCTCGACAGGTTCCCCATCACGTCGCCGAGGAAGTCCTCGGGCGTGACGACCTCGACGGCCATCGTCGGCTCGAGGAGCTTCGGCTTCGCGCGCTTCATCGCCTCCTTGAAGGCCATCGAGCCGGCGATCTTGAAGGCGCGCTCCGACGAGTCGACGTCGTGGTAGGAGCCGTCGATCAGCTCGATCTTGACGTCGACGACCGGGTAGCCGGCCAGGATCCCGGAGTTCATGGCCTCGCGGATCCCCTCGTCGATCGGCTTGATGTACTCCTTCGGGATCTTCCCGCCGACGATCTTGTCGTCGAAGGCGTAGCCGTCGCCCGGCTGCTGCGGGAGCAGGTTGATCACGACGTCGCCGTACTGGCCCGAGCCGCCGGTCTGGCGGACGAACTTCCCCTGCACCTTCTCGGCGGGCTTCGAGATCGTCTCGCGGTAGGCGACCTGCGGGCGACCGACGTTCGCGTCGACCTTGAACTCTCGCAGCAGGCGGTCGACGATGATCTCGAGGTGGAGCTCGCCCATGCCGGCGATCAACGTCTGACCGGTCTCCTCGTCACCTGTGACGCGGAAGGTCGGATCCTCCTCGGCAAGCCGCTGGAGCCCCGCGCCCAGCTTGTCCTGGTCGCCCTTCGTCCTCGGCTCGATCGCGACCGAGATCACGGGCTCGGGGAACGTCATCCGCTCGAGCACGATCGGGGCGGAGTCGATCGCGAGCGTGTCGCCCGTCGTCGTGGACTTGAGGCCGACGCCGGCGGCGATCTCGCCGGCGGTGATCTCGTCTCGCTCCTCGCGGTGGTTCGCGTGCATCTGGAGGATGCGGCTGATCCGCTCCATCTTCCCGGTCGTCGTGTTGAGGACGCGGTCGCCCGACTTGAGCGTGCCGGAATAGACCCGGAAGTAGGTCAGCTTGCCGACGAAGGGATCGGTCATCACCTTGAAGGCGAGCGCGGAGAAGGGCGCATTCGGATCGGCGTCGCGCGTCAGTTCGGCCTCCGTCTTCGGGTCGAGGCCCGAGATGGCCGGGACGTCGAGCGGGCTCGGCAGATAGTCGATGACGGCGTCGAGCAGCGGCTGCACCCCCTTGTTCTTGAAGGCGCTGCCGAGCACGATCGGCGTGAGCGCATCGGCGAGCGTGCCGGCGCGAAGCGCGCGCTTGATCATCTCGGGCGTCACGAGCGCCTCGTCGGTGAGGTATGTCTCGGTCAGCTCGTCGTCGTGCTCGGCGATCGCGTCGATCAGCAGGTGGTGGTACTCGTGCGCTTGCTCGGTGAGCTCGACCGGGATCTCGCCGACCGTGAACTTCTCACCCAGGTCGTCCTCGTAGGTGATCGCCCGCATCTCGACGAGGTCGACGACACCGCGGTGGTGTTCCTCCTGGCCGATCGGGAGCTGGATCGGAACCGGGTTCGCGCCGAGCTTGTCGACGATCGACTGGACGGAAGCGAAGAAGTCGGCGCCGGTGCGGTCCATCTTGTTGATGAACGCGATCCTCGGCACCTTGTACTTGTCGGCTTGACGCCAGACGGTCTCGGACTGGGGCTGCACACCCGCGACGGCATCGAAGACGGCGACGGCGCCGTCGAGCACGCGCAGGCTCCGCTCGACCTCGACGGTAAAGTCCACGTGCCCGGGCGTATCGATAATGTTGATCCGATGGTCGCGCCACTCCGCAGTCGTCGCCGCGGACGTGATCGTGATCCCGCGCTCCTGCTCCTGCGCCATCCAGTCCATCGTGGCGGCGCCCTCGTGGACCTCGCCCATCTTGTGGGTGCGGCCGGTGTAGTAGAGGATCCGCTCGGTCGTCGTCGTCTTGCCGGCGTCGATGTGCGCCATGATCCCGATGTTGCGGACGCGGTCGAGCGCGATGCGCGAGGCTGTGGTGGCCATTACCAGCGGTAGTGGGCGAAGGCCTTGTTGGCCTGTGCCATCCGGTAGATGTCGTCCTTCTTCTTGAACGCGCCGCCCTGCTGGTTGATCGCGTCCATCAGCTCACCGGCGAGCTTCTGCTCCATCCCCTTCTCGCGCCGGTCGCGCGAGAACTGGACGAGCCAGCGGATCGCAAGCGTGCGCGCACGCCGCTGCGGCACCTCCATGGGCACCTGGTAGTTGGCGCCGCCGACCCGGCGCGACTTGACCTCGAGCACCGGCGTCACGGTCTTGACCGCTGCCTCGAGGGCCTCGACGGCACCCTTGCCGGTCTTCTCGGAGACGATCGCAAGCGCGTCGTAGACCAGCCGCTCGGCGGTCGAGCGCTTGCCGTCCAGCATCACGGCGTTGATGACCTGCGTCACGAGCTGGGAGCTGTGAACGGGATCGGCGACGAGCGCGCGCGGGGTGATCTCTGCGCGACGGGGCATCAGGTGCGCTTCGCTCCGTACTTGGAGCGGCCCTGCTTGCGGTCGGAGACGCCCGACGTGTCGAGCGCGGCGCGGATCACCTTGTAGCGGATTCCGGGCAGGTCCTTGACGCGGCCGCCGCGGATCAGGACGACCGAATGCTCCTGAAGGTTGTGCCCCTCGCCGGGAATGTAGACAGTGACCTCCATCTGGTTCGTCAGCCGGACGCGCGCGACCTTCCGCAGGGCCGAGTTCGGCTTCTTCGGAGTCGTCGTGTAGACGCGCGTGCAGACGCCGCGCTTTTGCGGCGCCCCGCGCAGCGCAGGGGTCTTCGTCTTCGCCTGCGGCGACTGACGGCCCTTGCGGACGAGCTGATTGGTGGTCGGCACTGATCTCCTCTGAACTTCGAGCTGCACACACGACAACGGTCGGCAGGGCTCGACGACGCCCTGGCCAACCGGACAGCGGATGGTAGCGGACGCGAGGTGGGCTCGCAAACGGAGCCGTTGCGCTCAACTCTCGCCGAGCGAGAGGAACGGCAAGAAGCTCGTCAGCTCGACCGCGCCGACGGCGGGCAGGCGGTCGCGCACGCAGCGAGCCTGGTCGAGCGCGGCATGCTGCCTGCGCCACGTCCAGTTCCGGTACGCGTCGGCACTCGCCGCGGCGCGCAGAGCTCGGGCGATCGCGGGTCGAGCCCGCCCGGACGGTACCGCGGCGAGCGGGGTCGTCTCCCCGATCGCACGAATGCGGAAGGCGCCGTCGAACGTCGTCAGCGCGATCTCCCGGCCGGTGGCGAGCGAGAACACCTGCGGCGACAGCTCCGTCGCCAGCACGACTCCGCGCCCGCTCGGTAACCACGACGGCGCAGGGACGAGCTCGACCTCCCGGGCAGGCGTGGCTCCGTAGGTGACGAGGAACTCCGCGAGCTGGGCGGCCGAGAGCGGCCGGCGGTCGACGAGTCGTTCCGCGACGATACGTCGACGCAGCTCGTCGCCGATCGTGCCACGCCCGACGGCGAGCGTCGCCCCTGCGCCCGTGAGCGCTGCAAGATACGGCGCGCGGGTCCCGCCGAAGCGGCTCAGGACGATCGCCCGCTCCGCGGCGAGCACGTCACGCACGCCGATTGGGGCAGCGCGCCGCTCGACGAGCCGCGCGAACAGGATCGAGAGCGCGAGCTCCGCGTCGCCCGTCACCCGCGCGACCGCACCGATCTCGTTCGTCGTCACCGTCTCCGCTCCGAGCGCGCAGCGAACGCCCGCGAGCAGATCGATCTGGCCGGCCCGGAGATCGGAATCGAAGCCGTATCGATTGGGCGCGTCGCAGAGCTCGGCGTCGCGCGCCCAGAGCCAGACACACGCCGCCCCGGCCTTGTCGGGGTCGTTTCCCGCCTCGTTGAAGACGCCCCACCCCCAGGAGAAGACGTACGCGGTTCCGAGCTCGCGCGAGACCTGTCTGGCCGCGAGCGCCTGCAGCTTCGCGACCTCGAACCAGGCCGATTCCGGCTCGAGTCCCTCCCGACCACCGGTGGCACGGCCGGTCTGGAAGGCGAGCATGAAGCCCACCTTCGTCGCCGGGATGTTCATCGAGAAGAGCTTGGAGGCAGCCCGCCGCATCGACGTGCGCATGCGCCGACTCCCGAGCTCCGGCCCGGCCTTGTGGATCGACGGAGCCCCGAAGTACTTCTCGACGACGATGTCCGCGACACTCGCGAGCTCCCGCCACCATGGCGCCGCTTCCACACCCGTATAGGGGTCGCTCGAGATCAGCAGGATCGGCTTGGCACCGCGCGCGGCGAGTAACCGCGCCCACTGGAGCACGTTCGCCCTGTAGCCGGCGGTCGTCCTCGTCCAGGGCGTTGGGGTCGAGGCGCCGAACAGCTCGTTCATGACGATCCAGGGCGTGTCGCAGCCGAGCGTCCGGACCGCGAAGTCGAGCAGGGCGTTCGCTCGCTGCGGGAGCACCGAGGGCTCGGCGGGCTTCGAGGGGGTGCCCACGCGTCGGTTCAGGTACATGTCCCAGAAGATGGTCGTCGCGCCGGTCGCGCGCATGCGCGCCGGGTAGCCCTCTCCCGAGCCTGCGACGATCACGCCGGGCCGACCGAAGACGGCCTCGAGCTGCGGGGCCCCGTAGTCGATCCAGAGCGGCTTCTCGCTCGGTACGACGCACGGCGCCGCCGTTGCGGGTCCGGGTGCAACGCCGAGCGTGGCAACCGCGACGATCGCGATGAGCAGGGATTTCTTCATCAGGCGCCGCTCGTTGTACCAGACGGCGTCCGATCCCTCTCCCGAACGCGTCCCATCGGCACGTTTGTGGAGGGATTGTTGCATCTTTACTGGTACGCCGTCGGAAAAGGACGACGGGGCGGCAGTGGCCGCCCCGTCGTGATGCGTGCTGATCCCTCGCGGACTAGCTCGAAGGCTCGTCGAGCGGGCTGTCGATCTCCGGGATCTCGGCCGCCTCGGGCGACTCCTTGGGCATCCCGTCACCGTCGGCGTCGTGCTCGGGCGCGCCGCCGAAGGTGAGTCCCAGCGCCTCCAGGTCGATCCCCTCGCCGTCGCCGGATCCGATCTCCTCGAGCGCCGCCAGGAGCTCGGCCTCCGTGTCGGGCCGCGCGTAGAGGTGCGCGGGCACCGAGTCGGACGGGCCGATGTCGATCTGGCGGTAGCGCTTGAGGCCGGTCGCGGCCGGGATCAGCTTGCCGATGATCACGTTCTCCTTCAGGCCGAGCAGGTGGTCGACCTTGCCCTCGATCGCGGCGTCGGTCAGCACCTTCGTCGTCTCCTGGAAGGAGGCAGCGGAGAGGAACGACTCCGTCGCGAGCGAGGCCTTCGTGATCCCGAGGATCAGCGGCTCGAACGTAGCGTGCTCGCCCTTCTTCTTGAGCTTGCCGTTCTCGCGCTCCACCTTCGTCTTGTCGGCCAGCTCGCCCGGCAGGAGGCTGGTGTCGCCCGCCTCGATCACGCGGACCTTCTTCAGCATCTGCCGCACGATCAGCTCGATGTGCTTGTCGTGGATGTCGACGCCCTGCGACTTGTAGACCTTTTGCACCTCGCCGACGAGGTACAGCTCGGTCTCGGTCGAGCCCTTCTGGGCCTTCGTGCGGAGCTCCAGGAGCTCGGCCGGAGAGCGCGAGCCCTCGTTGAATGGATCGCCCGGCTCGACCAGCTCGCCCCTCGTCACGAGCAGCCGCGTGCGGCGGGGAAGCTGGTACTCCTTCTCAGGCAGAGGCTCGCCGTTCTCGTCGAGCGCATCGGGGATCACGGTCACCTTCGGGCCGCGTTCCGAGTCCTCGATCTCGACCCGGCCGTGGATCTCGGAGAGCGTCGCCGCGCCCTTCGGGTTGCGTGCCTCGAAGATCTCGACGACGCGCGGGAGGCCGTGCGTGATGTCCGCGCCGGCGACACCGCCGGTGTGGAACGTCCGCATCGTCAGCTGGGTGCCCGGCTCGCCGATCGACTGGGCGGCGATGATCCCGACCGCGTCGCCGATCTCGGTGCCCTCGCCGGTGGCGAGGAAGGTGCCGTAGCAGGCCTGGCAGACCCCGGTCTCGGCGCGGCACTTGAGCACCGAGCGCACCGGGAGCGTTGCGCCCTCGGCATGCTCCTCGAGCCCCTCGACGATCTCGCGGAGCCTCGGCATCGTCAGGTCCTCGCCCTTCTCGGCGAGCATCGTCTTGCCCGGCCTGCCGTCCTTCAGGGGCTTGTAGACCGTCTCGGCCATGATCCGGCCGACGACGCTCTTGTTCAGGCCGTCGAGGCCGGCGATCGGCAACTCGATGTGAGCATCGGTTCCACAGTCGGCCTCGCGGACGATCACGTCCTGGGAGACGTCGACGAGCCGACGGGTCAGGTAGCCCGAGTCGGCCGTGCGGAGCGCCGTGTCGGCGAGACCCTTGCGGGCGCCGTGGGTCGAGATGAAGTACTCGAGCACCGACAGGCCCTCCATGAAGTTGGCCTTGATCGGACGCTCGATGATCTCGCCCTTCGGATTCGCCATCAGGCCGCGCATCCCGGCGAGTTGGCGGATCTGCTTGAAGGATCCGCGCGCTCCGGAGTTGGCCATCATGTAGATCGAGTTCAACTCGTTCAGGTTCGCCTGCATCGCGTCCGCGACGGTGTCAGTGGCCTCCGTCCAGATGCCGACGATCGCCTCGTGCCGCTCGTCCTCGGTGATCAGGCCGCGCGAGTACTCGAGCTCCTTCGCCTTCACGCGAGCCTCGTAGCCGACGAGGATCTCCTCCTTGTTCGGGGGGATCACGATGTCGTTCTTCGAGACGGTGATCCCGGCCTTCGTGGCGTAGGTGAACGCGAGGCTCTTGATCGTGTCGAGCACCGTCGCGATCGCGTGCGCCCCGTAGCGGTCGACGAGCTCGGCGATGAAGAGGTCGATCTCACGCTTCGAGAGCGTGCGGTTGATGAAGTCGTGCACCCCGGCTTCGCCGATCACGACCGCCTCCTGGAGCGAGCGCTCGATCTCCGTGTTGAAGATCACCCGTCCCGGAGTGGTCAGGATCAGCTCGCCGTGCCAGCGGTACTCGATCGGGTCCTGGAGAGCGACCTCCTTCGACTCGAGGTGGAACTCGACCTCCTCCTCGGATTGGAAGCGCTTGATCCCCCTCGCTCTCTTGTTCTTTGGCTGCTCCTTGGCGAGCTCCTCGACGCTCGTCGCCGCCAGGTCGCGGCCGGAGTAGGTGAGGTAGTAGACGCCGAGCACCATGTCCTGCGTCGGCGTCGTCAGAGGACGACCGTGTGCCGGCGAGAGGATGTTGTTCGACGAGAGCATCAGGATGCGCGCCTCGGCCTGGGCCTCCGCGCTGAGCGGCAGGTGGACAGCCATCTGGTCGCCGTCGAAGTCGGCGTTGAAGGCATGACAGACGAGCGGATGCACCTGGATCGCCTTGCCCTCGACGAGCACCGGCTCGAACGCCTGGATCCCGAGGCGGTGGAGCGTCGGCGCGCGGTTCAGCAGCACCGGATGCTCGGCGATCACCTCTTCCAGGACGTCCCAGACCTCGGGCGTCATCGACTCGACGTACTTCTTCGCTGCCTTGATGTTCTGAACGGCCTTCCGCTCGACGAGCCGGCTCATGATGAACGGCTTGAAGAGCTCGAGCGCCATCAGCTTCGGCAGGCCGCACTGATGCAGCTTCAGGTACGGCCCGGAGACGATCACCGAGCGGCCCGAGTAGTCGACGCGCTTGCCGAGCAGGTTCTGGCGGAACCGGCCCTGCTTGCCCTTCAGCATGTCGGAGAGCGACTTCAGCGGCCGGTTGCCCGGGCCGGTGACCGCGCGGCCGCGGCGGCCGTTGTCGAAGAGCGCGTCGACGGCCTCCTGCAGCATCCGCTTCTCGTTGTTGACGATGATCTCGGGCGCGCCGAGGTCGAGCAGCCGCTTCAAGCGGTTGTTCCGGTTGATCACACGGCGGTACAGGTCGTTCAGATCCGAGGTCGCGAAACGACCGCCGTCGAGCTGCACCATCGGGCGCAGCTCCGGCGGGATCACCGGCACGGCCTCGAGGATCATCCACTCCGGCTTGTTCTCGGAGGTGATGAACGCGGTCACGACCTTGAGACGCTTGATCGCGCGCTGCTGCTTCTGGCCCTTGGACGTCTTGATCGTCTCTCGCAGCGAGAGCGCCTCGGCCTTCAGGTCGAGGTCGCGGAGGAGGTCGCGGATCGACTCCGCTCCCATCCCGCCCCGGAAGTAGACGCCGAACCCATAGGGCGAGCCGAAGCGGTCCTTGAGCTCGCGGAAGAGCTGCTCGTCGTTCTCGACGTACTTGACGTCGAGCTCGCGGAAGCGCTTCCAGACCTCCTCGAGGCGGCGGACCGAGTCGACCGAGGCCTCGCGCGCGTCCTCGCGGCGGGACTCGATGTCGGCGTACATCTCCCGCACCTTCAGCGCCCACTGGCCGACCGTGTCGAGGTCGTCCTTGCGCGCGCCCTCCTTGAGGCTGAGGTCGTAGGCGAGCTCGCGCACGTCGGTGGGATCGCCGGCCGGATCGGCCTTGGCGAGCACGTCGGCGAGCAGCCCGGCACCGACCCCGCGGGCCTTCTCGAGGTTCTTCACGTCGACGCCGCTGACGAGCTCGGCATCCTCGCCCGCCAGCTCCGCGCCGGAGAGAAGCGCCTCCTGCAGCTTGTTCACGTGCTTCGTGAGAGCGCCCTTCTTCGAGCCCGAAGCCTGCTCGAGCTCGGCGCGGAGCGGGCGCAGCGCCTCCTGGATCTGCTGCGCGGCGGTCGCCACCTGCTCGTGCTCGCGCGGGGCGAGCCTGCGATCCTCGCGCGTCGCGGTCGCCCGCACGAGCTCGCGGATCTTCTTCGGATCCTCGGTCGAGATCTTGCCCGAGAGCTCGGGGAAGATCCCGGATGCGAGCGAGCGCGCCTCCTCGAGCGGCGGCAGCACCTGCTCCTCGGCCCAGTTGCCGAGACCGCGCGCCCAGAAGTCGTCGTCCTCGTCGAAGTCCTTGTCCTTGCCCTTCGCGAAGTAGTCGCGGCGGCGCTGGAGTCGGCCCTCGAGCGCGGCGAGCGCCTCGTCGCGGTCGACGTAGATCTGCTCCGACTCGATCCGTACCTTGTCCTCGAGGTCGGGGAGGTCCTTCGCCCGCGCCTCGACGTCCACCGCGGTCACGATCGAGGCGGCAAAGTAGAGCACCTTCTCGAGCTCGCGCGGGGCGATGTCGAGCAGGTAGCCGATCCGGCTCGGGACACCCTTGAAGAACCAGATGTGCGAGACCGGCGCGGCCAGGTCGATGTGGCCCATCCGCTCGCGGCGCACCTTCTGGCGGGTCACCTCGACGCCGCAGCGCTCGCAGATGATCCCCTTGTAGCGAACGCGCTTGTACTTGCCGCAGTAGCACTCCCAGTCCTTCGTCGGACCGAAGATGCGCTCGCAGAAGAGCCCGTCGCGCTCCGGCTTCAGGGTGCGGTAGTTGATGGTCTCCGGCTTGGTGACCTCGCCCGAGGACCAGTCCCGGATCTGCTTCGACGATGCGAGCCCGATCCTGATGGCATCGAAGTCATTTATGTCAATCACGTTTCGCTGCGCCTCTTTCCGTCTCGAATATGCGGCATCAATTCTGTCCTTCTAACCTCGAATTGGACGACGTCAGTCGTCCAATTCGAGGTCTGCGACTTCGTCGCCGACCGGGCCGACCTGCGCCTGCGCCTCTTCCTCGGCCTCCTCGCCGGGAGTGAGAACGACGTCGGCGAGGTCGTCGAGCTCCTCGTCGGCGGCAAGCACGAGCTCGCCGTCGGAGTCCTGGCGGTCTGCGCCCTCCTCGAGCTCCTCGGCTGTAGGCTGGCGCGCTGCTGCGCGGAGCGAGCCGGGCGAGAGGTCGATCCCGAGCTCCTCCGCGGCGCGGAGCAGCTCATCGTCCTCCTCCCGCACCTCGACCTCGCGGCCCTCGTCCGAGAGGACATGGACGTCGAGCGCGAGCGACTGCATCTCCTTCAGGAGCACCTTGAACGACTCGGGGATCGACGGCTCGGCGATGTTCTCGCCCTTGACGATCGCCTCGTAGGCCTTCACGCGCCCGACGGTGTCGTCGGACTTGATGGTCAGCATCTCCTGGAGCGTGTACGCGGCGCCGTAGGCCTCGAGCGCCCACACCTCCATCTCGCCGAAGCGCTGGCCGCCGAACTGCGCCTTGCCGCCCAGCGGCTGCTGGGTGACGAGCGAGTACGGGCCGGTCGAGCGAGCGTGGATCTTGTCGTCCACGAGGTGCAGCAGCTTGAGGATGTACATGTAGCCGACGGTGACCTTCTGCTCGAAGGGCTCGCCCGTCTTGCCGTCGAAGAGCCGGATCTTGCCGGAGGCCCGGCTGCCCTCGGGCCGCGAGGTGTCGACGTTGATCTTCACCGGCGAGTCGGGGTTCTGCTTCGTCCACTCGATCAGCGCCTCATCGACGTCCTGCACCGTGGCGCCGTCGAAGACCGGCGTCGCCACCGGCCTCGGATTCGGCGCGTTGATCGGCGCCTTAGGGTTGACCCCGGCCTCGCCGTCGACGGCGAAGACGCCGTGCGCCGCCGCCCAGCCGAGGTGGGTCTCGAGGATCTGGCCGATGTTCATCCGGCTCGGCACGCCGAGCGGGTTCAGGATCACGTCCACGGGACGGCCGTCCTCGAGGAACGGCATGTCCTCCTCGGGAACGATCTTCGAGATCACGCCCTTGTTGCCGTGGCGGCCGGCGAGCTTGTCGCCCTCCGAGATCTTGCGCTTCTTCGCCACGTAGACGCGGACGAGCTCGTTGACGCCCGGCGAGAGGTCGTCTCCCGCGTCGCGCGAGAACGTCTTGACGCCGATCACCTTGCCGCCTTCGCCGTGGGGCACCTTCAGCGAGGTGTCGCGGACCTCGCGCGCCTTCTCCTTGAAGATCGCGCGGATCAGCTTCTCCTCGGCGGTCAGCTCGGTCTCGCCCTTCGGCGTCACCTTGCCGACGAGCAGGTCGCCGGAGCCGACCTCGGCCCCGATCCGGATCACGCCGCGGTCGTCGAGGTTCGCGAGCGACTCCTCCGAGCGGTTCGGGATGTCGCGCGTGACCTCCTCGTCGCCGAGCTTCGTCGAGCGGGCGTCGATCTCGTACTCGTGGATGTGGATCGAGCTGAGCACGTCGTCCTTGACGAGGCGCTCGGAGAGCACGATCGCGTCCTCGAAGTTGTAGCCCTCGAACGGCATGAACGCGACCATCAGGTTGGCGCCGAGCGCGAGCTCGCCGCCATCCGTGGAGCTGCCGTCTGCGAGCACCTGCTCGCGCTTGACCTTGTCGCCGAGCGCGACGGCCGGCTTCTGATGGATCAGGGTGCCCTGGTTCGAGCGCATGAACTTCGTCAGGGCGTACTCCTCGCGGGAGCCCCTGCCCTCGATCACGATCTTCTCCGCGTCGACGTCGATCACAGTGCCGTCGCTCCGCGAGAGGACGACGTCGCCCGTGTCGACCGCGGCGCGGTACTCGAGCCCGGTGCCGACGAGCGGCGCCTGCGGAATCATCAGCGGCACTGCCTGCCGCTGCATGTTGGCGCCCATCAGAGCGCGGTTCGCGTCGTTGTGCTCGAGAAACGGGATCAGGGCGGTCGCGACCGACACGATTTGCGCCGGGGCAACGTCCATGAACTCGACCTCCTTCGGCGTCGCCGTGACGGCCTCGCCGAGAGCCGAGCGGCAGAGGACCGAGTCGCGGAGGAACTTGCCCGTCTTCGGATCGACGGGCTCGGAGGCCTGGGCGATCGTGTACTGGGCCTCCTCGGCGGCGTCGAGATAGACGATCTCGTCGGTGACCTTGCTCGACTTGACGACCCGATACGGCGTCCGGATGAAGCCGAACTCGGACACGGTCGCCATCGAGGCGAGCGAGCCGATCAGGCCGATGTTCGGGCCTTCCGGCGTCTCGATCGGGCACATGCGCCCGTAGTGGGTCGGGTGGACGTCGCGCACCTCGATCGGAGCGCGCTCGCGGGTGAGGCCGCCGGCGCCGAGCGAGTTGAGCCGCCGCCGATGCGTGAGCCCCGCCAGCGAGTTCGTCTGGTCCATGAACTGCGAGAGCTGCGAGGAGCCGAAGAACTCCTTCAGCGCCGCGACCACGGGTCGGATGTTGATGATCGTCTGCGGCGTGATCGTGTCGACGTCCTCGGTCGTCATCCGCTCGCGGACGACGCGCTCCATCCGGTAGAGACCGACGCGGAACGCCTCCTGGATCAGCTCGCCGGGCGTGCGCAGCCGCCGGTTGCCGAAGTGCTCGTACTCGTCGAGCTCGGAGCGGATCGGGTCGCGGTTGAGCAGGATCGCCTCGGCGGCGAAGTCCTTGGTCTCGAGGTCGACGCCGAGCTTCATCGGTAGGTCGACGAGCTTGCGGACGAGCGCGACGATGTCGGTCGTCGTCAGGGTGCGCGTGTCGTCGGGGACGTCGACGCCGAGGCGCTGGTTCAGCTTGTAGCGGCCGACCTTCGTCAGGTCGTAGCGCTTGGGATCGAAGAAGAGCGCCTTGATCAGGTTGCGCGAGTTGTCGAGCGTGGGCGGCTCGCCGGGGCGCTGCTTCTTGAAGACCTCGACGACCGCTTCTTCCTCGCGGGTCGTCGTGTCCTTGTCCAGTGTGTTCTGGATGAACGGGGAGTTGTCGAAGAGGGCGAGCAGATCCTCGTTCCTGTCGAGCTTGAGCCCGTCCGCGAAGTCCTCGCGGGCGAGAGCGCGCAGGAGCGTCGTGACCGGCAACTTGCGCTTGCGGTCGATCCGGGCGTAGACGATCCCCTTCTTGTCGATCTCGAGCTCGAGCCACGAGCCGCGGCTCGGCATCAGGTTCGCGATGAAGACCTGCTTCGTCGCGTCCTTCGGCTCCATCAGGTAGGCGCCCGGGCTGCGGACGAGCTGCGTCACGATCACGCGCTCGGTGCCGTTGATGATGAACGTGCCGTGCTCGGTCATCATCGGGAAGTCGCCCATGAAGACCCGCTGCTCGCGGATCTCGCCGGTGTCCTTGTTGACGAACCGGACCGTCATCGAGAGCGGCGCCTGATAGGTCAGGTCCTTCTCGCGACACTCCTGGATCGAGAACTGCGGGTCCCCGAACTCGAACTCTCCGAACTCGACGGCGAGCGTGCCGGTGTAGTCCTCGATCGGGGAGATGTCCGCGATCGTCTCGCGGAGGCCCTCGTTCTTGAACCAGTCGAACGAGGTCTTCTGGATGTCGATCAGGTTGGGGAGGTCGAGAACGTGCTTCAGACGCGAAAAGCTCTTACGCGCGCGAGGCGCGACAGCGGTGCTGCTCAAGGTGGGTAACAGCCTCCCTTACGGCGTGCGGAAGTGGACGGAGCGGGAACAAACGGCGAGACGTCGGCGCAACCCCAAAGAGTAGCGGACGCACCCCTTCCACCGCAAACGAGAACGGCGGCCGGGGCCGAATGAGGACAGTATACCGCAGATCGCGCCGTTCCCGCCAGTCGGAAAGCCGGAGGACCGCCGGCGGCGGCCCTCCGGGACGGTTCGTGGTCGCTCGCCCTACTTGAGCTCGACGCTGGCGCCGGCCTCCTCGAGCTGCGACTTGACGGAGTCGGCCTCCTCCTGGTTGACGCCCTCTTTGACGGCGCTCGGGGCGCCGTCCACGAGATCCTTCGCCTCTTTCAGGCCGAGCCCGGTGACGGCGCGGACCACCTTGATCACCTGGATCTTCTTGTCGCCGGCGCCGGTCAGCATCACGTCGAAGGACGTCTTCTCCTCCGCCGCCTCGGCGGGTGCTGCGGCAGCTCCCGGAGCGGCCATCGCCATCGGAGCGGCGGCGGTGACGCCCCACTCCTCCTCGATCTTCGACTTCAGCTCGACGAGCTCGAGCACCGTCATCTTGCCGAGCGTCTCGAGCACCTTGGAAGTATCAGTTGCCATCAGATGTCTCCTCGCCCTGAGCCTCTGGCTCGGGGTTAGTCGTAGGGTCATCGTTCGTGGGTTCATCTAGCGCAGATTCCGCGTCAGCGGAAGCTGCGCTTGCCGAAGCTGCGACCTGCTCGGCGCCGCCGAGTTGCTCGATGCGTGCATCGAGCAAGCCGACGAGATCTTGCAACGGCGCCGAGACGAGCGCGATGACGGTCGTCAGCGGCGACATGATCGTGCCGAGCAGTTGCGCGCGCAGCACGTCGGCGGGCGGGAGCTTCGCGAGGTTCTCGACCTGCTCCGCGGACATCGACGCGCCCTGGAGCACGCCGCCGCGGATCGAGAGGATCCTCGTCTCGCGAGCCGTGTCACCGAGCGCCTTCGCAACCGCGACCGGGTCCCCTCCGCTCGCGACGAAGGCGATCGCTGACGGGCCGTCGAGCAAAGCAAGCAGCGCGTCCGCACCAGCAGCCTCGGCCGCACGGCGGGTGAGCGTGTTCTTGACGACCGAGAAGCGGGCGCCGTGCTCGATCAGCTTGCTCCGCAGGTTGTCGATCTCCGAGTTCGTGAGGCCGCGGTAGTCGGCGACGATCAGCGTCTCCGACGTCCGCAGGCGCTCGGTCAACTCGGCGACTGCCTGCTCCTTCTCGTTCTTGTCCATCTCTCACCTCCTCTTGAAACGATCGAGCCCGCACACAGGGCGGGCTCGGAAGAGGGAGAAACGTCTTCATCCGGGCCGCCTCGGCCGGTCCTCTGCATCCCTCGCGGAAAGCTGCCGGCTGTCTGTGGCGACGGGCGTGGGACGGAACCTAGACCGGAACGGCCTCCTGCTCGAGCTCGTCGACGAGTCCGCGGACACGAGTGGGATCGACCTTGACGCCCGGGCCCATCGTCGAGGTGATCGTGACGCCGTGGATGTAGCGCCCCTTCGAAGCCGACGGCTTCGCGCGGATGATCTCCTCGAGGAGGGCCGCGTAGTTCTCGAGCAGATTGCGCTCGCCGAAGCTCTTCTTCCCGATCGAGACGTGGACGCAGGCACCGCGGTCGGTCCGGTACTCGAGCTTGCCGCCCTTCGCATCCGTGACCGCCTTGCCGACGTCGAACGTGACCGTGCCGGTCTTCGGGTTCGGCATCAGGCCGCGCGGGCCGAGCACTCGCCCGAGCTTGCCGACGTTGCCCATCTGATCCGGCGTCGCGATCGCGACGTCGAAGTCGGTGAAGCCCTCCTCGACCCGTTTCGCAAGATCGGCCGAGCCGACGACGTCGGCTCCTGCCTCTTCCGCCTCGCGCGCCTTGTCGCCCTCGGCGAAGACGGCGACGCGCACGGACTTGCCCGTCCCGTGCGGGAGCATGATCGTGCCGCGCAGCTGTTGATCCGCATGGCGGACGTTCAACCCGAGCCGGAAATGTGCCTCGACGGTCTCGTCGAACTTCGCGTCCGGCAGATCCTTGAGGAGCTTGATTGCCTCGGCCGGCGAGTAGAGCTGCTCGCGGTCGACCTTCGCGCGCGCCTCGTTGTAGCGCTTGCCGTGCTGCACTACGTGCTCACCTCCACGCCCATGCTCCTCGCGGTCCCGGCGATCACGAGCATCGCCTGGTCGAGATCGCGGGCGTTCAGGTCCTCCAGCTTGATCTCGGCGATCGAGCGGAGCTGGCTCTGGGAGAGCCGGCCGACCTTGACGCGGTTCGGCTCGGCCGAGCCGCTCTCGATTCCGAGAGCCTCCTTGATCAGGACAGCCGCCGGCGGCGTCTTCGTGATGAACGAGAACGAACGATCCTCGAAGACCGTGATCTCGACAGGCGTGATCCGGCCGTTCTCCTGCGCGGTTTGCGCGTTGAACGCCTTGCAGAACTCCATGATGTTGACCCCGTGCTGGCCGAGCGCGGGTCCGACGGGCGGCGCCGGATTGGCTTGCCCGCCGGGGATCTGGAGCTTGATCAGTGTCAGGACCTTCTTCGCCATCGGTATCGCTCTTGCCTTCCGTTTTCTCGATCTTGCCTTGTCTAGCGCACGAGCGCAGCTCGTGCGCTAGTCGATCTTCTTGACCTGGTCGAAGCTGAGCTCGACCGGCACCTGGCGCTCGAAGATGTCCACGAGCACCTTCAGCTTCTGCTGATCCCCGTTCACGTCGACGATCTCGCCGTCGAAGTCGGAGAGCGGCCCGGAGGTTACCTTCACGGACTCGCCGAGCGTGAACTGGACCTGCGAGCGCGCGGCCGCGGCCCCCGCGGCCGCGCCGGTGTGGAGGATCTTGTCGACCTCCGCCTGGGCGAGCGGCACGGGCTTGGCGCCGGCGCCGACGAAGCCGGTGACGCCGGGCGTGTTCTTGACCACCGACCAGGCCTCGTCGTTCAGGTTCATGTTCACGAGCACGTAGCCGGGAAGCACGCGCTTGTCGGTCGTCACCTTCTGGCCGTCCTTCGTCTCCACGACCTGCTCGGTCGGGACGACGACGCGGCGGAACTGCGGCGCCTGGTTCATCGAGACGATCCGGTGCTCGAGATTGGCCTTGACCTTGTTCTCGTGCCCGGAGTAGGTGTTGATCACGTACCAGTGGAACATCGCTAGCGCACGCTTTCTATTGACCGAGGAGAACGTTGCGGACGAAGGGCTTCAGCGCCTGGTCGGCACCGTAGAGGAAGACGCCCACGATCACGCACGCGATGATCACGACGATCGTGCCCTGGATCACCTGGCCGCGGTTCGGCCACTCGACCTTCTTGAGCTCGGCCCACGACTCCTTGACGAAGGTACCGCGTGCCCGCCGCTCGCGCCGGCCCGTTTGCGTCGCAGCGGGCTGGAGCCCTGGGCGCACCTGCGCCTGACGCTGCCGGGCGCGCTGGGAGACCGGCTTCGAGGTCCCGGTCTTGGCGGCTCCTGCCTTCGAGCTTCCGGCGTTCGCGCTCGCGGGCTTCGCGCTCTCGCCGCTCTTCTTGCCTGCCGCCGCCCGCTTCGCGCGGCGTTGGCCACGGGTCTCGCGGGCCACTAGCGCGTCTCCCGATGGAGGGTATGACCGCTGCACCAGCGGCAGTACTTCTTGAACTCGACGCGGTCCGGGGTGTTCCGTTTCGACTTGTTCGTCTGGTAGTTGCGGCGCTTGCACTCGGTGCAGGCCAGCGTGATCGCGACTCGTACTCCGGCTGCCATCTCTAGATCGTGTTCTTTCGGTTTCGGGGGAAGAAGGTTCTCGAGGAATAGCGGCGGCAGGACTCGAACCTGCGACACGCGGATTATGATTCCGCTGCTCTAACCAGCTGAGCTACGCCGCCGCGCGGAGCGTGAGTGTAGCAACTCCGCCGAGCGGCGTTCGAGCCCGTCGCGACCCATCCGACGTGTCGCCTGGCTCCCGTTCGGCCCGATGCCGGATCTCCTCGCGCACGCTGAGTTCCTCGACAAGCTCCAGGCGGTGTGTCACCGCTGCGGCGGTCCGGCGACGACGACGCAGCGGCTCGTCGACGGCGAGCCGGCTCCGTACGACGGCGCCACGATCGTCGTCGGCGCGAACGAGCAGTACGAAGCGCGCTGCCGCGACTGCCACGAAGCCGGTGCGGACCTCGCAGCCGTAGCCGCCTGAGCAGGCGCTACCCTGCGACTGAGCCGACCCTGTCAGCTCCCATGCGCAGGCGCCGTCACACGGCGGTAGCAGGACTGGCTCGTCCGTTGTAGGAGCTTGTGTTGATTCAACACAAGCTCTCTTCGAGCCGCGCAACCGAGCCGTTGGGATGCGCTTGTGTTGTTCCAACACAAGCTCCTTCGAACCACACGACCAAGCCCGCTCGATCGCGAGCGTTCGGTCGACGAAGGCAGATTCAGTCGCCCGCAGGCGCGGTCCGTTCAGGCGACGAAGAAGGAGGCGGTCGTGGGGGAACCATGTGGTCCCCCCACGACGTGGAAGCCGACGCGGATCTCGCCGCAGTCGCGGCCCGAAGTGCTAGTCGTGACTGCCCGACACCCTCGCGTCCACCCAGACGAGCCGATGGTCGGAGGTCGGGAACGGGAAGACGCCGACGAGCCGGAAGAGCGGGTCGGACATGAGCGGCCAGAACACGCCCGAGCCGAGAATCCTCATGTTCTTCCGCGGCAGCACGTAGTCGACGCGCAGATTCCCTGGGGCGTTGTCCGCGAAGTCAGCCGTGTCGAACTTCGGATCCGAGCGGTGCGTCAGGTTGATGCCCATCTGGAGCGCGTTCTGCTCGACGGCGCCGGGACTCGATGGCGTCGAGGCCGTGTTCACGAGCCGGTTCTCGAGCAGTTGCTGGATCGCGCCGGGGAGGCTGTCGCCGTCGTGCGGGTCGGAGTTCTGGTCGCCCGCGATCACGAAGAGCGAGCCCGGCTTCAGCCCGCCATGTCGCCCGGCGTCGTCATAGAGATACCCCGCCTTTCCGGGCGTGATGTAGTCGGCCCAGAGCCGGATCTCGTCGAAGTTTCGCGAGCCGTTCCGGTCCTCAGGCCCGTCGAAGACAGGCGGCGTCGGATGACTCGTGAGGAAGTGGACGACCTTCTGCCCGATCACGATCGGTAGGTCCCAGTGGCTCTTGGACGAGAGCCGGAAGACGCTCAGCTCCTCTGGCGAGTACCAGTCGGCAGGGGCGGCAGTCGCGGGATCGTCCGGTAGCCGAGCACCGGGCATGTCTTTCCAGAGGAAGCGCTGGAAGGTTCGGATCCCGGTCGGATCGATCGGGTAGCGCGAGTACACGGCCATACCGAACTGCCCCGGATAGAAGCCGAAGCCGAAGGCATCGTTCGGACCGCCGACGGTGCCTGAGTTGTCGAGATCGAAGCCGGACGGAATCCCGGTATTCGACTCGGCGGCGAAGCGGTAGCCGTAGTGGATGGATGCCGCGCCGTTCTGCGCGATCGAGAGATAATTGTCCTGGAAGAGACCGAGAGACGTTCCGGCCGCGTCGTAGTCGAACTCGTTGATCAGGACGACGTCGGGTCGAACCCGCTGGATCGTCTCGGCGACGTTCTGCGCCTGCTCGTTCGCTGGAGTCGAGAGATCCGCGATCAGCTGACCGGCGAACGAGCGATTCAGCGACGCGTTGAACGTGGAAAAACGGACAGCTGCGTCCTTCTCGCCCGCGGCTGCGGCCGGAATGAGCGCGAGCGCCGCCACCAGGACGGTCAGAGCTTTCAGCATGTTGTTCCCTCCCTCGAGTGTCGGACGCGGCATATCACCCTTCCCCGCGCCCTGCAAAGGCATTCACCGGATTCCCGCGCCGCGACAACCAGCCCTGAACCGGCCGGTGAGCACCGTGCGTCAATTACCGTAGTCGGAAGCCGAGGGAACACTCGCAGCGAGCGCGCGCGGACTGCGGCGACGACTGCGAACCCACCGGGTGCGGGCGGCTACTCGAGGAGCTTCACTGCCGCGGGAGAGCAGCGCCGACGAGGGACGACGCCCGCGATCAGCCACGTCCAACGACCCACCAGGGGAGCCGCGCTCGGCGCCGCCCTGGGGGCTGCGAGCGGCCGATCGGCTCACGATTCACGGCGTCCTGCTCGCCGGCGCAAGCCTGAGCGATGGCTCCTCAGCGACTGGAAGGAGCCGCTGACCCGGGGCCGCCGGGTCACCGACGAGCGCGGCAAGGGCTCTGACGCACGAGGGGTCGAACTGCGTCCCGCTGCGTTCCCGGAGCTCGGCAAGCGCCTGCTCGGTCGAAAGCTTCTCCCGGTACGGGCGTGCGCCCGTCATCGCCTCGAAGGCGTCGGCGACGGCGATGATCCGCGACTCGAGCGAGATTTCTTCGCCCGCGCGCCCCTCGGGGTACCCGGAGCCGTCGAAGTGCTCGTGGTGGTGCATCACCCATCCCGCCTCCTCGACGAAACCGGCGGCAGCGAGGATGTCGTGTCCGACCGCGACATGATCCCGCATCACGTCCTGCTCCTTCGTTGCGAGCGGCGTCGCCTTGCGCAGGATCGCGTCGGGAACGGCGATCTTCCCGACGTCGTGCAGAAGCCCGGCAACGCGGAGCCGCTCGAGACGCCGGCCCCCGAGTCCATGCTCCACCGCAATCGCGACTGCGAGCTCCGCCACGAGCCCCGAGTGGTTGCTCGTGCCGTGGTCGCGGGCGTCCACGGCTCGGGCCAACGCGGCTGCGAGCTCTCGCTGCTGGGGTGAGACGCCCTCGACCGCCGGGCCTGGCCCGGCCGGCTCGAGCGCGGCCCGGTACGGCACGACCGCGAGCTTCGCCCGCTTCGCCTCGTAGAGCGCAAGGTCTGCCTGCCGCACGAGAGCCTGCCGGTGCTCGGTCTGCGTCGACTCGGTCACTCCGATGCTGAGCGCGCGCGCGCCGAGGTCGAGCGCGGTCACACCGTGGATTGCGTGCGCGAGGTTGATCGCGTTCCAGTTGCGTTGATCCGGAAGGAGGATCATGAACTCGTCGCCGCCGGTTCGATAGACCGTGCCCATCGATCCAACCTCGGTCCGGAGGCGGTGCGCGTAACGCACGATGTGGGCGTCACCTGCCTGATGACCGCGCGTATCGTTGATTGCCTTCAGCCCGTCGAGATCGATCGCCATCAGGCTGAACGTCGATCCGGACTCGTTCCGACGGGCGATCTCGCCGGCCAGGTCGTCGTAGAACGCGCGGTGATTCGCGAGGCCGGTCAGATTGTCCGTCCTGGCCTCGGTCATCAGGCGAGCCAGCTCGAGGTTCTTGGTGCGGCCGGGCGCCATCCCTGAGACCAGAACGGCAATCGCGCGCCTGAGCATCGAGACGACACCCGCCAATGCGGCGAGGGCGACCGCAGCGAGGGAGACGTAGTTCGTCTCCGCCTGGGCGCTCCAGGAGAGCAGGGCGTCGAGACCGCCGAGTGCGGTCGCCAGGGCCACCGCCGCGACCACGGCGGAGGCGCAGAGCTCGAGGCTCCGCCGCACGCCGATCATCGTCGTGTCCCCGCACTTCGATCAAGGCGCCAACCGAGGATCACGCTTGGATCCTCGCTTGCTAGCCGGTGCTTGATCCATCGCCCATTGGAGGGTTCACCGCTCCGCTTCACCTCCGCGGAGGGACAGAGGCTCGAAGCCTCTAGCTGAAGCTCTCGAGGGTCTCCGAGAGGCTGGCGAGCTGCGACTTGAGGCTTTCGCCGAGCTCCGTGCGCTGCGTCAGCTGCTCCTCGAGCCGGTTGATCCTTGCCTCGTCCTCGGCGCGTGCACTCGCGTTCGCCATCAGTTGGGCCGCAGCGTCTGTGAGGTCGTCCATGATCTCCACGAGCCGCTCCCCGAGCTCACCCAAGCTCGCCTGCAGCACGGACGCGTCGCCCACGGCCGCCTCCAGGGCAACGAGCGTCGGCGCGAGGTCGGTCTCAGCCGCTGCGAAGGCCTGACCGGCGTCATCCTCGGCGATCGAATCCGTCGACTTTGCGGACACGTCGTCCTCCTTCGTGTGGGCGTCTTCGGTGTCCCGGCTACCCGTCAGAAGGTCGCTCCGGAGCCCCGCATCGAGCGCTGACCTCGGCACGACGACGACGACGGCGTCGTCGCCCATGATCGCCTTCAATGCCGTCAACCTCTGCTCGGTTGGCTCGGCGACCGCAACGACCACGCGACCGTCCTGCACGCTCGTCGGCAGCGCCTCGAGCCGCTGTGCGTCCTCTCTCGTCATGCGGCCGAGCGCCTGTCCATCGAACCAGATCGAGGCTCGGTCGACGTAGCCGAGCTGCCATTGCTCCGCCAGCAGCTTCGCGACCTCATCCTCGGTCGCCCAGCCGCGGCGCACGACGACCTCGCCTAGGCGCTCGCCTTTCTCCGCGCCCTCCTCGAGAGCCTCGACGAGTTGGGCCTCGGTGAGGAAGTCCCCTTCGATCAGCATCGCGCCGAGGGGCGGGCGCCCGTTCGGGGCCTCGACCTCGTGGCTGCCGCCGTTTCCGTTGTAGTCCACGGTTACTCCCATGATCTACGGATCACTGTCGGCACTCGGAGGGCATTACTTGAGCCCTCGACTCGAGTTCTTTCGTCGAATTTTCCTCTTCGGCGACTTCCGGCAGCCACGGCTCGATTATCGAGGCCACCCGCGAGATCCCGTCATGCCCGCTCTCTCCGGCTCCTCCGCCGACCGGCCTGCCACGATCAGACACGCCATGACCCCGAATCCAGCAGCGATCCTTGCTCGGCCCCGGGCCTTGCTGACCCTGCTCATCTGCTCTGCCGCTGCGGGTCGTAGTCTGATCGCTTGGCAGCATCCGACGCCGGTGTTCTTTCCGGATGAGATCATCTACAGCTCGCTCGCCCGCGGAATCGCAGAATCCGGCACGCCGGCCTTTCTCGGTCACCCGCTCGACTTTCCGGCGCTACTCACCGCCTATCTAACTGCGCCTCTCTGGCTCATCTCGGATACGACGGTTGCCTACCATCTCGTCCAGAGTCTCGGGGCGCTCGCTTTCTCGCTCGCGGCGATCCCGGTCTTCCTGCTGGCGCGGCGGCTTTCGCTCTCGACCAACACCGCGCTGCTACTCGCGGCTGGGACTCTCGTCCTGCCGGATCTCGCCCTCTCCAGCCTGTTGCTCAGCGAGCCGTTCGCCTTCGCTCTGTTCGGGTTCACCTTCTGGGCCGGGCACCGCGCGCTGCTCTCGGTCCAAAGTCTTTCCGATCAGCTCCTCTTCCTCGGCCTGCTCGCGCTTCTCTGCCTCGCACGCACGCAGTTCATCATCCTTCCCGCCGCCTATCTCTTCGCGCTCCTCGTGCAGGGGCGTGTCGAGCGGAGGGTGCGCGACACACTCCGGGCCCAGCTGCCACTGCTCCTAGCCTTCTCGCTGCCGATCCCGATTGCGGCGGTGCTCGGGTTGACCCGCGTGTTCGGGTTCTACACATCGATCGCCGATTACCTGACTCCCGCCCCGTCGGTCAGCTTGCACTGGCTCGTACTCAACCTGCTCGTTCTGGCCCTCAGCTGCGGTTGGCTCCTGGCTCCGGGAGCCGTGCTGGGGTTCGAGGCGGCTTTGCGTCGACCGGATGACCGGGCCGAGCGGGGCTTCGCGCTTTTGTTCTTGCCGATCCTCCTCGGCCTACTGGCTCAGGCGACGATCATCTCTTCCCAAGTCAAGGACGCCCAGGGGCGTTACCTGATCTATGCGCTCCCGCTGCTGCTGATTCTCTTCGCCCTCGCCGCCCGGCGTGGGCTGCTCATCCGTTGGGCGAACGCGCTGGGCCTGCTGGCGCTCATCCCGGTGGCGCTCCTCTCGCCGATCTCCGAGCTCAACCGAGCAAGCCTCAACAGTGCCCCGATCCTGCTCTCGCGCCACGAGCTCGAGCGCGTACTCGGAGTCGAGGATGCCTATGCGAGCATCCCGTTCCTGCTCGCGGGTTTGGCCGTCTTCGCGGTGTATGCCTGGTGGAAGCGGTCCGGGCCCGCGCTGGTCGGGCTCATAGCCACGTTCCTGGTTGCCGCCTCGGTCGGCGGCACCTACGGCCAGCGCCTACTGGCCTCCGACAAGGTCACGCCCGCCCACCGTCCGTTCCTGTCCAGCGCGCGGATCGAGCGAGCGCTGTTCCTCGTGGGCACTTCCTCTCAGACCGAGCTCGCCATGAGCACGGTCTTCTGGAACAGGGAGATCTCTCAGGTCGTCTCGCTCACCGCTCTCAGCCTCGGAGCCTTACCCGTCGACGGGGCGACGGCAGCGCCGGACGGAACCCTGCTCATCGACGGAGACCCCTACACCGGCCCTCTCGTCGTCGACAGCGATGCGCTGGAGACGACGATACGCGGCGTCGAGCCGAGCCGGACCAGTGCGAACGTCCTTCTCTTTCGCGCGGCAGGAGCACCGGTACGACTACGCACGCTCGTCACCGGCTTGGTCGGGTCGGGACTCGGTCGCAGCGGATCGCTTCAAGCCTGGCCTGCCCGACCCGGAGGAGATCTGCGCGGGACGCTGACGTTCACGCTCTTCGTGCCGCGGAGCAGTCGACGTCCCACCGTCGTCGACTTTCGACTCCCCGCGCAGTCGAGGCAAACGGTCACGATCGAGCCCGGTCAGACGAGAACGATCGCCCTGGTAATCCGCTCCGAAGGGATGTGGCAAGCCTTCTACAGGGGCCGCGGGAGCGGCTATCGATCTGGCTCGGGCTTCGCGCTCGCCGAGTTGCAAGACCTGGACTTTCGCTTCTCGAAGAGCTGAGCCTGTCGGCGACCGCCGACGCCGGCCGCCGCCGCTACTCGATCAGCGTGAGCAGCTTGAACATCGGCAGGTACATCGCGATCACGATCGTGCCGACCATGATCCCGACGCCGATCATCAGGATCGGCTCGATGATCGAGGTCAGGGCGTGGATGCTCGCGTCGACCTCGTCCTCGTAGAAGTCCGCGATCTTTCCGAGCATCTTGTCGAGCTCGCCGGTCTCCTCGCCGATCTTGACCATCTGCCCGACCATCGGCGGGAAGACGGAGTCCTCGATCAGCGGGTCGCTGATCCGCGCTCCTTCGTGGACGCGGGTCCGGACGTCGGCGAGCGAGCTCTCGATCACGTAGTTGCCGGCCGTCGCGCCGGTGATCTCGAGCGCCTGGATGATGTCGACGCCGGCGGCGACGAGTGTCGAGAGCGAGCGCGAGAATCGCGCGAGCGCCACCTTCTGGACGACATCGCCGATCTTCATCGGCACCTTGAGCTTGAAGCGGTCCCAGCTTCGGCGGCCCTGCTCGGTCCGCTTGAGCTTCCTCAGCCCAAGCGCGAGCACGATCAGCGTGGGGAAGATGATGAACCAGTAGCCGCGGAGCATGTTCGACGCTCCCATCACGATCTGAGTCGGCTTCGGCAGCTCGCCCCCGAGGTCGGCGAACACGTCGACGAACACCGGCACGATGAAGAGCAGCATGAAGATCAGGACGAGGGTCGCGAAGCTGAGCACGACGGCCGGATAGACCATCGCGCCGCGCACGCGCCGCTTGAGCTGCGTCTCCTTCTCGATCTGCGTAGCGACGCGATCGAGCACCGTGTCGAGCGTGCCCGACGACTCGCCCGCCTCGACCATCGAGACGAAGAGCCGGTTGAAGACCTTCGGGTGGCGCGCCAGCGCGCGGGAGAAGACCACCCCCGACTCGACGTCCGAGCGCACGTCGGCGATCGTCTGGGAGAGGTAGGAATCGTTCGTCTGCTCCTCGAGCGTGACGAGCGCGGCGACGACGCTCACACCGGCCTCGATCATCGTGGCGAGCTGCCGGGCGAAGATCTGGAGCGACTTCGGCTTGACTCTCTTGAACCTCGAGCCGACGCCGGTCTCGCCCGCCGCAGCACGCTCGGCGAGCGACCGCGGCAGCAACCCGCGCGCCTGGAGCAGATCGGTCGCCGCGAACGTGTCCGGCGCGTGGATGACGCCCGAGCTCTCGAGTCCTTGGGCGTTGATCGCCTCGTATGTGAATGCAGCCATGTCTCTTCCTTCGTCGTCAGCCGGTTGGCCCGGCTAGTACCTGAGGATCTCGCGGATGTAGGCGGTCGAATAGCCGGATGCGTGCGCGCGGCCCGAGGCGCGCCGGACGGCGGAGACCGTCGCATAGGGGCCGGTGTAGACGACGTAGTAGCCCGAGCGAAGCGTCTTCCGCGTCGAGGAGTCGAGCACGGACGCCGAGAGCCCTCTCCCGTTGGCGCGGCTTGCGAATCGCTCTGCGTAGGCGCGGCCGACGCCGTTGCGGACCGAGGCGAGCACGACGATCCAGCCGCGCTTCGCGACCGCATCCGGGGTGGGCGTGCCGACGACGATCCGACCGGGCAGCCGTGCAGGCGGCGGGGCTGCCGCCGGCGTGAAGGTGGCAGCGGCACTCTTCCGGAACGGGTCGCGGGATCCGTTCGGCGCCGAGACATCGGCTGCCTGTGGATCGAGGTCGCGGAGCGAGCGAACCTGGAAGGGATCGGCTCCGCCGCCCTTCACGAGGAGCGCGGTCGGCTGCTTGCGCTCTGGTGGCGCAGCAGCGGGCAGTGCCGTACCCGGCACTCCCGGAGCGGGTGCTGCGACGGCCGTCGAACCGTCGCCGACCAGCTTCATCAGCTTCGGGCCCTGGATCACGAGCAGGAGTGCGAGCACTCCGAGTCCACCGAAGGCGATCACCTTCTGGCGCCGCTGCTTGGAGGCGGCCGCCGTCTCGCGTCGCCGCTCCGCCTGCTTGCTCGTTCTGCTCACCTGCCCGCAGCCTCTGCAAGCGGGGCATCCAGGGGCGCGGTCGGCGCTCCCGCCGCCGGTACCGTCCCGCGGAAGACGAACGCGGCGACGCTGAGCGTTGCCTTCACGTTGCCCGTTGTGTCACCACCGGCGAACTGGATCGAATCGACGGCGAACAGCCGACCGGATCCCTTCACCTTGTCGCGGCGGATGTCGGCGCCGTCCCGCAGGCTCCGAAGGAAGTTCCGGATCCCGAAGTAGCGGCCCTCGACACCGACGGTCATGGCTACCACGTCCGCTGCGCCCACGCTCACCGCCGGTTGCGGCGTGATCGCAGTGATGCGTACACGCGTGGCCGCAGATGCCCCCGAGAGCTGCCGGAGGATGCCCGACATCTCCACCTCGTCGGGGATCGCCTTCCTCAAGGTTGCGAGCTCCGCCTTACTCTCGCTGGGAAGTGCGCCGCGGACGAGCGACTGCGCGACCACGAGCTGCGTCTCCGCCTCCTCGATCTTCACGGAGAGATCCGCCGCCTTCGACCGCTGCGGCGAGACGATCCCGAACCAACCGACGAGCAGGACGAGCAGGATTCCCCCCGCCCCAACCGCGAAGGCCCTGCGGCTGTTCAGACGCTCGATCATCACCGACCTCCAGTGGAGCCGAGGGTTGCTCCGATCGTGAACTGCACGGACGAGGTGCTCCCGCTGCCGCTACGCGTGCTCGACTGGAGCGTCACGTCTGACAGCCATGGGAGGAGCGCCAGCCGGTCGAGGACCTCTGCGACGCGCTTCTGCGAGTCGGCGAAGCCCGCGACCAGGAACCCGGTCGGCACTGTTGCCACCGCCGCCACAGGAGCGGCAGTACCCGCCGCAGCAACGGTGGTGAGGGTGGGCGAAGTTGCATTGAGGCTCTGCAGCCAGGCGTTGCTGGGCAGGACGCGCGAGAGGTCACGAAGGACGACCTCCCAGGCGAGCCGCTGCGCAACCACCGTTCGGAATGCGGCGAGCCGTGCTGCGCTCGCGGCACGGGCCTGCTGCACCGCGGCCGCACGGGCCTGCGCTGCGACGAGCTTCGTCTCGACGTCGTGCAGAGCAGTGCGACGGTCGTCGACAACGCTACGCTGCTGCACGAAGAGGCCGGCGAACGCCAGTGCGAGGACGGCCGCCGCGATGCCGGCGCCGGACAGGATGCGCCGCGCGGACGCTTCGCGGCCTACCGCGAGCCAGCGGTTTCCGGGCCGCGCGTTCTCGGGAAGGAGGTTGACGGCGCGCATCAGGCCTCCATCCCCAGTCCGATCGCGACGGCGAGCGAGGCGAGGTCGTCGCGACTTCGCACATCGTCCGCCGCCTGCACGTGCGCGAGCGAGTCGGCGCGCCGGACGTCGACGCGCGTGAGCTGCTCGAGCTCCTCGGGCAGCCCGGGAATTAGGCTCGTCCCGCCCGAGACGAGGATGTGCGAGATTGCGCGCGATCCCGGCTGGCTCTGGTAGAACTGAAGTGAGGCGATGAGCTCACGGGCGAGCTTCTGCAGCTCGCCCTTGACCGTCTCGCGCACGGCCGGCTGCCGCGGATCCTCGGCCGGATCCTCGCCCGAGTCCTCGTAGGTGTCACCCACCAAGGAGACGCCGAGCTTCAACTCCGTCGCCTCGTCGGCGGCGACCTTGAGCTCGACGGCGATCGCGCTCTCCAGCATCCCCCCGCCCCACTCGAGGACGCGCGTGAACTCGCAGACGGCCCCGTCGGAGATGGCGAGCGTCGAGCGGTCGTGGCCGAGCGAGACGGCGACGACAGCAGACGCCGCCTCCTTCGCGGGGTCGGACGCATCGGGGCCGATCGCCCTCAGGAGAGCGAACGCCTCCAGGTCGATTCCGGCGAGCTCGATCTTCGCAGCGCGGCAGACCTCGACGTAGCGTTCGATCGGCTCGCGGTACGCCGCGGCCAGCAGGATGCGCCGCGAGACGTTGCCGTGCTCGTCGACGGTCTGGCTGACGACGTGGTAGTCCAGGACGGCCTCCTCGATCGGGATCGAGACCGCCTCGTGGGCGCGGAACCGGATTGCGTTCTCGAGTTGCCGCTCGTCGGCGATCCCGTCGATGTCGAACGCACGCACGCCGATGCCTCTCGTCGCGAGACCGAGCCGGACGCCGCGGCGCGGCAGGTTGTGCTCGGTGAAGAAGCTGTCGAGTGCGTGTGCGAGCGCCTGCACGTCGCGCACCTCGCCGCCGACCACGATCCCGCGGTCGAGCGGACGGCGCGCAACCTGGACGAGGCTCGCCGAGCCGTTGTTGACGACACGCGACGCGGCGAGCTGAGAGCCGCCGACCTTGAGGCCTACGAGCTCCCGCCTGGCCGAGCGCTTGCTCCTCCCCGGGCTCGCGAGAGTCTTCGTGACGCTCTGCTTCTGCCGCCGCCTCGGGACGAGGTCGGACAGCTTGATCTCTTTCTTCAGGTCGACCACCGTCTATACCTCCGCGGCCAGGACGAGGCCATTGTTCGAGGACTGCAGGGACTTGAAATCGGTATAGCCCGCACGCTCGAGCAGGCCGCGTAGCTCCGCAGGGCGCGTCGAGCGCGAGAAGGCGACGTCGGAGGTGATCACCCGGCGCAGCGCGAGATCGGCGAGCGACTGCTCCATCGTCTGCATCCCGCGCGAGGAGCTCGTCTGCATGACCGAGTAGATCTGCTCGATCTTCGCCTGCCGGATCAGGTTCCGGACTGCGTCGTCGGGCATTAGGATCTCGAGAGCGGGCACGCGGCCGGCGCCGTCGGCGGTGGGGACGAGGTTCTGGGTGACGATCCCTTGCAGCGTGCCGGCGAGCTGAGCGCGCACCTGATCCTGCTGCTCGGGCGGGAAGACGTCGATGATGCGGTCGATCGTCTGGGGGGCGCTCTGGGTGTGCAGGGTCGCGAAGACGAGATGGCCGGTCTCGGCGGCCGTCAGGGCCGTTCCGATGGTCTCCAGGTCGCGCATCTCGCCGACGAGGATCACGTCGGGGTCCTGACGGAGCGCGGCGCGCAGCGAGTCGGCGAACGAGATCGCATCGGGGCCGATCTCGCGCTGGTTGACGATGCAGCTCTTGTGCCAGTGGAGAAACTCGATGGGGTCCTCGATCGTGAGGATGTGCTCGTGCCGCGTCGTGTTGACGTGGTCGAGCAGCGCCGCGAGCGTCGTCGACTTGCCGGAGCCCGTCGGGCCGGTGACGAGGACGAGACCGCGTGCCATGTCGGCGAGCTCGTAGAGTCGCTCCGGCAGCGCGAGCTGCTCGAGCGACTTGATCTCGGCGGGAACGAGCCGGAAGGCGGCTCCCAGGCTCTCGCGCTGGAAGTAGGCGTTGACGCGGAAACGCGCGACGCCCGGCACTGCGTAGGAGAAGTCGATCTGCCGGCGCGTCTCGAGCTGCTTCTGCTGCTCGGTCGAGAGGATCCGGTAGATGATCGAGCGAGTCTCGTCGGGATCGAGCTTGTCCAGCCCCGGCAGCCGCTGCAGGCGGCCGTTGACGCGGATCACAGGCGGCGACCCGGCCGTCACGTGGAGGTCGGAGGCGTTTTGCCCGACCATCGGCTCCAGCAGCTCGTCGATCGATTTCACGGTGTTCGACACGTTCTCCCTTTCGGCACCAGGCGGCGCCAGCTTGAGTTCGGTGGGAGGCCGCCGCGGAGGCGACCTCCCACCGAGATCGGTGGTTCAGGTGGGTCGGACTCGCCTAGGCGATATCCGCCGCCGCGCAGACAGCGACCGCGCCAGTACCCGAAGAGGGGCCGACCGTCAACACGCCGCCCGGGCCCTTCATCTTGGCTCGCTTGTCGCCCGAGACAGCGGTGATGCAGTACTTGTCGGCGTCACCGAGGACGCCCTCGACCTTGATCCCCGAGTCGTACGAGGTCTGCAGCCGCGTCAGGGTGAAGTCGTTCGGGGCCGCGGCGGTCGAGTCGTAGTTGCCGCGGTCGGAGTAGAACGCCTCGGCCGACGGCACAGCCGCACGAGCGTTCGAGGACGCCGCCTTCTCGTTCGCGCGATCCCTGAAGCCGAGGTACGAGGGGACTGCGATCGCGAGCAGGATCCCGATGATGACGATGACGACCAGGAGCTCGATGAGGGTGAAGCCCTCCTCGCGCGCCAGCCGCTGCTGAAGCTTGGACATGCAGTCTCCCTTGTGCCGGTGAATGGGACCCCACTGATATCGCTCGGCTCGGGGCGCGGCTCCACCCCCGTTAGGGGTATCTGCGCCGGGGGTATCGGTGCCGCCGAGCTCGGAGCCAGGTGGACGCGACGAGGTCGCGCGCGAGCGCCTCCACGGCCTCCTGGTTCGAGAAGCCAGTAGGCCGGATCGCTCGGCGTCGCACGCCTCGCCAGACCTGTGTGGCGACCACGAACCTGTCCCGCCGTGACCTGTGGTGACGCTCGCGACTGATGTTGCCAGCTCGATCTCGGTGGGAGCCGCCGCGGAGGCGACCTCCCACCGAGATCGGTGGTTCAGGTGGGTCGGACTCG
>JANDLU010000002.1 GCA_024330215.1 Candidatus Gaiellasilicea maunaloa
TCGAACTGGGCCTCTTCGGTCGACCCCTTCAACGCCAAAGTCGAGCTCTGGCCGCCCGAGACCGCCTGCGCGACCTCGTCGAAGTAGCCGGCGCCGACCTCGCGCTGGTGCCTGGTCGCCGTGTAGCCGTGCTCCTCGAGGCCGAGCTCACGCTGCTGGAGCCGGACGTAGGCGCTCATCCCCTCCGCGGCATAGCCGCGGGCCAGCTCGAACATCGACTCGTTGAGCGAGTGGAAGCCGGCGAGCGTGATGAACTGGAACTTGTAGCCGAGCGCCCCGAGCTCGGCCTGGAACGAGCCGATCGCATCGTCGTCGAGATGCCGCTTCCAGTTGAACGAGGGCGAGCAGTTGTAGGCGAGCGGCTTGCCCGGGAACTCCGCATGGATCGCCTCGGCGAAGGCGCGCGCCTCGTTCATGCTCGGCGTCGAGGTCTCCATCCAGACGAGGTCCGCGTAAGGCGCGTAGGCGAGCCCCCGTGCGATCGCCGCCTCGATGCCCGCGGTGATCCGGAAGAAACCCTCGAGCGTCCGCTCGCCGGTTACGAATGGCGCGTCGCGCTCGTCGACGTCGCTCGTCAGCAGCGTCGCCGCATCTGCGTCGGTGCGGGCGACGACGAGCGTCGGCACACCCATGACGTCGGCGGCCAGCCGGGCGGCGAGCAGCGTCCGGATGAACTGACCGGTCGGGACGAGCACCTTCCCGCCGAGGTGGCCGCACTTCTTCTCCGCCGCGAGCTGATCCTCGAAGTGCACGGCCGCCGCGCCCGACTCGATCATCGCCTTCATCAGCTCGAACGCGTTCAGCGGCCCGCCGAAGCCGGCCTCCGCGTCGGCGACGATCGGCACGAGCCAGTCGACCTCGTTCCCCTCGGCCCAGTCGATCTGGTCGGCGCGCAGCAAGGCGTTACACAACCGCTTCACCATCGCCGGCACGCTGTTCGCGGGGTAGAGGCTCTGGTCGGGATAGACCTGCGTCGCGAGGTTGCCGTCGGCCGCGACCTGCCAGCCGGAGAGGTAGATCGCCTTCAGTCCGGCCTTGACCATCTGCACCGCCTGGCCGCCCGTGAGCGCGCCCAACGTGGGCACGAAGTCCTCCTCGCGCAGGAGCTGCCAGAGCTTCTCGGCGCCGCGGCGGGAAAGCGTGTGCTCGACGCGGACCGAGCCGCGCAGCCGCACGACGTCTTCCGCGCTGTAGTCCCGCTCGATCCCGTCCCAGCGATCGAGCTCGGCCCACTCGCGAGCAAGGTCGATGGATTCCTTCGCAGCGGTCGCGTTCACGGTCTCTCCTCGGTTCGGGACGACGATGTGAACCCACTCTTCCCCGACCGTCTCTATACGACAAATCGAATCTCTGGATTCCTCCCATACATCACGCTAATATCGAGTGTGCGTGCTGCTCTCCCAGATCGAGGCCTTCCTGATCGTCGCGGAGCGCCGTTCGGTCAGCGAGGCCGCCAAGGTTCTCTACGTGAGCCAGCCGGCGCTCACGACCCGGATCAAGAACCTCGAGCGGGAGCTCGGCGTCGATCTCTTCGTCCGCACGCCGCGCGGAATGCGGTTGACAGCCGAGGGACGCGCCTTCCGCGCCCATGCTCAGCGAGCCGTGCAGTCGCTCGCCGAGGGAGCCCAGCTCCTGCGAGAGCTCCGCGACGGCCGCGTCGGCGAGCTCCAAGTCGGGGCAGCGCCGGCGATCTCGACCTATGTGCTCCCGCTCGTTCTCCGCCGGTTTCAGGCCGCCTTCCCGAACGTCCACCTGATCGTCCGCACGGGCCACTCGGAGGAGGTGCTCGAGCTCGTGCTGCGCGAGCAGGTGCAGCTCGGCCTCGTGCGCGAGCTGCCGCATCCCGCGATCACGAGCAGGCCGCTCTACGAAGACGAGATCGTCCTGGTCGTCGATCCCGGCCATCGCCTCGGCCGGCAGTCCCTGATCGAGGTCGGCGAGCTGGCGACGGAGCGTCTGATCCTCTTCGACCGCACGTCGAGCTACTTCGTTCTCACGAGTGCGTTCTTCCGCGAGGCGGGCGTCGTCCCGCGCGGCGTGATGGAGCTGGACAATGTCGACGCGACGAAGAAGATGGTCGAGCACGGCCTCGGAATTGCGTTCCTCCCGTACACGGCGGTTCGCGGCGAGCTCGCCGCAGGAACGCTGCAGGAGGTGGGGATCGCAGGCTACGAGCCGGTTCGGCGCTCGATCGTCGCGATCCGTCGCCGCGACGCGATCGTGCCGGAGGATCTCATCGAGGGCCTCGTCAGCGCCGTTCGCCGCGACGAGCTCGAGCGTTAGGCCCTTTAGCCGGCAGCGGCGAGCGGCGTGAGCGCGAGCAGGGGCTTCCCGTCCGGGCCGGCATCGAACTGGTAGGCGTAGATGCGCGGCTCGGTCAGGCGGATGATGTTCGCGAGCTCCGCGTCCTGGAGCCCGGCGACACCCGGGAGCTGCCCCGGCAGGAGCTGGCGAATCGGCCTATCGAGCTCGGTCTTGAGGTCTTCGCGGCGGAGGAACACGCTTCCGTTCGACTCGCCCTTGGGCGTCGGCGGCATGAAGACGATGACCGAGTCGACGTCGTCCACGTACTTGAAGGTGTAGAGCGAGAGCTCGAGCGCCTGACGCCGCAGGTTCGTGAAGCGCTCGTTCGCCGCCGACGTCTCCGTGATCGCGCACTGAGCGCTCGTGCCGAGGCCGCAGAGCCCGTACGAGATCGTCGCCGCGCCGTCGAAGCTCGCGACCTCGTTCTCCTCCGCCTGGCCGCGCGAGGTATCCGGACGGACGTAGACCGTGTCGACGGGAATATCCTCCGTCTCGGTCCGCACGGCGAGTGTGCTGCCCCGGGCGACGGTGAGCTGATCGCCGCTCGGGAGCTTGTAGGCCTTCGGGATCCGGTCGGCGATCTGGCGGACGCGTGCGATCCGGCTGCCTTCCGGCTGCCAGCTCGACCAGCTCGGCTCGGGCGCCAGGCCCGGCCGGCTGACGAGCACGACGAACGCGCCGGCCGCCGCGCCGACGAGCGCTGCGAGGATCACGTAGACGAGACCGAAGCGGAAGCGGTAGGAGGTGAGCCGCGCCCGTTCGCCGCGGTCGGCGCCGACCGTGGGGACGAGCGGCGCCTCCTCTTCTCTGCGAGGCTCTTCGCGGTGGGGCTCGACCCGGCCCGGAAGCGTCACATCTTCGGCCACGAGTCCTCCTTGCTCAGATCGAGCGTCGGCAACTCGAGCTGCGCGCGATCGAGCACCTGGACGAGGTCGTCGCCGAAGAGCTCCCGCCGCTCCGCGAGCTCGTCGGCGATCTTCGAGATCGCATCCTTGTTGTGGAGGACGAGGTTGTACGCATTCACGTAGGCCTGGCCGATGATCTGGGCTGCCAGGTTCCGCTTGTCGCGATCGGCGAGCACGCCCGCGATCGGGTTCTCGGCGAACGGGCCGCCGCCGCTCGTGCGGTTCATGATCCCGAGCCCGATCTCCTGGAAGCGCTTCATCACCCGCTCGCGGGTCTGCTCCTCGGTCTCGTCGTCGAGTGGCGTCACGTCGACGCGCTCGGGACCCATTGCGGAGGCGCCGACCATGAAGGCCGCCTGCGTGGTCGCCGACTGGACATCGCCGCCGACCCCGTTCGAGTTCTCGCCGTAGAAGACGCGCTCCGCGGCCATCGCGCCGAGCGTCCAGACGAGCCGCGCCATCTCCTCGCTGCGGAAGCGGCTGAAGCGCTCCTCCTTCTCGAGCGCCTGGTGGTGCCCGAGCGAGCCGCCGCGCATGCGAATCGAGAGCCGGGTCGATTCTGCGCCCTTCATGAAGACGTGCCCGGCGGCGGCGTGGCCGGCCTCGTGGATCGCCACCGCGCGCGTCTCGGAAGCGATGTACTCGATCCCGATCGCCGTGCCGGACTCGATCGTCGTCATCGCCTCGACGAGATCGTCCCAGCCGAAGCGGTCGCGGTCGTCATGGTGCGCGTGCGTCAGCGCCATCGAGCAAACCTGCTCGATCATCGCCGGCGAGTAGCCGTTCGTGATCCGCGCGATCTCGTCCCGCCGCCGCTGCGTGTCGAGGTCGTCCTCGTGCGCGACCTTCGCGATGTAGAGGTCGAAGACGTCGAGGCGATCCTGCTTCGTCGGCGTCCGGAACCAGACGTGGCGCCCCATCCGGCCGGGCCGCACGAGCGCAGGATCGAGCCGGTCGAGCGGGACGTTCGTGGCGCCGATGAAGTAGATCTGGTCGCCGCGGGGCCCCGGCGGCGGCAGTCGCAGCGAGACCTTGCCGAGCCGGCGCGGGACGACGTAGGTCGCGTCGAGGAAGGTGTTGAACCGGCTCGTCACGACGCGCTTCGTGAACGGCGGGTTGTCGATCCCGTCCATCACGACGAGGAGCTGGTTGAGCGCGAGCCCGCTGCCGCCGCCCATGCTCGGGAACGCGAAGTTCAGCACCGAGCCGAGTCTCGCCTGGAGCCCCGAGGGTCCCGGCCGCGCAGGCGCGCGCTCGGCGAAGAGCCGCTCGCGCCACGCGCGCGACTCGAGGATCAGGTCGCCGCTCGAAGTGAGGGCCCCGTTCGGGCCGTAGAAGAGGTGGTCGTGCACGTTCGGAGGTGTCATCCCGCCGACGGGGTTGCCGCCGCCGAGCGCTTGCCGGCGCATCCCGACAGCGTCGATCTCGTCGATGAAGACGATGCACTGGCCGCCCCACTTCCGGGCGAGCCGCTTCGCCTTGAAGGCGAGATAACGCACGATGATCGCGTCGACGCCGATGAACGTCTGCGCGAACCCGGAGCCCGGGATCGAGACGAACGGCGAGTTGAACCCGGTCGCGATCGCCTTCGCGAGCATCGTCTTGCCGGTGCCGGGCGCGCCGAGGAAGAGCAGGCCGCGCTCGCGCTTGCCGCCGGCGCGCTCGAAGGCCTCGCCCGACTGCCAGAGCGTGACGACGCGCCGCACCTCCTCCTTCGCCTCGGCCTGACCGCGGACGTGGTCGAGCCGAACGCCCCACTGCGCGTCGCCCGGCTCGAAGCCGCGGATCTGCGAGATCCCCATCAAGAGCATCGGGCCCATCAGGATCGCGAAGTTGGCGATGAAGAGGAAGGTGACGAAGACGACCTGTGTCAGCACTACCGGGTTCGAGAACGCCGAGCCGAGCCCGCTCAGGATGTCGACCCCGGTGCCGAGCCACGAGCCGCCCCGAATCAGCCAGACAGCGGTGATCACGATGCCGACGAGCGTCGCGAGCCGCGCCTTCTTACGCCAGTACCAGGCGCGGCGGCGGCCCATGATGTCCTCCTCACGGAGCTGCTGGCTGTCCGCGCCGAAGAGGCTCGGCCAGGGGATCAGGCGCCGGAAGAGGAGGTCGACGAAGCCGCGGAACGCGATCACGATCCCGGCGGTTGCGACGAGCGACCAAAGCGTGCTCCAGCCGTTGTACTGGCGGAACCAGACGAAGAGGGCGGGGCTCGTGAGGACGGCGACAAACGTCGCTGCGCGGGTCAGCCGGCGCCATTGCAGCGCGAGCTCGTTGCCGGCCGAGGAGTCCGGAGAAACGCGCGCAAGCGGCTCGGCTACTGCCATTCGCGGAGTGTAGTGCGGTTTCCACGAGCGACTGTTGCCACGAGGTTAAGCGCCTGCGCCTGCTTGACGAAGGCGAAATCCCGACTACGCTATGGCGGAAAGAAGGAAAGTACAATATTCTGCCGATCGGAGCGAGTGTGGGCAAGACCGTCATCCGCGGTAAGGGGCAGGTCACGATCCCTTCCAGCATTCGTCGTGCAGCTTGCCTCGAGGAGGGGGACCCCGTCGAGTTCGAGCTCGTCGCGGACGGAATCCTCATCCGACCCAAGAAGGTGATCGACTCGACGCAAGCGTGGTTCTGGACTCCTGCCTGGCAGGCCGGTGAACGGGAGGCCGCAGACGATCTGAATGCAGGCCGTTCCCGGGTCTTCGAGTCCTCGGAGGAGTTCCTGGCGTCGCTCGACGACGAGTAACCGCTGGTGCCGACCTACGAGCGGCTGCTGCGGTTCGATCGCGACTACGAGAGCCTCTCTGACAGCCAGAGGAAGCGATTCCGGGCAGCGGTGGCGAAGTTCGTTCACGACCTGGAGCGAGGCGAAGGGTTCCGGAAGGGCCTCAGGGTCAAGGGAGTTCAGGGATCGCCTGGCCTATTCGAGCTCACGTGGGATGCCGACGGACGCGCAACCTTCTCGTATGGCGAGTCCGTTCGCGACCGAGAGCCGCACGTCGTCTGGCACCGCGTCGGAACCCACGAGATCTTTGGCTAGGTCATGGCCAGAGCCAACAGCGACGTTCGCTACCGTGCGCGCCATGACTACAGCCACGCTCCACACAAGCGAAGGATCCGTCGAGCTCGAGCTCTTTCCGAACGAGGCTCCGAACACGGTCGAGAACTTCGCCAAGCTCGCGAAGGACGGCTTCTACGACGGGCTCAAGTTCCACCGGGTGATTCCGGACTTCATGATCCAGGGCGGCTGCCCGCAGGGCACGGGCACCGGCGGCCCCGGCTACCAGTTCGAGGACGAGTTCAACGAGCACAAGGTCGTCAAGGGAGCGCTCGCGATGGCCAACTCGGGTCCGAACACGAATGGGAGCCAGTTCTTCATCGTCACCGCCGAAGCGACGCCGTGGCTCGACGGCAAGCACACGGTCTTCGGACAGGTGCGAAGCGGCCAGGACGTCGTCGACCGGATCTCCCAGGCCGATCGCGACGGTCGCGACATGCCGCGCAGCGAGATCACGATCGAGAAGATCGAGCTGAGCGGCAAGGCGTAGTGGAACGACTCTCTGCCTACGGGCTCGATGCGGATGCCGGCGAGCGCCTGAACTTCGGAGACGTGACGATCCTGATCCTGGCCTCGGCCGAGGCCACCGGCGGCGCGTTCACCCTCTTCGAAGAGGTGCCGCCGTTGGCTGACACCCCGCTCCACGTCCACGTCCACGAGAACGAGGACGAGCTGTTCTACGTGCTCGACGGCGAGCACGTCTTCCACGTCGGCGACGAGGAGTTCCGCACCGGGCGCGGCGGGCTCGTCTTCGCCCCGCGCGGCGTTCCCCACGGGCAGCGGCGTGTCGTTCCGGGGAGCGGGCGGCTGCTGGTACTCACGGCGCCGGCCGGGCTCGAGGGGTTCTTTCGGGAGCTTGCAGCAGCGCAGGACGCGGGAACCCTCGGCCCTGATGCCTATGCGGGCGCCTCCGAGAGGCATGGCATCACCTGGCTCGGCTGAGGGTTGACACTGTTCTGCTACGCTGTGTAGCAAATGACCGACAGGACGATCCCACAGCGAGAGCTGCGAAACAATATCGCTGCTGTACTGAGGGCCGCCGAGGCAGGCGAGACGTTCACCGTTACCGTCCATGGCCGGCCCGTGGCCCGCGTCGTGCCCCCCGGTCAGCGGGACGAGCCGCGCCTCGATGTCGATCGTGCGGCGCTTCGGCGCATCCTGGCGTTGCCTGTCGACGAGGAGCTCGCCCGTGATCTCGACCTCGCCGAGGCTCCGCTCGACGACGGCCGCTTCGACAGATGAGCGGGGCGCTCCTCGACACGAGCGTCGTGATCGCTGCCCAAGGCTCTGTTGGCGAGCTTCCACGCTCGGCCGCAATCTCGGTGGTGACTCTGGGCGAGCTCCACGCAGGGGTTTTCCTCGCTCGCACCGAGCCCGCGAGGCAGCTTCGGCAGGCTCGGCTCGATGCGCTCCGGACTGCATTCTCCCCCATTCCCGTCGACGAGATCGTTGCCGAGCGCTACGGCGCTGTGGTCGCGGTCGCGCGGGACGAAGGGCGGGCGGCGAAGGCCACCGGCGTTCTGATCATCGCGACGGCTGCCGCGACGTCGCGCACCTTGGTCACGCGCGACCTCGCGCAGGCCCGGCTCGCGCGTGCGGCCGGTATCCCGGTAACCGAGAGCTAGCCTTCGTCTGCGGGCGGGGACGGGGCGAGCACGGTGCGCTCGTCGCTCGCCCTCGGCAGCACGTTCTTCACGTAGTCGCGCGCGGCCTTCAGCACGCCGACATCACGCTCGGCCCGTTGCGAGAGGTACCAGCGGTGCTCGAGGATCTCGTGGAACACCTCGGCCGCCTCGCGCTTGCCCCAGAGCTCGGGTCGCACGGCCGCGATCGCCGGCTCGAAGACCTCGGCGAGCCAGCGGTACGCGACGATCGTCTCGGGGACGGGCTTGCCCTCCTTCTTCTCGAGCGCGACGCGGAAGCGCGCGAGGTCGTTCAGCAGCCGGCGCGCCTGGTTCTCCTGAGCGTGGAGGCCGGTGAGCACGAGCAGCCGCCGTCGGTGGTGACCGGGCTCGACGACGCGCGGGTTGAGGCGCAGGCGGTAGCCCTCCTCGTCGGCGATCAGCTCCACCTCCTCGACGTCGAAGCCGAGTTCGTTCAGCCGGTGCAGCCGCTCGTCGATCTTGTAGCGCTCCTCCGATCCGAAGACCTCGTCGCGCGTGAGCTCGGTCCAGAGCGACTCGTAGCGCCGCACGAGCTCGGCGGCGGTCACCTCCGCACGGATCTCCGGCCGGCCGAGCTCCTCGGCGATGTCGAGCAGCTCGCCGGTCACGTTCTCCTCGGCGATCTGGAGGTCGTACTCGCGCTGCCCGTCCGAGAGGGTCGGATGGAGCTCGCCCGTCTCGGTGTCGACGAGGTATGCGGCGAGGGCGCCCGCGTCGCGGCGGAAGAGGATGTTCGAGAGCGACGCATCGCCCCAGAAGAAGCCGGCGAGGTGGATCCGGACGAGCAACTCAGCGCCGGCGTCGAGGAGCGAGTCGCGCAGCTCGGCGATGTCCCGACCGGCGAAGAGGGTGCGGAACGGCAGCGAGTAGTCGAGGTGTCTCGTGATCAGGACGGCGTCGAGGTCGGCGGCACGTTCGCTGACGACTCCGACGACGTCGACGACCGGCATCTCGTCGGCGGCAAGCCGGCGCAGGAAGCCGTACTCCTTGCGTGCGAGCTGAACGGGCAGCTCCTTGAGCGCGTAGAGACGGCCGTCGTACTCGACGAAGCGAACGACGTGACGGTGGATCCCGGCGACGACGTTGACGAGCCGCTCGTGCTTCCAGTTCTCGAGCGGTGCCTCCCACGGGAGGTCGAGGAAGTCGGGATGCCCGGTTCGCGCGACGAGCTGGAGGCGCGCCGGCATCAGCTCTCAAGCGCCAAGCTCGGGTTCGTCACGGATCTACCCTCGCGGGACCGGCCGCCGCGGCTGACGGCGATGCTCCGCTGGTCGCAGGTCACCCACGCTCGAGCTTGCCGCCCGTGAACGCGGCCGCGCCACGGTCGAGCTGGTTGTTGTCGAGTGTCGCGGTCGCGCCGTAGTGCGAGACGATGCCGAAGCCCGCTCGGGCGGGATTGCCGGATGCGTCCCGCCGGGTGCCGCTGACGCTGTTCTCGTCAATCTCGCAATGAGAGTAGTCCCCGCAGTAGATCCCGACGCCGACCGAGTCCTCGACGACGTTGCGGTCGATCTCGCCCATCGACATCTCGGTGACGGCGATTCCGCGCATCCGAGCGCCCGTGACGCGGTTCTCGCTGATCATCACCATCGCCATGTGTGAGACGATCCCCTCGCTGCCGCCGGTCACCTCGCAGCGCTGGACCGTGCTCGGAGGAAGGCTGCTCGCGAACGAGATGTCGATCCCCTGCGGCCCCGCGACCTCGGGCAACTCGATCCGGCAATCGCGGATCAGGAGCGAGCTCTGGCGAGCATTGATGCCGTCCATCGTCGTTCCCGCGATCCGTACGCCGTCGAGTACGACGTCCTCGCTTTCGAGCACCTCGATCCCGATCTCGCCGCCGAAGACCTTGACGTCGCGAACCGTCACGTCGTCTGCGGTGATGACGATGCCGCCGCGGACGACCGCGCCCGGTTCGCCGACGAGCGTCTGAGCATGGTCGAGCACGAGCGGCCCCTCGACGGTGCCTGAGATTCGAACTGTTGGCGGCTGTGCGATCCAGGCAACGCCGAGCAGCGCGAGGGCAGCCACCGGCGCCGCGAGGGAGAGTGCTCTGCCGCCGCGGCCGAGCTCGCCGCCGTCGTCCCCGTAGGAGAGGCGTAGCAACGGGAACCCAGCGTGTCCGAGCACCTGGGCGAGCAGCCACGACGCGGCGAAGAATCCGAGCGCGGGGCCGAGCGGCGCCTCCACGTCGAGCCGGAAGACGAGCGCCATCGTCGCGCCGAGCTCGACGAGTCCGAGCGGCATCGCCGCCCATCCGGGCTGGTACGGCAGCAACCGGTGGTAGATCGCAGCGTCGAGGACGAGCCCGACCGCGATCATCACGGCCGCGAGCTGGATCGGCCACCACTCGCCGAGGACGGCGGCGAACATGCAGGCGAATACGAACGGCAGCAGGGCCGCGGCGAGCCGCGTCTCGAGCCGGCCTCTCAGCGTGTAGGACATCGCTCCACCCGGTCGAGGAACCGTCGCGCCGCGTACTTCATGCCCACGAGGGTATCCGCGGCCGGATAGGCCCACTGGCCGGGGACGCCCGCGAGCGAGAGCGTCCGGGTGGCGTTGGTCAGCCCCGGGACGGTCGAATCGCGGTCGAGGACGATCCAGCGCTCGTGCGTCTCGAGGTCGTGCTCCCGGACGAGGTTCCGCAGCAGCGGGTCGTGCTCGAACCCACGCTTGAAGCCTGTGGCGCAGATCACCTGCTCGACGCTATCGAGTTCGGCGGCGACGTGGAAGCGTTTCTCACATGCGGCCCGAGCGAGCGGTACGTCCCAGGCGCGCCCGGGCGGGTAGGAGGGCGCGCCGAACGATTTCAGCAACTCTCCGCGACCGGCCGGCGCGGTTGCGTGGAACGACGCCAAGCCGCGCTTCGTGAAGAGCGGCCTGGCCACGTTCAACGGCCTGCGCGCCGGCTCCCGGCGACGCACCGACACGACCTCGGAGCCGGCCGCGAGGGCATTCAGCCACTCGGTCGCGGCGGCCATCCCCGCCCCGACGACCGCTACTCGCCGGGCGTACTCGTGCGGCTCGTAGGCGTGGACGCCGCGCGGGTCGTCGTCGAGCCCAGGCGGCAGCGCGAGACCCGGATGCCCGGGCGCGAGCAGGACGTGAGGGAAGGGGCCGTAGCCGTCGAGCTCGAAGCCCCCGCCGATTGCGCGCACGCGCTCGATCCGGGCCGGGACGAAACTCTCGTCCCAGCCGCAGCTCGCCCGCAGCAGGTGGACGTGACCCAGGAACTCCGTCACCGTGGGGCGGTAGCGGTCGGCGACGCTCCGGAGCAGTGGGGTGAGCGAGGCCCGTCGCGCCGCTTCGCGGACGGCCAGGCCGGGAAACGACGTGGGATAGCAGTGGCCGTCGCTCTCGGAGCGCATCCGGCGCTGCCTGATCGCCTCGGCTCTCGGCCGCCACGCCCCGGCCGGATCCGCCTCGTCCCCGAAGACCACGATCTCCGCGGGCTCGAGGCCCCGTCTTCCAGGAGTGCCGTGCCGCAGAGTCGCGTAGGTCACGAAGCCGCTGAGCCCGGAGCCCACGATGGCACACCGAGGCATCATCGGACCTACTTGACGGAGCCGGCGAGTAGTCCCTCGACGAAGTAGCGCTGGAACATCGCGAAGATCGTCAGGGGCACAAGCGCGGAGAAGAAGGCGGCCGGCGCGATGATCTCGAGGTTGGCCCCGAACTGGCGCAGCTGCGAGAAGATCTCGGGCGCGATCGGCTGGTTGTCCTGCGCGAGCACGAGTCCGATGAGCAGGTCGTTCCACACGAACAGGACCTGGAAGATCCCGAGCGAGGCGATCGCCGGAATCCCGAGCGGGAGCACCACCCGCGCGAAGATCCGCAGCTCGGAGGCGCCGTCGATCCGAGCCGCCTCGAGCAGATCGCGCGGGATCCCCGCGAAGAAGTTCCGCAGCAGGAAGATCCCGAAGGGAAGCGCGAATGCGCTGTGGAAGAAGACCAGGCCGATGATCGTGTCGAAGAGCCCGGTCTTGTTGTAGAGCTCGAAGATCGGGATCAGCGACATCTGCAGCGGCACGACGAGCAGCGCGACGACGCCCAGGAAGATCCAGTCGCGGCCAGGAAACTCGAGCCAGGCGAACGCGTAGCCGGCGAGCGACGCGACCAGAATCGGGAGGATTGTGGCGCCGAGCGTCACCTGGGCGGTGACCCAAAGGGAGCTGACGATGCCGTCGTCTTGGAAGATGTTCGCGTAATTCTCGAACGTGACGATGCTCGGCTTCGAGAACACCTGCCACCAGCCCGCGGCCTGCGCATCGGAGGGCGTCAGCAGCGACGTGAAGAGCAGGCCGATCGTCGGCATCAGCCAGAGCACGCCGATCACGGCGAGGGCGACGTGGACCGGCGCCCGTCGAAGCACGCGCAGGATCCGAGTCGCGACACTCTCGTCGATCACGACCGGCTCACGCACGGGTTCCGCCACGGTCGCCATCAGTTCTCCCTCCGGAAACGGCGGATGTTCGCGATCAGGAACGGAACGAAGAGGAGGAACATGAAGATCGAGATCGCGGAGCCGAAACCGAAGCGGTTCTGGCCGCTGAACGAGCTCTGGTACATCTCGACGGCGATCACCGTCGCGCTGTCGCGGCCCGAGGACGGCACGATCGAGATCACGATGTCGAAGACCTTGAGCACGCCGATGATCTGCGTGACGAAGACGACTGTGAGCACGGGCGCGAGCAGCGGCACCGTGATCCGCCGGAAGACCTGCCATTCGGTCCCGCCGTCGGTCCGCGCCGCCTCCTGCAGGTCGCGAGGAATCGCAGCAAGTCCGGCCGCGGTGATCACCATCGCGAAACCGGCCTGCACCCAGAGAAAAGCGATCAGCAGCGATGGCGTGATCAACGTATCGCCAAGCCAATTGAACCCTTGGAACGGCTCGGCGAAGGTCTCTTTGCCGATTGCGACGTGGTAGCTCCCCGACTCGACCCCCTCGAACGTGAAGCTGCCGTCCTTCCCGGTGGTGGTCGAGCCCATCGTCTTGCCGGTCTCGGCCGAGCGGAGCTTGACCGTCACGCCCCCAAGGCCGACCTCGTCGGTTTCGACCTCGCCCGGCGTGCCCCCGCCCGGCTTGAAGTCGCGCCAGACGACCCCTGTGATCCCATCCGGGATCGCCTGCGGGGTCACCGCCTGCTCCGGCTCGTCAGGGAGCTCGTCGGCCTTGATCGCGGTCAGGCCGAGGAGCGCCACCGCACCAGGGCCGACCGCTCGCTCGAGCCTGAGCCCACCTTGCGGCGACCCCGTCAGCGCGTCGGTGGATGGCCTCGCCGTCGTCAAGGCGCCTTGCTCGCTGAAGATTCCCTGAACGGCGACGATGCCCGCGTTGATCGCGCCCCGGTCTGGATCCTGCTGGTACATGATCCGCCAGATCACGCCGACCGCGAACAGTGAGACCGCGAGCGGCACGAACACGGCGACCTTGAACGCAGCCGCCCAGGGCACCCGCTCGGTCAGCACTGCGAACAGGAGCCCGAGCGCGGTGACGCCCGCCGGCACGACGAGGACCCAGATTACGTTGTTCTTGATCGCGGTCTGGACGGCCTCGTCCGTGAAGAGCGCCGTGTAGTTGTCGAACCAGACGAACTCGCCGCCGCGGTCGCTGAAGAAGCTCCGGACCAGCGTCCGAATGGCCGGGTAGATCACCCAGACCCCGAGGAAGAACACAGCCGGGGCGAGGAACGCGAGCGAGATCGCGTAACCGCGCCGCCGTGACGGCGGCGGCGGCACCTCCGCTACGGGAGGCGCCGCCGCGACCGTCGAGCTACCCGTGCTCGACACGAGGGACTACTTGTACGCCTTTTTCGCAGCCGCTTCCAGCTTGCCCGTCACCCCGTCGATGTCGGCGGGGCTCTTGACGAAGTTGGCGAGCTCCGTGAAGAGCGCGTCGTTCAGAACCTTGGGCTGGAGGTCAGAGAGGTCGAAACGGAAGGTCTCCGCCTGCGCCAGCTCCGACGCCAGCTTCTTCGTCGTCTCGTCCGGATAGACGCTCTCGTCCAGGTTCTTGTTCGGCGACGAGAACCCGCCCCGCTTGGCCCAGAGCTCTGCAGCTTCAGGAGTGGCCAAGTACTCGATCATGGCCCGTGCGGCGGGGGTGTCCTTGAACATGACGATGCTGTCGCCAGCGCCGACGACGACCGGTGGGGAGTCGTTGATCGACGGGAACGTGAACACGTCCGCGCCCTCACCGACCTTCGTCTTGGTCTCGGTGTTGATGAACGTCCCGACGAAGTCGCCCTCCATCACGATCGCCGCCTTCGGCGGATCGGTGAAGACCTGCGTCACCGAGGTCGGGAAGTCGGTCTGGAGCGCGCTGCTCGTTCCGCCGGCGATGCTGTCCGAGGCGAAGACCTTCGCCATCTCCCCGAGAGCCTCCTTGACCGACGGGTCGGTCCACGGGATCTCGTGCGTGGCGAGTTGGTCGTACTTCTCCGGCCCGGCGGTGCGCAGGTAGACGTTCTCGAACAGGTCGGTCAGCGTCCAGCCGTCGGCCGCGCCGATCGAGTACGGCGTCACGCCGGAGGCCTTCAGCGTCTCGCCCGCCTCGAGGAACTCGTCCCAGGTGGTCGGAGGCTCGACACCCGCATCCTCGAACGCCTTCGTGTTGTACCAGACGGTCGATTTGTTGGCGCCCTTAAAAACAACACCGTACGTCTTGCCCTCGAACGTGGTCAGGTCGACGAAGCTCTGAGAGTAGTTCTCCTTGATCCCCTCGGTCGCGAAGTCGATCGGCTGGAGGGCTCCGCGCGTGGCGAAATCCTTGATGATGCCGGGCGACGAGAGCGAGGCGAGATCGGGCGGGTTGCCGCCTTCGACCCCGGTCGCGAGGATCGTCGGGAGATCCTCTCCTGCGGGTTGGTAGGTAACGGTGACGTCGGGATACTTGGCTCTGTAGCCGTCGAGCACGGCCTTGAACGAGTCGCCCTCGCCGCCGGTCCAGAGTCCGGCGATCCGGATCGAGCCGGAGACGCTCTCCTCGGCTTCCGTTGTTGCCGCCTCGGTCGTCCCTGCGGCGCCCTCGTCTGACTCGTCGTCGTCGCTGCCGCAACCCGCTGCAAGCAGCGAGAGCGCCCCGACGAGCAACGCCAAAATCAAGAGCAAGCGGTGCTTCCTCATCACGCGGTTCCCTTCCTTTCGTCTCCCTCGTAGATTCCGAGCCCGGACTCGGGCTCGAAGAAATGGAGCGCCCGCGTGTCTACGGCCACCTCCACCGAACCTCCGTCGCTCACCTTCGTGCGGGCGCCGAAGCGACCAACGAGCGTCGCCTCGCGCTCGCTCTTCGGCGCTTCGCTGCCGGCGTCTCTCGCGAGTTCGCGAACTTCCTCGGTGACGGCGGGCGGCGCGTCGATCGTGAAGTGCACCATCACCTCGGAGCCCAGCGCCTCGCGCAAGCCGACCTTGCCCTGGAGCGTTCGCCCGGTCGCATCGCCGTCCTCGAGCGACGCGTCCTCGAGATCCTCGGGCCGGATCCCCAACACCACCGGGCGGCCTTCATAGTTTCGGAGTCCGGGACGCACCGAGAGCGTTTCATCACCGAGCTCGATCTGCTGGCTGCCTGCGACCGCGACGAGACCGCCGTTCCGGCGTTCGAGCGTTGCCTCGAGCAGGTTCATCGCCGGACTGCCGATGAAGCCGCCCACGAAGAGGTTGAGCGGCCGGTCGTAGAGCTCCTGGGGGGCCGCCACCTGCTGCAGCTCGCCCTTCCGCATCACGGCGACGCGATCGCCCATCGTCATCGCCTCGACCTGGTCGTGCGTGACGTAGACGGTCGTGACGCCGAGCGAGGTTTGCAGCTGGCTGATCTCCGCTCGCACCTGAACCCGTAGCTTCGCGTCCAGGTTCGACAGCGGCTCGTCCATCAAGAACGCCGCGGGCTCCCGCACGATCGCGCGGCCCATCGCGACTCGTTGGCGCTGGCCTCCGGAAAGGGCGCGCGGCTTGCGGTCGAGATGATCCTTCAGGCCGAGGAGGTCAGCCGCCTTCTCGACGCGGCTCCGCACCTCCGACTTCGGGGTCTTTCGCAGCTTCAGGCCGAAGGCCATGTTCTCGAAGACCGTGAGGTGCGGGTAGAGCGCGTAGCTCTGGAAGACCATCGCGATGTCGCGGTCGCGCGAAGGGACATGGTTGACGACGCGCTCACCGATCCGGAGTACACCCTGGGAGATCTCCTCGAGCCCGGCGACCATCCGGAGCGCCGTCGTCTTCCCGCAGCCGGAAGGCCCGACGAGGACCATGAACTCGCCGTCTTGGATCTCCAGGTCGAAACCCGCGACTGCCTTCGTCCCGTCCGGGTAGATCTTGTTGACGTCCTCGAACGTCACGCTCGCCAAGGTCCGGGGATCATAAACTGGTGAACGACGCGGGCGCCACCCTCCGTGCCGTCCACCCGCAGGACGCGCCCACCGACGCTAGATCCCGCGCTCGGCGAGCCACCTGCGATTCCGAGCCTGGGACTCGCGCGCTCCGGCGAGGTCGCCGGGAAGGGCGTCCTGCTCGACGACGACCCAGCCGGCGTAGCCGGGGCGCTCGAGCTCGAGCAGGAAGGCGTCGAGGGCGACGATGCCCGCACCCAGCTCGCAGAAGCCCCCCCGACGCCAGACGTCGGCGAGCGCCCACTCTGTCGCCTCGGCCCGCACGTCCTTCAGGTGGACGTAGTCGATCCGTTCCCGCCAGTCGCGCAGTGCCGCCACCGGGTCGCCGCCGGCGAGCGCGAGGTGACCGCTGTCGAGCAGGAGGGGGACGTCGGTCCGCTCGAGCAGCCGCTCGATCTCCGCGGGCGACTCGACGCGGGTTCCCGCGTGGTGGTGGAAGGTGGGGGCGAAGCCGCGCGCGCGCGCGTGCTCAGCGGCACGCCGGACGCCTTCGGCGAACCGTTGCCAGTCGGTCTTGCCGGAGCGCGGGCCTGCGTCGGCGAGCACCGGTCTCGCGGTCGGCGCACCGGCGGCCTCGAAGAGATCGAGCACGAGGTCGAGCTCATCGAGGTCATGTGGCTCGGTGAACGCGATCGGGACGTAGCCGCCCGTCAGGACGAGATCGTGGCGGGCCAGGGTCGCCGGCAGCGTTTCCGCGTTGCCGAGATAGCCCGGCGGCCCGAGCTCCGTCCCCTCGTAGCCGCCGGCCGCGATCGCGGCGAGGACGTCTTCCGCGGCGGGCACGTCGGGCCCGCCGGTCGCCTCGAAGGCCCCGAAGCTGACCGGGGCGTTGGCGACCCGGACGCCCTTCACGAGACGAGCGGGACGCGCGGATCCGGCTCCAGGTTCTCCCACGACCCGCGGATCCAGGCGAGCTCCGGGTCGTCCGACGAGGCCATCGAGCGTCGGTCGCCGGCGAGCGCGTTCAGGTAGTAGAGGTCGTAGCCGTGAGCCGCGCACGTCGCGTGGTAGCCCCACGGCACGAGCATCAGGTCGCCGTCGCGGACGGTCTCGGTCAGGTCGAAGTCCCGCTCAGGGCTATACAGGCGTTGCACCGCGAAGCCGTCGGTGCGGTAGTAGTACGTCTCCTCGAGCACGATCTCGCCGGGCGGGGCATCGACGTCGTGCTTGTGCGGCGGATAGCTGGACCAGTTCCCGGCGGGGGTGAAGACCTCGACCACGAGCAGGCGCTCCGCGGGGAAGTCGGGCTTGACGATGTGGTTGATCTGCCGGGTCGCGTTGCCCGCTCCGCGCACCTCGACCTCGACGTCCTCGGGCCGGATCAGGCGGGGCTCGCGCCGCCGCTCGCACAGGGCGCCGCAGATCGCGACCTCGCCGTCGGTCTCGAGGCGATAGGGCGTCTCCCGGGGGAGATAGAGGGCCCACGGCATTCCTGCGAAGACGGATGCCCGCCCACCCAGCTCCCAGTCCGCGCCGTCGGCGCTGACGAGACAGCGACCCGAGAGGGGGACGAGACAGAGCTCCTCGTCGGCGGTGCGGGCCTCGACGACGCCCGACACGATCCGAAACGAGAGGTAGCTCCAGCCGGCGCTCTCGGGCGTCACGGTGGTTCCCTCGCGTCGTCGCAGGATCAGGGTCACGTGCCGGTCCTAAAGACGTCGCGTAACGATCTCTCCAACTCCTCCAGCCGCGGCATCGCCTCGGAGCACGCGAGCTGGGACGCGACGAGCGCACCAGCAACAGTCGCCCGGCCCGCGGCCTCCACGGTCGAGAGCCCGCGCAGGAGCCCGTGGCCGAGGGCGGCCGCGAAGGCGTCGCCGGCGCCGAGTCCGTTCACCACCTCGACCGGAAAGCCGGCCACGTCGGTCTTCTCGCCGTCCTCGAAGACCGTGGCTCCACGCTCGCCCCGCTTGAGGACGAGGCGGTCGATCGTGCCCGGCTGTCCAGCCTCGATCCGGGCCGCCTCGACCTCCTCCTCGTTCCCAACGACGAGGTCGGCTGCGGCCACCGCTGCCGCGGCGAGCGCGGCGTACTCCTCCGGCTTCGTCCAGAGCGTCGGGCGCCAGTCGAGGTCGAACACCGTCGTGCCGAGGTGCGTGCGCATCGCGGCAAGCGTTGTCTCCCTGCTCGGCGACTGGGCGAGAGCCGTACCCGTCGCGAAGAGCAGCGGAACTGCGGCGACCTCGTCGGGATCGAAGTCGTCCGGGGAGAGCTGCCAGTCGGGAGCGGTCGGACGCCGGTAGAACGTGAGCGGAAAGCGATCCGGCGGCCAGATCTCGCAGAAGGTCGGTGGGGTCAACCAGTCCGGATCCGTGGCGAGGAAGCGAACGTCGACTCCCTCGCCCGCGAGGAACCGTCGCACGAAGTCCCCGTGACCGTCTTCGCCGACCCGAGAGGCGATCGCGGTGCGAACCCCGAGCCGCGCGAGTCCGGTGGCGACGTTGCCGGCGAAACCGCCGACGAAGCGGGTGAACGTGCGTACCTCCGAGAGCGGCGTCTCGAGCTCGTGCGGATACAGATCGACACCCACTCGTCCGAGCACGACGGCCTCGAGCCTCTGCGGTTCGGTCGCGCCCACCCTGTGCGAGACTCTACGCAATGGCCGCTGCGACGACCGGAGGCGCCGACCGCGTCCGGATCGGGATCGTCGGCCTCGGAGCGGTCGCGCAAGCCGTCCACCTGCCGCTGCTCTCGCGTCGACCCGACCTCTTCGCTCTCGAGGCGGTGGTCGATCTCTCCCCGGCAACGACTCGCCTCGTGGGAGCGCGTTATGGAATCGCCAGGCGCTATGGCTCGCTTGCCGCGCTGCTCGCCGATGGTGACGTAGACGCTGTCGCGATTCTCACCTCGGGATCCCATGGCTCGGCCGTGGCGGACGCGTTCGCATCCGGAATCCCGGTCTTCTGCGAGAAGCCGCTCGCCTACACCGTTGCGGAAGCCGACGCGCTCGCCGCCGCCGGGGGTCGCGTCGCGGTCGGCTACATGAAGCTCTACGACCCCGCGGTCATCCACGCGCGCTCTCTCCTCGCCGGCCGGCCACCGATACGGTCGGTCGAGGTCACCGTCCTGCACCCCTCGAGCCCTGCACAGCTCGCGCACGCCCACCTCGCCGCTCCCGCGGACGATGTGCCCGACGAGATCCTCGCCACGCTCGCGAGCGAGGCGCAGCAGCTCGAGGAGCGAGCGCTCGGATCCGCGCCGCCCGAGCTGCGCCGTCTCTACGTCGGCGTCCTCCTCGGAAGCGTGGTCCACGAGCTCGCGGTCGTTCGGGCGCTGGTCGACGACCCCGTCTCGTTCGAGCATGTCGACGTCTGGCCCGACGGCCGCTTCCTGCCGTCGGTTGCGATCCACGGCCGCCTCCCGGACGGGGCGCGGCTCGCGATCCGGTGGCATTACCTCGAGGGACACCCCGCTTATCGCGAGGAGGTGCGCGTCCACGACGAGCGCGGGACCGTGAGCCTGACGTTTCCCTCTCCCTATCTCTTGCATGCGCCTACCGAGCTCATGGTGGTGGAAGGCGACGCTGGTGGTGAGAGAACCACAGTCTTCCGATCGACCGCCGAGGCGTTCGAGGAGGAGCTCGTGGCGTTCCATCGGTTCGTGACCGAGGGCGGGGATTTTGCTGCCGGAATCGCAGAGGGTAGAACAGACATCGTCACCTGCCAGCGGATCGTGCGGTGCCTCGCCGAGCAACGTCGACTCGAGCTCGGGGGCGAGGCGGCAGCCGCGTGAAGACCGTCTACGTCGTCCCGCATACGCACTGGGACCGGGAGTGGTACCTCCCGTTTCAGACGTTCCGCCTGCGCCTCGTCGAGCTCGTCGATCGGGTACTCGACCTCATGGAGGCCGACCCGGGATTCGTCTTCACGCTCGACGGCCAGCTCGCCACGGTCGACGACTATCTCGAGCTCCGTCCCGAGTCGGAGCCCCGGCTGCGGCGCCTGATCGCCGAGGGCCGGCTCGCGATCGGCCCCTGGCAGACGCTCGTGGACGAGTTCCTCGTCTCGGGCGAGTCGATCATCCGCAATCTCGAGACCGGTTGGCGTCGCGCCGAGGAGCTCGGCCGGCCGATGCCGATCGGCTACCTCCCAGACATGTTCGGCCACGTCGCCCAGATGCCGCAGATCCTCCGCCGTGCGGGGATCGAGCAGGCCGTCGTCTGGCGCGGCGTGCCGGCGGCGATCGAGCACCATGCCTTCCTCTGGGAGTCGCCGGACGGCTCGGCGGTGCGGGCGGAGTACCTGGTCGACGGCTACGGCAACGCCGCTCACTTGTTCGGCGAGCCCGACCTCGCCGCAGCGGTCGCCGCGTTCGATGCGTCGATGCGTCCGTTCTTCGGCGACGACGAGTCGCTCGCGATGACGGGAACGGATCACATGCTGCCTCCGCTCGACCTCGTCGAGCGCGTGGCGCGGCTGAACGAGGACCAGGAACGCTTCCGACTCGAGCTCGTCACGCTCGCCGACTACCTGGGACGGCCCGGAAACGGCATGGTGCTGACGCGGTGGAGTGGAGAGATGCGCTCCGCCGCCCGCGCGAACCTGCTGATGGGGGTGACCTCCGCCCGCATCGACCTGAAGGCGGCCTGCGCCCGAGCCGAGCGTGCGCTCGAGCGGTACGCCGAACCCCTGTCCGCCCTGCACGTGCCCGAGTGGCCTGGGTCGTTCCTGCGGCTCGCGTGGAGCCGCGTGCTCGAGAACGCGGCGCACGACTCGATCTGCGGCTGCTCGGTCGACGCCGTCTCGGCCCAGGTGCTCGTCCGGTACGCGGAGGCCGAGCAGATCGCGACCGGTCTCGCGGAGCGTGCGGCCGCGACGATCGCAGCCGGCGTCTCTCGCGGTGGGGTCGCGATCGTCAACCCTTCGCCCGAGCGGCGCACGGACGTCGTCGAATTCGAGCTCGAGATCCCGGACGACTGGGACGAGGTCGGGCTCACGCTCGGGGACGGAACCGTCGTGCCGACTCAGGAGACGGCTCGGGCGGAGCGGCTCCTGCTGAGTACGACGCTCCGGGGTCGCGAGGTTCCCGCGGCGATGTTCCGCCGCCTGCACGGGCGGGAGCTCTTCGGCCTCTGGCTCAATGGGTACGCCGTCGAGGCCGACGGGACGAGCCGGCGTCTGACCTTCGACGTCGGCAAGGAGCCCGATCCGGAGTGGCTGGATCTCTCGTCGCTGAAGCAGGGAGTCGAGCGCGCGGTCGACGTCGCGCCCGACGACGAGTGGGAGGTGCGGATCCTGGCCCGGCCGCGTCGGCGGCTCGCCGCCGCTGTAGCCGCACCTGCACTCGGCTGGACCTCGGTGCGGCCGGCTCGGGCGACCGAACGCTCCGGCGGCGGCGTCCAGATCGACGGCACCTCGATGAGCAACGGCTTGCTCGAGGTGCAGGTCGCCGGGGACGGCACACTCCGCACCGGGTCGCTCGAAGGCGTTGGCAGGCTCGTGGACGGAGGCGATTTCGGCGACAGCTACAACTACGGCCCGCCCCGAACCGACACGCTCGTCTCCGAGCCGGAGGCGGTCAGCATCGAGGTCGTCGCCGCAGGCCCGATTCGCGGTGAGCTTGCCGTTGTCCGCTCGTACCGCTGGCCGCTCGCCGCGCGGCCCGACGGGTCGTCGCGCGTGGAGGAGACGGCACTCGTCCCGGTGACGATACGAGTCGAGCTGCGCGTCGGGGAGTCGTTCGTCCGGCTCGAGCTCTCGGTCGACAATCCATGCTCGGATCACCGGCTCCGCTTCCACGTGCCGCTGCCGGCGCCCGTCGAGACCGCCTGGGCCGAGGGGCAGCTCGGCGTGGTCGAGCGCGGTCTCGAGGTCGAGGGAGGACACGGCGAGGTGCCGCTCGCCACAGCTCCCGCACGGGGGTTCGTCGCGGCAGGCGGTGTCGGGATCCTCCTCGACCACGTGCTCGAGTACGAGCTCGTCGAGGGACGCGAGCTCGCGCTGACGGTGCTCCGCTCGATCGGGCTGATCAGCCGGTCGGCCAACCCGTTCCGAGAGGATCCCGCCGGCCCCGAGATCGCGATTCCCGACGGGCAGTGCCACGGGCCCTGGCGCGTTGGCTTTGCGCTCTTCCCCTACGAGGGCTCCTGGGTCGACGCCGGCGTGCTCGCGCAGATGGAGCGATACCAGCATCCGTTTCTCGTCGCCCGAGGGACGAGAGCCGAAGTGGTGGGCGAGGACGGTCCGGCGAGCGCGACCGGTCTCGAGCTGGAGGGCAAGGGAGTCGTGCTCTCCTCCCTGTGCCGCCGGGGGGACTGGCTCGAGCTCCGGCTCGTTTGCCAGCAGCCGGAGTCGAGGACAGCGGTCGTCAGGGGTGGCGTGCTCGAGGCCCGCGAGGCCGACCTGCTCGGCCGTCCGGGCTCTTCCATCCCGCTCGACGGGGGCGCACTGCGCCTCGAGCTCGGCCCGTGGGAGATCCGGACGGTTCAGCTCAGGCGGGACTGACCCAGCACGACCGCGTCCGCCGGCGCGAGCTCGACCGATCCATTCGCCTCCCGAGCTTCCGGTTCCGAGGTGGCGTAGGTCAGAGCCCACGTGCCGGGCGGCAGCTCGAGTGCCGCCGGCTCGTCGCCGCAGTTGGCCGCCACGAGGACGGCGCCCCGCCGGTAGGCGACCAGGGGTCCTTGCTCGGCGATCCACTCGAGCGGGACAGACTCCCACCGCAGCGTGCGCCTGAGCCGGAGGAGCCGCCGGAAGCGCTGCAGGATCGAGTCCGGATCGTCCCGCTGAACGGCCGCAGTGTCGGCAGCGCTCCGGCCACCGAAGGGCAGCCAGGGCTGCTCCGCGGTCGTGAAGCCGAGCCCAGGCCCGGGTTCCCAGGGCATCGGCGTGCGGCAGCCGTCGCGGCCGAGCCCGTGCTCGCCCGCGCGCGTGCTGATCGGATCCTGGGCCTCCTCGGGTAGGACGAGGCCGTCCACGAGGCCGAGCTCCTCGCCCTGGTAGACGAACGGCACGCCCGGCAAACCGAGCATGAGCACCGCGAGAGCGAGCGAACGCGCTCGCCCGACGTCCCCGCCACCGAACCTCGTCGCCGCTCGAGGCCGGTCGTGGCTTCCCTGAACCCAGGCGAGATGGTCACTCGCGGCCGCGGCTGCCGAGAGCGACTTGCGAATCGTCGCCGCATCCCACTCGATCTCCATCGGCTCGAACCAGAAGGTGAGATGAAGGCCGTCCTGATCGTTGACGTACAGGGCCAGCGCGTCCGGGTCGGCGAGCCCGATCTCGCCGACGAGGAGGGCGCCGTACGGCTCGACGAGCGCCCGCCAGCGCCGATGGATCTCCCGCACCTCCGGCTGGCCGACGTCGTACACATGCTCGAGCAAGCCCCAGTCGGATGCGATCCCGGCGGGCGGCCCCACCCACGTGGCGGCGGCGACCGGGTTGTCGGGGAGATCGGGATGCTTGACGAGGCCGTCGGCGACGTCGATCCGGAAACCGTCGGCCCCGCGCTCGAGCCAGAAGCGCATGCTCCCGTCGAGTTCGCGGGCGACGCGCTCGTCTCTCCAGTTCAGGTCGGGCTGCTCCGAGAGGAACAGGTGCAGCCAGTACTGGCCCGTCGTCTCGTCGAGCGTCCACGCAGGCCCGCCGAAGACGCTCACCCAGTTGTTCGGCGGCCCGCCGCCCCGGGCCGGATCCCGCCAGATGTAGTAGTCCCGAAACGGGTTGTCGCGAGCCGAGCGCGACTCTTGGAACCACGGGTGCTCGACGGAGGTGTGGTTCGGGATCAAGTCGACGAGCACACGGATCCCCAGCTCGTGGGCGTCTGCGACCAGCGAGTCGAAGTCGGCAAGTGTCCCGTAGGTCGGGTCGACATCCCGGTAGTCGGAGATGTCGTACCCCTGGTCGTGCATCGGCGAGCGGAAGAAGGGTGTGACCCACAGGAGGTCGACACCGAGCCACGCGAGGTGCCCGAGCCGCTCCCGCAACCCGGGCAGATCGCCGATCCCGTCGCCGCTGCTGTCGGAGAACGAGCGGAGGTAGACCTCGTAGCCGACCGAAACGCGCCACCACGGCGCTGCGCTCACGGGTCGAGATACGGCCGTTGCGCCGCGCGGGCCCGCTCGTAGGAGCGACGCGCCTCATGCACGGCTTCGGTCTCGGAGACCTCGGCCGGCGGAACTTCCCACCAGCTCTCGTAGCCCGGCACCGCCTCGTAGCGGTCGACCGGAACGTAGATGACGACCGTGCGGTCGATCGACTTCGCCTGCTCGAGCGCCGCGTGCAGCTCTCCGACCGTGTCCGCCCGGAGCACGTGTGCCCCGAGCGAGGCCGCGTTCGCGGCGAGGTCGACCGGGAGCCCGTCGTCCCGCTCCTCGCTGTCGAGGCCGAGGGAGCCGGCCCGCCGGTAGCGGTAGAGGGTGCCGAAACCGTCCGCCCCGAGCGAGCGGGAGAGGCTTCCGATCGAGGCGAAGCCTTCGTTGTCGAGGAGGAGGATGGTCAGCTTGCAGGCTTCCTGGATCGAGGTGACGATCTCCTGCGCCAGCATCAGATACGAGCCGTCGCCGACGAGGACATACACCTCCCGATCGGGAGCCGCGAGCTTGACGCCGAGCCCGCCGGCGATCTCGTAGCCCATGCACGAGAAGCCGTACTCGACGTGGTACCCCTTTGGGTCGCGCGTCCGCCAGAGCTTGTGCAGGTCGCCGGGAAGCGATCCGGCCGCGCTCACGACGACGTCGGCGGGCGCGGAGAATGCGTTGACGGCGCCGATCACCTCGCTCTGCGTGGGGAGCGGCGCCCCCGCGCGGGCGTAGAGGCGCGTCACCTCGGCGTCCCACTCGGCCGTGAGCCCGGCAATCTCGGCGCGGTACGCGGGCTCGACCGACCACCCGTCGAGCAGCTCGCTCAAGCGCTCGAGCGTCGCGCGGGCGTCGCCGACCAGCATCGCGGCCGCGTGCTTCGCGGCGTCGAGCTCGGCGACGTTGACGTTGACGAATCGGACGTCCGGATGCCGGAAAGCCGTGCGGGATGCCGTTGTGAAGTCGCTCCAGCGCGTGCCGACGCCGATCACGAGGTCGGCGGAGGCCGCGAGCCTGTTCGCGGCGAGCGTGCCCGTCGCACCGATCCCGCCGGCTGCGCAGGGATGATCGAAGGGAAGCGCGCCCTTGCCTGCCTGCGTCTCGCCGACGGGAATTCCGGTCGCGGCGACGAGCGCGCGCAACGCCTCGGTCGCCTCGGAGTAGATGACCCCTCCACCGGCGACGAGCAACGGCCGTCGCGCTCTTCGGATCAGCTCGGCGGCCCGCGTCAGCACCGCCGCGTCCGGGAGCGGGCGCGGGACCTGCCACACCCGGCGCTGGAAGAGCTCGACCGGAAAGTCGTGGGCCTCGGTCTGTACGTCCTGGGGCAGCGCGAGCGTCACCGCCCCGGTCTCCGCCTGGCTCGTCAGCACCCGCATCGCGGCGAGCATCGCCGAGACGAGCTGCTCCGGCCGCTCGACTCGGTCGAAGTAGCGCGAGACGGGGACGAAGCAGTCGTTGGCGGAGACGTCACCGCGACTCGGCGCCTCGACCTGCTGCAGCACGGGCTCCGCTCGGCGGGTCGCGAACACGTCACCGGGCAGGAGCAGGACGGGCACACGGTTCACGGTTGCGAGCGCGGCGCCCGTGACCATGTTCGTCGCGCCCGGGCCCACCGAGGTCGTGCAGGCGAAGGTCGACAGCCGGTTTCTCATCCGCGCGTAGCCCACGGCCGTGTGCACCATCGCCTGCTCGTTACGGGCCTGGTAGTACGTCAGGAGGTCGGGCCGCTCGTGCAGGGCCTGGCCGACGCCGGCGACGTTGCCGTGACCGAAGATGCCGAAGCAGCCGGCGAAGAACTGGTGCTCGGCCCCGTCGCGCTCGACCACCTGCCGCGCGAGGAAGTGGACGAGGGCTTGGGCCACGGTCAACCGCGTCGTCGCCATCGCCAGATCGTAGGCGCGCGCCGGTTCCGCGCGCGCGGCCATGCGATCACGGTCTGAAGTCTGCCCCGACGGTGCGGCCGTTACTCTCGACACGTGGGCCTCGAAGGCAAGACCGCGATCGTCACCGGCGCATCGAGCGGGATCGGGGCCGCGGTCGTCCGCTCGCTGCTGGCCGAGGGAGTCCGCGTCGCGGGCGGGGCGCGACGCGTGGATCGGATCGAAGCGGCGGTAGCGCTGCCGCTCGACGTCACCGACCAGGCGAGCAGCGAGCGGTTCGTCGCGGCAGCGGTCGCCGAGCTCGGCGCGATCGACATCCTCTTCAACAGCGCGGGCCTCGCCCTCGGCCGTGTGCCCGTGGACGAGTCGACCGAGGAGGACGAGCGCGTCGTCCTCGAGACGAACGTCGTGGGCCTGATGAGGATGACGCGTCTCTGCCTCCCGCACATCAGAGACGGCGGTCACATCGTCAACATGGGCTCGATCGCGGGCCGCCAGGCGTACCCGAACGGGTCCGCCTACATCGCCTCGAAGTTCGCGGTGCGCGGCTATACCTACGCGCTGCGGGAGGACCTGCTCGGGCGGCCGATCCGGATCACGACCGTCGACGCGGGTCTCGTCGAGACGGAGTTCTCGGTCGTGCGGTTCCGCGGCGACGAGGAGGCGGCGAGGGCGGTCTACGAAGGACTGGAGCCGGTGACGGCGGACGAGGTCGCCGACTGCGTCCTTTTCGCGCTCACCCGACCGCCGCACGTGAACGTCGACGAGATCGTGGTCAAGGCGCTCGCCCAGTCGAGCGGGGCGCGGATCGTCCGCGAGCAGCCCTAGTGGCTCTGAGCCACTAGGTTCGTGCGGCTGCGGAGTCAGTACGACCGCGAGATCCTGCGGCTGGCGGTGCCCGCACTCGGAGCGCTCGCGGCCGAGCCGTCCTACATCCTCGTCGACACCGCGATCGTCGGGCACCTGGGGCGACCGCAGCTCGCCGCCCTCGGGATTGCGGCGACGGTACTGACGGCCCTCTTCGCCGTCTTCAACTTCCTGCAGTACGGGACGACCGCACAGGTCGGCCGCGCCTCGGGTGCCGGGCAGGAGCGGGCCGCGCGGCAGCTCGGGGCGCAGGCGCTGTGGCTCTGCCTCGGCGTCGGGCTGGCGCTGACGGCGCTCGTGATCGCGCTCGCGCCGGCGATCGTGGGCGCGATGGGCGGTGAGGGCCAGACCGCCGACTACGCCGTCACCTACCTCCGAATCGTCTCGCTCGGGCTGCCCTTCGCGTTCCTCGCGATCGGCGCACAGGGCTATCTCCGTGGCGTGGCCGACCTGCGCACGCCGCTGCGGGTCCTGATCGCGGGCAACGTCGCCAACGTGATCCTGGAGGTGCTCTTCGTCTACGGCTTCGGCTGGGGAATCGAGGGCTCGGCGTGGGGGACGGTGCTCGCGCAGGCGGGGATGGGCGGGGCGTTCGTCGCGCTGCTCCTGCGCTCGGCGCGCGGCGACATGCGGCCCCGCATTGCGCTGATGCGCCGGCTCGTCAAGGTGGGACGGCACATCTTCGTCCGCACGGCCGCGCTGATGGCCGCGTTCACGCTCGCGGGCGCGCTCGTGACGCGCTTCGGGGACGCCTCGATCGCCGCGCACCAGATCGCCTTCCAGCTCTGGCTCTTCCTCGCGCTCGTGCTCGACGCGATCGCGATCGCCGGCCAGGTGCTCGTCGGCCGCGGGCTGGGCGCCGGCGACACCGAGCGCGCCTACGAGGCGAGCGCGCGGATGATCTGGCTCGCCGTCTACGCCGGCGTGATCTTCGCCGCGATCCTCGTCGCGCTCGCGGGTCTCCTGCCGCGCGCGTTCACGAGCGACGAGCTCGTGCTCGAGCGGGTCGCCGCGATCTGGCTCCTCTTCGCCCTGATGCAGCCGCTGAACGGTGCCGTCTTCGCGCTCGACGGGATCCTGATCGGCGCCGGCGACGGGCCGTACCTTGCCTGGTCGATGGTCGTCGCCTTCGTCGCGTCCGCGGCTGTCGCGGTAGCCGCCTACGCGCTCGAATGGGGGATCGTCGGCGTCTGGGCCGCGCTCGTCGTCCTGATCGTCGTCCGGCTCGTGCTGATGTGGCGCCGCTTCGCCAGCCGCCGCTGGCTCGTCACGGGGTGGGCGTGACGATCGAGGGTTCCGGGGCGGGATCGACCTGCACGGGGTCGTCCCGTCGCTCGAGCGTTCGCACGTCGCGGCTGAGGAAGGCACCTCCCATCGCCACGACGCAGATCCCGAAAGCAACCCACAAGGTCGCGGAGACGCCGATCGCCGCCGAGACGGGCCCGACGATCGAGAGCCCGATCGGGATCGCCACGAACGATCCGAGCGCGTCGTAGGAGCTGACGCGTGAAAGCGCTTCCTGCGGCACGTGTTGCTGGAGCGTCGTGTCCCAATAGACGCCAAACAGCTCGAGCCCGATCCCGGCCAGAAGCGCAAATCCGGCGATCGCGACCGTCGGCAGCTCGAGCGCCAGCGCCGCGAGCGGCAGAGTCCAGAAGAGCAGGGCGATCTGCCCGACGAGTAGGGGTCGCCGTGGCTTCAGTCGTAGCGTGATCAGTCCTCCCAGTACCAACCCCGCGGCTCCCGCAGCCGAGATCGCGCCCCAGGCAGCCGCCCCACCCAGTGCTTCCTGGGCGACGACGGGGCCGAGCACGCCCGTCGAGCCGTTCGAGGCCATGTTTCCGAACAGCGCGGAGATCACGATCACCCACAACCATTGACGCGACCGGAACTCCTGCCAGCCCTCCCTCAGGTCGTGGAGGACGGACGACGCTGCCTTGATCGTTCCGGGAAGCCGCATGAACACCAACACGCCTGCGCTCAGGAAGTACGTCCCAGCGTCGAAGGCGATCGCCCAACCCGACCCCACCGCCGCGACCGCGATGCCGCCGGCCGCGGTGCCGAAGACCAGTGCCGCGTTCGTCGTCAGCCGCAGGAGCGCGTTCGCCTGCTGGAGGAGCGGAGCGCTCACCGTCTGCGGCACGATCCCGGTCGAGGCGGGGAAGAAGAACGACGATGCGATTCCACGGACGACTTGGAGCGCGGCGAAGTGCCAGATCTCCGCACTGCCGGTCAGGAGTAGGATCGCCGCCGCTGCTTGAGCCGCGCCGCTCAGAACGTTCGACCCGACGAGGACGAAATGGCGTGGCAGCCTGTCTGCGAAGACGCCGCCGATAAGCACGAAGACGATCTGAGGCAGCCACGCGGCCATCAGGACGAGGCCGAGCGCGGTTGGCGATCCTTCGAGCTCGTCGATGACCGCGAACGCGAGCGCGACAGGCGCCACGGCGCTGCCGATATAGGACGCGAAGCGGCCTATGAAGAGCAGTCGGAACTCACGCTCGCGGAGCGGCGCGAGGCTAGCTTTCACGCCGTTTCTCGGCCCAGCGGGCAAGCCCTGCGTACGACTGCCAGAACGGCATCGCGCGCTCGTACGCGTCTGCCTCTTCCGGCGGTAGATCGGCCTTCGCGGCTGCAACGAACTCGGCCTCCGTGGCGCCGCGCTCGAGGCGCCCGACCCAGACGGCGAGCCGCTCGCGCAGCTCGGCGAGATGGCGCTCGACATCGTCTGCGACCCCGAAGTGGATCAGCGCGAGCCGTTCGGGCGCACGCCGCTCGATCTCGTCGAGTGTCCGTCCCCAGGCCTCGACGTCGACGTCGGGTGGCGGTGTCGGCGGAAACACGCTCAGCGCAGGCTGGATCCGGACGCCTGCCGCGTCGCCTGCGTAGAGGATCGCGCCGTCGAAGTAGCAGACGTGGTGCGAGGCGTGGCCCGGGGCGGCAAAGACCTCGAGCCCGACGGCGCGACCGGGCGAGGCTTGTGTTTCAGAAACACAAAGTCGGATGTTCGCCTCCGGCACGGGCGCGAGCTCACCCCAGAGCTCGTCGAAAGCCTCGCCGTAGAGCCGCCGCGCGCTCCGCTCGAGCCGGCTCGGATCGACGAGGTGCGGGGCACCGACCTCTGAGACCCAGACGGTCAGCTCGGGGTTCTCGCGCACGAGGGTGCCGGCGGCGCCCGCGTGATCGAGATGGATATGGGAGAGGAGGAGGTGCTTGACGTCGCCGAGCTCGACGCCGCGCTCCGCGAGCCCGGCTTTCAGCGCGGGCAGGCACGAAGCCGGGCCGCAGTCGAAGAGGGTCAGTCCCTCGGACGTGTCCAGAAGGTACGCGCCGATCGTCTTCGGGACACCGAGGTGGAGCAGGTCGAGCGGCTCGTGGGCGGGAGAACCCAAGTAACAGTGTGTTACTTGGCGTGCGCCGCCGCGGGGACGAGCGCGGCGGCGAGATCCGAGATCAGGTCATCGACCGACTCGATCCCAACCGAGAGCCGGATCAGGTTCCGCGGGGCGGCGAACGGGGCGTCGGCGGTCGAGGCATGGGTCATCCGGGCCGGGTGCTCGATCAGGCTCTCGACTCCGCCGAGCGATTCCGCGAGCTGGAAGAGCTTCGTCCGGGCGACGAGCTCGACGGCCTCGTCCTCCGTCTCGGTGAGGAAGGAGATCATCCCGCCGAAGTCGCGCATCTGGCGCTTCGCGATCTCGTGGCCGGGATGCGATTCGAGCCCTGGATAGAGCACCTGGGTCACCGTCGGCTGCTCCTCGAGCCAGCCGGCGATCGTGCGCGCGTTCTCGCAGTGCTGGCGCATCCGGACGGCGAGCGTCTTCAACCCGCGCAGGACGAGCCAGCAGTCGAACGGGCCGGGCACCGCGCCGAGCGACTTCTGGAGGAAGTAGAGGCGCTCCGCGATCGTCGGGTCGTTCGTGGCGACAAAGCCGCCGACGACATCCGAGTGACCGCCGAGGTACTTCGTCGTCGAATGGAGGACGGCGTCGGCGCCGACGTCGAGCGGGTTCTGCAGGAAGGGCGTCGCGAAGGTGTTGTCGACGACGACGAGCGCGCCGGCCGCGTGCGCCGCCTCGGCGGCCGCCCGGATGTCGACGACGTTCAGCATCGGATTCGACGGCGACTCGATCCAGACCATCCGCGTGTTACCGTCGAGATGCTCCGCAAGGTTCGCGAACTCCGCGGCCGGCACGTAGTCGAAGAGGTAGCCCTTCGGCTCGTAGACCTGCGAGGTCATCCGGTAGACGCCGCCGTAGACGTCCGCGATCAGGACGACGCGCTCGCCCGGGTTGACGAGGTGCATCAACGTCGTCGTCGCGCCGAGGCCCGACGAGAACGCGATTCCGTGCTCGGCGTTCTCGAGCGAGGCGAGGGCCGTCTGGAGCGCAGTCCTCGTCGGGTTCGCGACCCGCGCGTAGTCGTAGCCCTTGTGCTCGCCGACCGTTTCCTGGACGAAGGTCGATGTCTGGTAGATCGGAGTGATGATCGCGCCCGTCGCCGGGTCCGGTTCCTGCCCCTCGTGGATCGCACGGGTCTCGAAGTCCATCTAGCGAACGATCCTAGCGGCGCTCAACCAGGCCGCGAGGTCGCCCAGCGCCTCGTCCAGGCGCGACGTGTCGCCCCAGGCGCCGAGCAGCTCGAGCTCGCCGGTCTTCCGGTCGAAGCGAGGCTCGGCTCGGCCCACGACCTCGGCGCCGACGAGCAGCGGGAGGACGTAGTAGCCGTACTCGCGCTTCGCCTTCGGGACGAACATCTCGAGCCGGTAGCGGAAGCCCCAGAGCGCCTCGGCGCGGTCGCGGTCGTAGACGAGCCGGTCGAAGGGGGAGAGGAGAACGGCGCGGTCGAGGATTGGGCCGTCGACCGCCTCCGGATGCGCGTGCCACTCGCCGCGGACAAGACGCACGCCCTGCGCGCGGAAGCGCTGCTCGGCGCGGATCCGCTCCGCGTCGCGGACCGACACCGTCTCAGTCTCCGGCCACCAGCGCTTCGCGAGATCCCACAACCGCTCGCCGCTCCTGCGCCCCACGACGGTGATCTCGCCGTAGAGGTGCAGCGACGCCAGCATGAGGCCGACCATCCGCGAGCCGTACCAACGGTGGTCGCGCTTCTCGCCCTTCGCCCGATCCTCGAGGTCGCGGGAGAGGAGCGGGCCGCGCCGATCGAGCTCGCGCAGGACGTAGTTGCGGAACGCACGGTTCTCGGTCAGGAATTCGTGCACCCAGCGCTCGCTCTTGTACCGGCGCGAGCGCCGAAAGTTGCGGATCCGGGCGCGCACGAGCGGCAGGTCCTCGATCGGGTAGATGAACGCGTCGTACTCGAAGAGGACACGCTCCTCCCAGAGCAGCCGGTCGAGCTCGGCGCGGTCATAGCTCGGCCCGAGCCGGCTGAAGAGGACGAGGTGCTGCGGCGTCGCCACCGGCGAGACGACGTCGATCTGGAGGAAGCCGAGACGCCGGACGGTCGAGAGCACATCCGTCGCCGAGCCGTCGAGGAGTTGAGCTCGGACGGCGATCGTGCGAGCCTCCTCGAGCGAGACGACCGTCACCGGCGCACCTCTTCCAGTCCGATCGTGCGCGCGAGCCGAGCGAGCGCGCGATCGAGGGCATCGTCGAGTGCGCCGGATGCGCGGACGCCTTCCTCGCGATGGAAGGCCTTGACTACGAGCCGTCCCTCCGCCCGCTCCGACTTCAGATCTGCCCGGCCCACGATCCGATCGCCGCGCAGGAATGGAAGCACGTAGTAGCCGTATTGCCGCTGCGGCGCGGGCTTGTAGACCTCGATCAGATGGTCGAAGCCGAGGATCCGCCGCGCGAAGGGCCGGTCCCAGAGGAGGTTGTCGAACGGGGACAGGAGAACGGCCGCCGTCGGAGCGGGCAGGTCGAGCTCTGCGCCCGCGAGCACGTAGATCGGGGCGCCGCCGTCGTCCACCGAGAGCTCAGCGAGCAGCCCGTCGCGGCTGAGGTCTGCGAGCGCCGGCCGGACCGTCGCAGCCCCGCCTCTCAGCCGCCAGTGCTCGACGATCCCCGCTGCGGTGAGCGCGCCACGCGCCCGCACGGCCCGCAGCGCAAGGCGGCGCAACCGCTCCGGCTCCTCCGGCTCCGGCAGCGCCAGCACCTCAGGCGGAATCACCCGCTCGGTCAGGTCGTAGAGCCGCTGGAAGCCCTGGCGCCCGGCCACCGCGAGCCGGCCGTGATTCCAGAGCCGCTCGAGAGTCGCCTTCGCAGGCTTCCAGCTCCACATCCCGCCCTCGGCCGCGCCCTCGAAGTGGCGCGAGGGGAGCGGTCCCCGCTCGCCGATCTCGGCGAGGATCTCCTCCGCCAGGTGCGGGTGCGTCCGTTCGACGTCGCCGTACCAGCGGCGGCCGCCGTTTCGCATCGCAGGCCGGAAGAGCGGCCAGTCCTCGATCGGGAGGAGGCACGCCTCGTGGGCCCAGTACTCGAAGATCCGGCCGCTCCGAAGCAGGCGCGAGACGGAGTCGCGCGGGTAGTCGCCGACCCGGGACGCGAGCGCGATCCGGTCGCTGCGCTCGACGGTCGAGATCGAGTCGAGCTGGACGCACGAGAGCCGTCGGATCGCCGCTTCCACCTCGACCCGCCGCGCGCGGCGATACCGGGAGCCGTAGCGCTGCGCGGTGATTGCCAGCCGCCGGACCGCGGTCGCGCTCACCGTACTCTTGGCGGTCATATGCGGCCGGCCCTCCTCGTTCTTGCGCTCACGGCGTTCGGCGCGCTCGCCGTCGCGAGCGTCCTTCTCTTCATCCTCTACGACGACGACGCGGTGACGACGGCCGATGCCGTCGTCGTACTGGCCGGGAGCAGGTTCCGGCTTCCGGTCGGCCTCGAGCTCGTCGAGCGCGGCGTCGCGCCCGTACTCGTGATCTCGGACGGCCTCGATCCCCGCTCCCCGCGGGCGAACAGCCTCTGCCGAGAGCGGGCGCAGGTGCTCTGCCCCAAGCCCGATCCGTACTCGACGCGAGGCGAGGCCAGGCTCATCGCTCGCCTCGCGGCCGAGCGCGGCTGGGACTCGATCGTCGTCGTCAGCTCGCGCTTCCACCTCTTCCGCGCGCGAATCCTGATCGAGCGCTGCTACCGCGGCCGGCTCGCGTTCGTCGGCGCGCCGACACAGTGGTGGCGCTGGCCGGTGGCGATCGGCTCCGAATGGATGAAGCTCGCCGTCGCGGGCGTGGAGCGGGACTGTTGACGTCGTTCGAGGAGTTCGCGCGCGAGCACCTACCCGCCCCGCCGGCGCGGCTGCTCGAAGTGGGGTGCGGCCAGGGAGAGCTGACGACGACGCTCTCGGTCGCGGGCTACGACGTGCTCGGAATCGATCCGGCCGCCCCGCTCGGCGATCTCTTCCGCCGGCTGACGCTCGAGGAGCTCGACGAGCCGGGGCCGTACGACGGCGTCATCGCAGGTCGCTCGCTCCACCACATCCGCGATCTCGAAGCCGCGCTCGACAGGATCGTCTCCCTGCTCAGGCCGGATGGGGTGCTCGTCGTCGAGGAATTCGCCTGGGATCGACTCGACAAGCCGACTCTCGAGTGGTTCCACGAGCAACGACGCGCGGTTGCCGCTACGGGAGGCAGCGAGGCTCCGACCTCGGTCGAGACGTTGTGGGAGGAATGGGAAGCCGAGCATCTCGGCCTCCATGGCGAGGAGCCGCTCCGCCTCGGTCTCGCCGCCCACTTCGAGGAGCTGGCGTTCGTGTGGACGCCGTACCTCTACCGATCGCTCGGCGGCGCAGCGGCGGAGGTGCTCGAGCAGGCGCTCGTCGACGCGGGCGAGATCCAGGCGCTCGGCTTTCGCTACGCCGGGAGCCCGAGACCCGCGTGAGAACTCGCCTCCGCTACGGGCTGGGGTCGGGATCCCACGCAGAGAGGCGGACGCGCGTGAGCTCGGGGCCCTCCACCGGGACGGTGACGACGGGCACCCGGATCTCCGGGCAGCCCTGGTAGCGAATCGTCGGGACGGCGCATTCGGCATCGCCGAAGAAGATCGTCAGCGCCCTCCCGGTCGTGATCGCGCAGGTGATCGCGCCGACCGGGAACACCCTAGAGTTGAGAAACGCCTCGCCTGCGACGCACTTCGGGTCGAGCGTGCGGAGCCGCTCCGGAAGTGTCGAGACGAGCGTGCCGACGCCGACGCCGTTCCGCAGTCGCTCGCGACGCGAGTCCGTGCTGATGCTCACGAGCTTCTCGCTGCCGCGGCGACCGAGGAGGGCGATCCTCCAGACACCGTCCCTGCTCCCGTACTGGAGGTAGCGGAGAGTGCCTCGCGACACGGATCTCGCGGACTCGAACTGAATCGGTTGGCCGAGCGCCGCTCGCGACTCCTTGAGGCTCATGCCGAGGCGGAGCTTTCCGATTCCTTCTCCGGGTCGGATGAGCGCGTCCCGAGCCGAGGTCGCGCCGGCAAGAGGCGTGGCGGCCAGCGTGACGAGCGCGAGACCGACCGCGATGCGTGCCGAGACCGCCACGCTTCAATCATTGCACGCTGCGCAGCTCATCGCTCCGATCCGGCCCCGCCGAGCCTGACGCGTGGGTCGAGCGCCCGGAGGACGAGGTCCGAGAGCAGGTTGGCGAACGTGATCGTGAGCGCGACGACGACCACCACACCGACGAGGATGTTGCGGTCGTAACCGCTGGCGCCGCTCAGGTTCCGGGCGACGAGGAGGCCGATCCCGTTGAGGCCGAAGACGGTCTCGATGTAGATGGCGGCGACGACGATCGTGCCCACGTCGACCGCGAGCATCGCTGCGACCGGCCCGAGCGCGTTTCGGGCGACGTGTCTCGTGATCACCTGTCGCTCGCTCGCGCCCTTGGCTCGTGCGGTGAGGACGTACTGCTCGCCGAGGTTCTCGACCATGCGCGCGCGGATGATGCGGGTGTAGATCGGGAGGAAGAAGAACGCGAAGGTGAGCCAGGGGAGCCAGAGGTGGGAGAGCCAGTCGACGACTCCGCCGCACGTGCCGCCGTAGCTGCCGTCGGCGAAGAACGGCGATTCGCCGGTCAACGAGCAGTAGTTGCCCTCGGGCGCGACGCCGAGGCGGACCGCGAGGACGGCCTTGAGGGCGAGGCCGACGACGAACGGGTGCATGACGATCCCGACGACGGTGAAGAAGAGGATCCCGCGGTCGAGGAGCGAGCGACGGCGTAGGGCCGAGACGATCCCGAGCGGGAAGGCGAGCAAGAGCGTGACGACGAAGCCGCCGAGCACGAGCGAGGCCGTGGCAGGGAGGGCGCCGCCGATGATCGCGTTCACCGAGACCGGAGCGACGAGGCTCAGGCTGGTGCCGAGGCTTCCCTCGGTGCCGAGCTCCCAAGCGAACGTGCCCCACTGGTCGAGCAACGGCTGGTCGAGCCCGAACTGCTTCCGCACGTTGACGTCGGGCTCGACCGGGATCGTCGCGATGACGAGGTAGGCGAGCAGCGTGAGGACGAGCGTGAGGACGACTCCGCCCGCGAGCCTGCCAACGACGACGCGGAGCATTACTCGATCCCCTTCGGGTCCACCGCCCGGCGCAGGCCCTCACCGAAGAGCGCCAGCGAGACGATCGTCAGGAAGAGCGCGGCGCTCGGGAAGAAGAGCACCCAGTTCGACTCGTCGACGTAGAAGCCGGCTTGCTGGTCGGTCGCGAGCGGGTCGAAGACGAGTAGCGTGCCCCAGTTCGCTGCGAGCAGGCTGCCCCAGCTCGCTGTCGGAAGCTCGAGGCCCACGTTGAGAATCGAGATCGCCGACTCGAAGACGATGAACCCGGCCGTGATCAGCGTCGACCAGACGATCACCGGCGCGAGCACGTGGGGCAGGACGTGCGTGCGCAGGATGCGCCAGTCGCTCGCGCCGATCATGCGGGCCGCCTCGAGGAACTCCGTCTCGCGCAGCGCGAGCACCTGGGCGCGGATGATCCGGGCCGGGTAGAACCAGCTGAAGATCCCGATCAGGAAGACCAGTACCAGCACCCCGGGCTGGAAGGCGCCGCCGAGTGTGACATCGTTGAAGCGCGGTGCGACGGTGTAGCCGATCGCGACCAGGAAGAGCAGCAAGGGAAAGCCCATGAACAGCTCGGTCACCCACGAGATCCCGCGATCCGGCCAGCCACCGAGAAAGCCCGAGAGCATCCCGATCGGCACCCCGATCAGCATCGCGAGCGCGGTCGCGCCCAACCCCACCTGCAGCGACGTCTGGCCGCCGTAGAGCACGCGCAGGAAGAGATCGCGGCCGAGCGAGCCGTCGGCGCCGAAGAGCAAGAACGTCCGCGGCGTCGACTCGTCGATGTCGACGAACTCGTTCACGTCGGGAACACTCGAGAGCGGACCGATCGGCCGCAGCTCGTCATTGACGGCGTACGGGAACGGATCGTTCGGTCCATGCCCGAGCAGCCACGCGAGGAGCGGCGCGCCGAGGAAGCAGAGGAAGACGATCGCCGCGAATACGCATCCCGAGAGGAAGGCGACTCGGTCCTGGCGCAGGTGCGTCCACACGTGCCCCCACGGCCCTCGATTCGGGATTTCGAGCGGCTCCGAGTCCTCCGACGCGGCGCCGGTCGCGTGATCTTTCGTCGCGCTCACTCGACACTCCGGACTCGCACGAGCAGCGCCACGCTAGCACCGAGCCCTAGGCGGGTGTGCGGCCGGCGAGGATCTCGGCGAGCCGGCCGGCGTCGATGTTGCCGCCCGAGACGATGCAGACGATCCGCTCGCCCGCGTTCCCGTGCTTCAGCGCAGCGGCGACGGAAAGCGCTCCCGCGCCCTCCGCGACGACGCGGGCGCGTTCGGCCAGCAGACGAACCGCTGCTACGGTCTCGTCCAGCGAGACGACATGGGAGCCGGTGAGGAGAGGGCCGGCGCGCTCCCACATCGCCGGCAGCAGGGCCTTGCCGCCCGCGCCGTCGACGAACGAGGGCCGGAAGTGGATCGGCTCCATCCTCCCGGCGAGTGCCGCCGCGAGCGGCGCCCCGGTCTCGGGCTCGACCGCGTAAACGCTTGTCGCCGGGCTGAGCGCGGCCAGCGCGCTCGCGATCCCGGTGAAGAGGCCGCCGCCGCCCCACGGGACGAGCACCGCGTCGAGCTCCGGGAGATCCTCGGCGAGCTCGAGCCCGATCGTACCGTTGCCTGCCATTACCTGCTCGTCCTGTACCGGATGCACGAAGAGGCCTTCGATTCCCTCGTAGCGCGACTCGACGATCGCCCGCCACCAGCGCTCGTAGGGCACCTTGACGATCGTGCCGCCGAGCCGCTCGATCGCCGCGAGCTTCGTTGGAGGCGCGTGCTCGGGGACGACGATCGTCGCCGGCACCCCGGCCTCGCGGGCGGCCCAGGCGACACCCTGGGCCATGTTGCCGGCGCTCGCCGTGACGACTCCGGCCGCGGTCTGCTCGGGCGCCGCCTGTCGGATCGCGTTGGCCGCGCCGCGGATCTTGAACGACCCGATCGGCTGGAGACACTCCAGCTTGAGCCAGATCTCCGCGGCCGCTTCCGGTGCCTCGAGCCGGATGAGCGGCGTCCGAACCGCGGCGCCGCGGATCGTCTCGCGGGCGCTCTCGATCTGGGCCAGCTCGATCAGAAGTCGACCTCGACGCCGAGACCCTGCTCGCGGGCGCGGGCGACGACGAGCTCGGCGGCGGCGAGATCCTCGACCGCGAGCCCGAGCGAGACGAAGATCGTCAGCTCGTCGTCGCGGGTGCGGCCGGGATGAGCGCCGATCAGCACCTCGCCGAGCTCGGCGAGGATGTGCTCGGGGCCGATCGCTCCTTCCTCGACGGCCGTGCGGTACTCGCCCGACTCGTTCAGCGTCGACTCGCGCTTGTCGGCGAAGAGCGAGCCGGCGGCCATCGTCTCCGCGTCGAGCTCGCGAGCCCACGGGACGCTCGAGCCGACGGCGTTCACGTGCGCGCCCGGTTTCAGCCACGCGAGCGAGAGGACCGGCTCGGACGAGTTGGTGCACGTGCAGACGACGTCCGCCTCGCGGACGATCTCCTCGGGGCTGCCGCCGGAGCTGCGGCTCCAGGAGCGCACCTCGACGTCTTCGCCGAGCACCGCGCAAAGGGCCTGCTCGTGGGCCTTGCCCTGAACCCCCGTGCCCACGATCGCGACCGAGCGCGCGCCGGGACGCGCGAGCGCGCGGGTGGCGACGGCCGAGACGGCGCCGGTCCGGATCGCGGTGATCGGCGAGGCGTTCACGAGCGCCGTCAACTCGCCCGTCCGCCCGTCATGGAGGAGTACCGCGCCCTGGTGCGCGTCGAGCCCGCGCGTCGGGTTGTCGGGTGTGACCACGATCTCCTTCAGCGAGTACGCCGCGCGTTCCCCGCCCCGGTGGGCGGGCATGAAGCCCATCAGCCCGGCCGCGCCCGGCGGCTTCACGACGAAGCGGAGCGGCTGGTAGAGCTCGTCGCGCACGAGCGCGGCGAGCACCTCGGCCATCGCCTCGATGCAGGCGTCCATCGTCAGCAGCCGCTCGACCTCGTCAGCGGAGAGGACGAGCAGGCTCACTCGAACACCGCCGCGACCGTCTCGGCCTCTTCCGGCGAGAGCTGGAGCTCCAGTGCGTCGAGCGCCGGCCGGAGCTGCTCTGGCCGCCGCGCGCCGAGCACGACGGCGGTGACGTGCGGCTGGGCGAGGAGCCAGGCGAGCGCGAGCGTCGCCGGCGTCGTCTCGCGTTCGGCCGCAAGAACCTCGAAGGCCTCGAGCGAGTCGTAGGTGCGGTCGTTCTGCAGGTGCTCGTACGGCTCGGGGCGAAAGGTCATCCGCGAGCCGGCCGGCGACTCCTCGCCACGGCGGTACTTGGCGGTCAGCCAGCCGCCGGCGAGCGGGCTGAACGGGGTGTAGCCGAGACCCTCGCGGGCGCAGATCGGGATCACGCCGGATTCATCCTCGCGATCGAGGAGCGAGTAGGAGTTCTGCACCCACGCGGGCCGCGCCTCCTCGACCCACGGCGCGTCGACGTTGCTGCCGCCCCAGGCGCCGATCGTGCCGTCGCGCTGGAGCTCGTCGAGGGCGGCCGCGGTCTCCGCGACCGGCGTCGCGGGATCCATCGCATGTGAGAGGTAGAGGTCGACCTGCTCGACGCCGAGCCGCTCCAGGCTCGTCTCGATCTGCCTGCGAATCCGTTCGCGCGAGAGCCCGCTGTCGGCGTCCTCCTCCATCGGATTGAACGTCTTCGTCGTCAGCACAGGCCGGACGCCGCGCGAGCGCAGCCAATTGCCGATGAAGGTCTCGCTCCGCCCGCCGCCGTAGGCATCCGCGCTGTCGTAGGTCGTGATCCCGGCTTCCCAGGCCGCATCCATGATCGCGCCGGCCTGCTCCTCGGTCTCGCCCCGGCCGAAGAACGCGGGCGAGGAGCCGATCCCGCCGAAGTTGCCGCAGCCGAGGATGAGGCGCGAGACCTCGATCCCGGTGCGTCCGAGGCGCTGGTGCTCCATCGGCCGATCTTCGCACGCCCGATCCTCACGCTGCGGCGCGGGCGAGCCTATGGTGACGCGCTCATACGTTCCTTCAGGTACGACCTAGGCCGCAAGCGACATCGGAACCGATCAGAGGCGTCTGCTGTAATAAGAGACGTGCGCCGTTGGTGGCTCTGTTTCGCTGTGCTCCTCGTCGTCGCTTCCGCGGCTATGTTTGGGGGAGACCGAGCCGGCTCGGCGCCCCAGGAATGCGACGCCGCGAGCGTCCGGATCGCGGTCGTTCGGTTCGTTGACGCATACAACACCGCCAGGTTGCCGCGGCTCGACGCCATGTTTGCGCGCGAGCCCGACTTCCAGTGGTACTCCGCCGGCCCGCCCGGCTTGCGCATCATGGGCGCGGCATACCGCCGCGACACGCTTCTGAGCTACTTCCGTGCCCGTCATCGCAACGGTGACCGGCTGCGGCTGCGCTCGTTCAGGTTCAACGGCAACTCGAATGGCTTCGGCCACTTCGAGTACCGGCTCGAGCGCAAGGCCCGCGACTACCGCGCCGGAACGTCGTTCCAGATCCCCGGCAAGGGCGCCGCGAGCTGTGACGAGACACCAGCATTCGTGAGTGGGGATCGAACGAGGTTCGTCGTCATGAGCCTCGGGGGCCCTGAGTCCGGGTAGTCGAACGACAAAGCGCCCCGGCTGAGGCCGATGCGCGGAACGTCCTCGCCGAACTGCGCGCAGAGCACCGCGAGAGTGTTGAAGCACGAGCTCCGAAGCCCCTCGTTGCGCACCGGCCGATTCTCTCGCATCGCGCCGGAGACGCAAACGCTCGGTCAGCTGGCGCGGCGGAGCTGCTCCTCGACCCGTCGGTACGCGGTCGAGTCGGCGGGGAGCTTGTCGAGCGCCGCGTGGAGGAGCGGCTCGGCCTCCTCGCTCCTGCCGTGGCTTCGGTGGATGAAGCCGAGATTCGCGATCACGCGGCCCTCGTGCTCCTCGTCGCCGAGCGCGCGGAGGACGGTGAGCGCTTCCTCGAAGTGCTCGACCGCCGCCTCGATCCCGTCGGTGTGGACGACGGCGAGCGCGAGGTTGTTCAGGGTCAGGGCCTCGTGGTGCTCGTCGCCGAGGTCGCGGACGATCGCGAGCGCGGCTCGGTGCTGCTCGGCCGCGCGCTCGTGCTCGCCCTCCCGCCGGAGCTGAGCGCCGAGCGTGTTCAGGCGCATCGCCTGATCGCGGCCCCGTCGCGCACGCGGAGCGGGGGATCGGGCCGTGCGCTTTGCCAGAGTCTCTGCGCGCGCCTCCAACGTCGTTCGGGCGCTCGCGCGAAGGTCGCGAACCGCTCGTGCGGAGAGGCGGCTTTCGCGCTGGAGCCCTACCTTCGCCCGGCGGAGCGCGATTGTCCCTGCCGCGGTTCCAACCCTCCGAGCCCTGGCGCCTCCGATTCCCAGCGAGGCGCCGGCCCGACGGTCGAGCTCGCCCAGCCGGCGCGGCAGGTCGAGCGCGCCGACTCGCGTCTGAAGCGCGCGATCGGCCAAGCCGATCCACCCGAGCCCGCGGCGGCTCCAGGCGCTTGCGGGTACGCGGCGGAACGCGAGCCCGAGCGCGGCTAGAGCGACGAGCGCCAGCAGCAGAACAGCCGCGTCCAACACGAGCGCGCCGAGGCCGAGCGCCGCTGCGAGCCCGCCGAGGAAGAGAAACAGACCAACGAACGCAAGCGCGCGCCTGCGCAGACGTTCCGATCCGTCGAGCTCCATCACCTCGTGCAATCTCAGCAAGCGTCACCTCCTCGTGAGCTGCTGCCCTTCGCTGCGCGGGCAGCCGTTCCTTCCCGGGTGGTGACAGGGGCTCCTAGGGCCGCCCATGCGGACGGCCCTATACGGGAGTCTCGCTAGCTGCAGCCGGTGTTCGTGCCGCAGTCGCGGCAGGTGTAGCAGCTCCCCGTCCGCACCATCCGGCCGCCGCAGCGGGCGCACTCGACCGCGTCCTCCCAGGCGTTGAAGAGGGCGGTCTGGCCCGGCGGGGGCGCGTCGTACTCGACCGCCTGCTGGCCCTGGAGGGCGCCATAGGCCTGCGCGAGCCGTGCCTTCACCTCGGGCGAGAGGATCCCCGCCTCCTCCTGCTGGTCGGTCGTCAGGAACTTCTTCCCCATCCAGCGGAAGATGTAGTCGACGATCGACTTGGCGATGCGGATGTCGGCGTCGTTCGTGAGCCCGGACGGCTCGAAGCGCATGTGGCTGAACTTCGAGACGTACACCTCGAGCGGCACCCCGTACTGGAGGCCGAGCGAGACCGAGATCATGAATGAGTTCATCAGGCCTGCGAGGGTCGTCCCCTCCTTGGCGATGTCGACGAAGATGTCGCCCGGGGTCGCGTCCTCGAAGAGGCCGACGTGGATGTAGCCCTCGTACTCGCCGACCTTGAACTTGCGGCCGACCTCGATCCGGTCCTCCGGGACTCGCCGGCGCTTCGGCTGCACGACCGGCACAACCGGGGCGAGGGCCAGGAGCGGGGCGAGGCTCTTGTCGGCGGAGCCCGAGAGCGGCTGGGCAACCTTGCAGTTGTCGCGGTAGATCGCGATCGCCTTGACCCCGAGCTGCCACGCCTCGATCAGAAGCTGGGAGACGTCCTCGACGGTCGCCTCCTCCGGCAGGTTCACGGTCTTCGAGATCGCACCCGAGATGAACGGCTGCACCGCGCCCATCATCTTCACGTGACCCATGTAGTGGATCGCCCGGTCGCCGATCGCGCAGTCGAACACCGGGAAGTGCTCGGACTTGACGTTCGGGGCGCCGACGACCGTATTCCGCTCGTCGATGTAGGCGACGATCTCGTCGACCTCGCGCGGCGCGTAGCCGAGCTTCTCGAGCGCCATCGGCACCGTCTTGTTGACGATCGTGATCTCGCCGCCGCCGACGAGCTTCTTCGACTTGACGAGCGAGAAGTCGGGCTCGACCCCGGTCGTGTCGCAATCCATCATGAAGCTGATCGTGTTGTGGCTGACGAAGCCGTTGGCGACGTAGGTGACGTTCTCCGGCACCGAGAGATCGAACGTCGGCTGATCGTCGAGCACCTCGATTGCCGCCACGGAGTCGTAGTAGAAGCCGAGCCGGTGCTCGAGCTCGGTGCTCTCGGTCCGTTCGAGCAGCGCCGTCGCCGACCTGCGAGAGACGCCGTCGCGGCGGAGCGCCGTCAGCATCGTCTTCCGCAAGGCGTCGTTCTCCGGCGCGAGCTCGTCGATCAAGCCCCGGCCGACGGGAACGTGGTCGTGCCGCGCCGCCTGCCGGTGATCGCCTCGTGCGAGGGACGTCGACTTGCGCGCGGAGACGAAATCGATCTCCTCGAGGTATCGCTCGGCCGCGGAGACGTTGAGCAGGCGGAGGACGAAACGGTCATGTGCGCCCCAGTTGGAGCTCGCGTCGTCGACGTTCCGCGTGGTCACGAAGCCGAGTGCGAGCAGCAGGCTCTGGACGTCGCGGCTGAAGCTCTCGGAAACGGTGCTCCACGAGACGTAGCCGTTGCTCGTCGTCCCATCGGCCTCGAAGAGACCGCGGACGAATGCGGCATAGACCTCGCGGTCGTTCGAATGGAGAACGGCGTCGGGGATGTGGGAGTGCCAGCCCTTGCCGCTGTGCTCGGCCGACGGCGGCAGCTTGGCAAAGCCGCAGGCGTCCCACCACAGGACGAGCGGCACGGAGTTGTACGAGACCTCCGTGTAGCCCTTCTTCGCGGCGATGTGTGCGTCGAGGCCGAACAGCTCGCCCCCGAGCTGGACGAGGCGGTCGACGACGTCTCGATCCTCGGCTGCGACGCACAGGCGCAAACCCTTTGCGTGCAGGGAGCCGTCGCCCATGAAATAGCCGACGAGCTCGGCGAGAGCCGGAGTCATCGTTCGCGGCACGCGGGTGCGGAAGTCGGCGTTCCAGTGGAGATCGCCGAGCGGCGGCAGCGAGACCTCGACGGGCTCGCCGACGAGGCCGTTCAGCATCAGCGGCACGCGATCGCCCTCGGCGATCTCGCCGAACCGCCGCCACTTCCAGTCACCCTCCGCGTCGACGATCTTGATGCGATGAGTCGCCGTTCCCTGGATGCGGTACCCGCGGCCCGTCTCGATCGAGACGACCTGCTCGTAGCCGTTGACGTAGAACTGGGTCGCCTGCTTGGCGCCCTGGTCCGTGGCGACCTCGAGGTCGAGCGGCTGCCACTTCGGGCCGAACGTGTCGCCGAGGCGTCGGAGGCGGACGAGACCGAGGCTCGTCGAGACGAGGCTGTCCCCGACGAGGCAGCCGGTCGGCGCGAGCACCGTCGCCTGCGCGTTCCGGTAGCCGTGCACCTCGCCGAGGTCGAGCGCGTCGTCCCAAGCCTGGCGGGCGCCCGTCAGCAGGTCCTCCGGGACCGAGTCCGTGTGCTGGATGTTGCCGACCGCCGCGCGGTGCTTCGCGATCACGCCGATCATCGCCGCCGCGTTCCGCCGATAGCCCTCGAACGGGCCCATCCGGTGAGCGACCTCGGCCGACTTGCGGTATGCCCGCCCCGTCATCAAGCCGGTGATCGCAGCCGCGTATGCCCGCCCCTCGTCCGAGTCGTAGGGGAGCCCGCGCGCCATCAGGAGCGCGCCGAGGTTCGCGTAGCCGAGCCCGAGCTGGCGATAGGCCTTCGCGTTCGCGTCGATCTCCGCGGTCGGGTAGGACGAGTAGCCGACGCAGATCTCCTGCGCCAGGAACATCGTGTCGACCGCGTGCGAGAACGCCTCGACGTCGAACTCGCCGTCCTCGCGCCTGAACTTCATCAGGTTGAGCGAGGAGAGGTTGCAGGCCGAGTCGTCGATCGACAGGTATTCCGAGCACGGGTTGGACGCGTTGATCCGGCCGGTGTTCGGAAGCGTGTGCCAGGAGTTGATCGTCGTGTCGTACTGGACGCCCGGATCGGCGCACTGCCAGGACGCCTCGGCGATCTGGAGCATCAGGTTGCGCGCGTCCATCGTCTCGACGACCGAGCCGTCGGTACGTGCCGTCAGGTTCCATTCCTTGTCCTCGGCGACCGCCTCCATGAAGGAGTCGGTGACGCGGACCGAGTTGTTCGCGTTCTGGTACTGGATCGAGGCCCAGTCCGACGAGTCGAGGGACATGTCGTAGCCGGCCTGCTCGAGGACGCGCGCCTTGCGCTCCTCTTTGGCCTTGCACCAGATGAACTCCTCGATATCCGGGTGGTCGGCGTCGAGCACGACCATCTTGGCCGCGCGTCGGGTCTTGCCCCCGGACTTGATCGTGCCGGCTGAGGCGTCGGCGCCCCGCATGAACGAGACCGGCCCGGACGCGTAGCCGCCCTTCGAGAGCTGCTCCTTCGAACTGCGGAGCTTCGAGAGGTTCGCACCGGAGCCCGAGCCGCCGCGGAAGATCACTCCCTCGCGGCGGATCCAGTCGAGGATCGAGTCCATCGAGTCGTCGATCGAGAGGATGAAGCAAGCACTACATTGAGGGCGCTCCTCGAAGCCGACGTTGAACCAGACCGGCGAGTTGAAGGACGCGAGCTGGTTGACGAGGATCGCCTTCAGCTCCGCCTCGAACGTCTCGGCCTCCTCGTCGCTCGCGAAGTAACCGCCGAGCCGCCCCCAGCCGCCGATCGTGGCGACGATCCGGCCGATCATCTGCTTGACGCTCCGCTCGCGCTCGGGTGAGCTGAGCCGCCCGCGGAAGTACTTCTGCGCGACGATGTTCGTTGCGGTCTGCGACCAGAACTTGGGGAACTCGACGTCGCGCTGCTCGAACGCAGGCCCGTCCTTGCCCGGGATCAGCGCGTCGCGCAGCTCCCACTCGATCTCGTCGAACGGATCGCGGCCCGGGATCGTGAAGTACCGCCCGGGCGCGACGCTCGCCGTCTCGGCGACGACCACGTTCCCGATCTCGCGCTGCTGCTCGCTCATCTCTCCATCCTGACGTCCTGTTCCATCGTGCGCTCTCCTGGTCGTCGCCATCGTTCCTCCCAAGCCGGTCCTACGACATAGCCACCATCCGCTCCGGCGAGCCCCCGGAAATCAGCTCTCCGGGGTTGCCGAGCGGATCGCGCACGTTAGAGAGGGCATCGGACGGACGAGCCGGCTTGTGCGAGTAGAAAAACCTGCAAATTGCGGGAAAACACACTGATCATGATACCGGATCGTGCCCGGCGGCCGGGCGCGGATCGAGCGGTAAGGATGCTGGCGTCAGGCGTCAGGCGTCAGGCGTCAGGCGGCGGGAGACGCCGTGCCTGCAGGCGCCGCGTCACGTAGCCGGCTGAGCCGGCGGCGACGAGCAGGAGTGCAAGCCCGCCGAGGACGAGCAGGGGAATCGGCACCGCGTCTGCGTCGGCCGTGTCGAGCGGAGGACCCGACTCGGGGCTGCTTGGACCGCCGGACGGCGTCGAGTCTCCCGGGGGAACGTCCTCCCCTTCGTCGTCCGGAGTCGTGCGCGGCGACGTCGACGTCGGCGGCGTGGTCGGCACAGGCGTCTCGTCGCTCGGCGAGGGGTCGGTCGTCGCCGGCGGCGCCGGCTTGTCGTTCAGCCGGTTCTGGAGCGCGCGCTCGATGTCGTCCGGAGCGCTCGAGTACTCCTTGATGTCGCGCGGGAGGATCTCGATCGCATCGTCGTAGCAGTGAGGCGGATAGGTGCCGTCCACGCGGCCGTCCGCGTACCAGTCGTCGACCACCTTCTTGCCGCACGACTCGGCTGCCGCCGCGGGGCCGACCGCGAGCAACGCCAGCAGGACGAGAGCAATGAGCGCGGCGGCCTGGACGGCATGGCGGTACGGCTTGAGTGTTCTCGCGGGAATCGTCACGTGTACTGCTCCTGGCGGACCGACCGCCGACTCGAGTATGGGGAGTCTCCCGGACGGGCTTGAGCTTCGGATGAACCTGGGGTAAACGCTTTGTAAGCCGAAGCGGATACGAACGAGGATCTGCCCGGAGCCCATGCTAGCTTGGACCGGGATGCGCGGAGCCCTGGAACGCGCGGCCACGGCCAGGGGTTCGACGGACGCTTACTCCTCCCTCTTCACGCTCCTCGTCCTCTTGCTGCTCGTCGCCGCACTCTTCGCAGGCGAGTCCTTCTGGACCGGCGCGGCGGCGTTGGCCACGGCCGCGACCGTTCTCGCGCTCGCGCTAGCAGACCGGATCCCGCTCTCTCCTGGAGGCGTGCCGCTCGTCGCCGCCCTGCTCGGACTCGCCGCCTGGAGCGGCGTCTCGATTGCGTGGTCGGTCGCGCCCGATCGCTCCTGGGACGACCTGAACCGGGGTCTCGTCTACGCCGGATTCGCCGTACTCGGCGTCGCCGCCGGCTCGCTCGGCTCACGTGCCTTACGGCTCGTCGCGCTGACGCTTGCGGCGGCGCTCGGCGCCGCCGTCCTCTGGGCGCTCGCGGGAAAGGTCGTTCCGGCGCTCTTCCCGGACGGCGGGCGCGCGGCGCGGCTACGAGATCCAATCGGCTACTGGAACGCGCTTGCTCTCGCGGCGAACGCGCTGCTCGTGCTCGGGCTCTGGCTCGCCTCGCGGCCGGTCGTTCGGAGCATCCGTTGCGCCGGCGTCGCGCTCGCGTATGCGGCAGTGGTGGCGACGCTCCTGGCGGTCTCGCGTGCCGGCCTACTGGGGGCAATCGTCGCGGTCGCACTCTGGCTCCTGCTCTCGGACGCTCCGGACTCCGAGGATCGGATCGAGCGGTCGCTCCTCGCCCTCGCCCCGGTCGTCCCGGCGGTCGCGGTCTCCACCTGGGCCTTCACGAGACCGGCGCTCGTCGAGGACGGACAGGCGTACGCCGACCGCGTCGCCGACGGCGCCTGGCTCGGGTTCCTGCTGGCCGCGGGAGCCGTCGCCGCCGTCGTTGCCGCCGCGCGCCTTTCAACCGTGCGATTGACGCAGCCGGCACGCCGCACGACGGGCCGGCTTCTCGCGCTCGGCGCCGTGGCAGCCGTCGTCCTCGTCGCCGCCGCTGTCGCGCTCGTGCCCGATCCCGCGGACGGCGGCGCGAGCGTTCAGGGGCCGGGTCGCTTCGGCGACGCGAGCCTGAACAACCGCTGGGGCTGGTGGGGGGAGGCTTGGCAGCTCTTCGCCGAGCGGCCGTTCCAGGGGAGTGGCGCCGCCAGCTTCGAGGTGGCCCACCGGCGGCTCCAGGACGTCTACGTGCCGGCGGTCGAGCCTCATAGCGTCCCCCTGCAGTTCCTCGCCGGCAGCGGGATCCTCGGCCTGCTGCTCTTCGCCGCCGTCGTTGGAGCGGTTGCCACGGCCGCCGCTCGCGCGCTTCGCCGAACGACGGGCGAGGAGCGAGCCGCCGCAGCCGCGCTCGCAGTCGTCACCGCCGTCTATCTCCTGCACGCGCTCGTCGACTACAGCTGGAGCTTCCTCGCCGTGACGGCGCCCGCTCTCGTGGCGGCTGGTGCGCTCGCAGCTGCCGGGACGCAGCCCGGAGAGCGGCGCCGCCGGCCGTTCGCCGCTCTGGCCGCGCTCGCGGTCGGCCTCGCCTGCCTCGGCTCGCTCGCCTCGCCGTGGCTCGCTGATCGGAGCGTGCGCCAGGTGAACCGGGAGCTCGACGCGGGCGATCCCGAGGCGGCGGCAGCAGCAGCCCGGCGGGCCCGGATGCTCGACCCGCTCTCGATCGAGCCGTCGCTCAAGCTCGCCGGGGTGGAGACGAGGCGCGATCGTCCGGAAGCCGCCCGGCGGGCGTACGCCCAGGCAATCCGCTCCCAGCCCGAGAACCCCGATACGTGGTACGCGCTCGGGAACTTCGAGTTCTCGCTCGACGACCTCTGCAACGCCTACGTGCACCTGAACGAGGCATACACGCTCGATCCTGCCTCACGGCGCTGGACGGACGGGGGGCCGCTCGACATCTCCCGCGCGCACGTCAACGCCGGCCGTTGCTGAGAGCTACTCGCCGACGACGACCGCGACGTGCGCGCCGAGAAGCTCGGCCGGCTCGAGCCCGTCGAGGGGGCCGACGATCTTCAGTCGCAGGTCCTTCGCGAGTCGCTGTGCCTCGGGCGCGTAGCCCTTGCGATACATGACGACGCTGCGTGTGTAGTCCGTGCGCGGCGCGTTCCCGACGCCGCCGATCGTGTAGCCGAGCGCCTGCGTCCGCTCGGCCGTCGATCCCGCCGCGCCGGTGCGGCCGTTGCCGTTCAGCACCATCACGGAGACACGCGAGCGCGGCATCGCGGCCGCGCCAGCGGAGGGTGCGGTGCGCCGCTTCGGGGTGGCGGCGAGCTCCTTCGCCTCGGCGGTCTGGGTCACGCGCTGCGCCACGGGCTCGGCGAGGAGCGTGACCCCGAGCACGAGCAGGGCGACGAGCTCGATCGCCGCGATCGCCGAGGCCACGAGGGTGGCCGTGCGCCAGGGCGAGCGCAGCTCGGGGATCTGGGTGAGCGAGTGCTCCACGGCCGCACCTTGTTCGCGCCGCCCGAGCCTGCTCCTCCTACGACGCGATCGACTCCCAGGTGAGCCTGAGACCGTCGGCCAGGGAAGTCTCGGGGCGCCAGCCGAGCTCGCGCTCGGCGTGCGAGGAGTCGAGGACGCTGCGACGCGCGTCGCCCGGCCGCGCCTTGACGTGACGCGGCTCCACCGCGACGCCCGCGACCGCCGCGCAGAGCCGATGTAGCTCGTTCACCGTCGTCTCCACCCCAGTGCCGACGTTGAGGACGCCGCCGCGACCGGCCGCCGCGAGCGCAGCCCGGACGACGTCGCCGACGAACACGTAGTCGCGCGTCTGTTCCCCGTCGCCGAAGACGAGCGTCTCCTCGCCGTTCTGGAAGCGCTCCATGAAGATCGAGACGACCCCGCCCTCGAGCGCGGCCGACTGGCGGGGGCCGTAGACGTTCGCGAAGCGCAGAACGGTGTGGTTCGAGCCGTGGATGCGGTTCCAGCCGTCCAGGTACGCCTCGGCGCAGAGCTTCGCGATCCCATACGCGGAGACGGGTCGGCGCGGCGTCGCCTCGGATGCGGGCTCGGCCACGTCACCGTAGATCGCTCCGCCGGTCGACGAGAAGACGACCTCCGCGCCGCACGCACGCGCCGCCTCGAGGGTGTTGACCGTCCCGACGACGTTCACCTCGGCGTCGAAGCTCGGCTTCTCCATCGACGTGCCCACGTCCGCCTGGGCGGCGAGATGGAAGACGAGGTCGGCCTCGATCGAATAGGGCTCGCGAATGTCGTGCTCGACGAGCACCGCCTCGGCAGGTACCCAATCCCGCCGCCCGGACGAGAGGTCGTCGACGACGACGACCTCGTCACCGCGCGCGAGGAGCGCATCGACGAGATGCGAGCCGATGAACCCCGCTCCCCCGGTGACGACCGCTCGCACGGCCGTATCCTAGAGAATCGACCTTGGCCGACTTCTCTAGGCAGAGCAGGAGCTTGATCCTCGGCGAATGACCTCGGAGCTGATCGATAGCGCCCAACCCACCGCAGCCGTGACGCAGTCGCGGCGCGTCGGCTAACGCGCGGTCGCGAAGCGAGCGCGCGCGTGTTCGTCACGTTCGAAGGGCTCGACGGCTCCGGCAAGACGACCCAGGCCGAGCTCCTGCGGGCGCGGCTCGAGGCCGACGGCCGTGAGGTCGTCATCGCCCGCGAGCCCGGCGGGACCGAGCTCGGAGAGGAGCTGCGCAGGCTCGTCCTCCACGGCGGCGAGATGACGCCCTGGGCCGAGGCGCTTCTCTACGCAGCCGCCCGGGCGGAGCTCGTCGCCGAGGTTGTCGCTCCCGCGCTCGCTCGCAGCGCGGACGTGATTCTCGATCGCTATCTCGACAGCTCGGTCGTCTACCAGGGAATCGGCCGCGGACTGGGTCTGGACGAGGTGCTCGAGCTCAACCTCCTCGCCGTCGGCGGTCTGCTCCCCGATCGGACGTTCGTGCTCGCGCTCGATCCGGCGCTCTCGGGGGCGCGCGTCGGCGGCCGGCCCGACCGCATCGAGCGCGCCGCCGAGAGCTTTCACGCGCGCGTCGCAGCGGGCTACGAAAGGCTTGCCGAGCTCCACCCCGAGCGGATCCTCGTCCTCGACGCCACGCTGGCCCGCGAGGTCCTCACCGAGCGGATCCACGACGAGCTGATCCCGCATGGGCTTCGACGGCCTCGCTGAGCAACCCGAGGCGAAGCGGCTTCTCGGCGCCGCGCTCGCCGAGGGACCCGCCCACGCCTATCTCCTGCATGGGCCGCCCGGGGTCGGCAAGCGCCGAGCCGCGTTCGCCTTCGCCGCCTCGCTCCTCGGCGACGAGACGCGCGTCGCCCACGGCACGCATCCCGATCTCTACCTGCTCGAGCCGCTCGGCGAGATGATTCGGATCGACGAGATCCGCAAGCTCCGCCACGACCTCCACATGCGGCCCTTCGAGGCCGAGCATCGCGTCTACGTGATCGCGGGCGCGCACCTCATGAACGAGGACGCGGCCGATGCGCTGCTCAAGGATCTCGAGGAGCCGCCGTCGTACGCGATCATCGTCCTCGTCGCCGACGAGCTCGGCCCTCTGCCGGCGACGATCCGCTCTCGCTGCCAGCTCGTCCCGTTCCGCCGGCTCCCGGAGCGATCGCTGCGTGCGCATCTCGCCGAGCGGGCGCCGGGCCTCGACGAAGCTGAGCGGACGGCGCTCGCCCGCGTCGCCGCCGGCCGGCTCGACCGAGCCGAGCGGCTGCTCGACCCCGAGGCGACCACCCGGCGCACCGAGTTGCTCCGCATCGCCCGGGCACCGTACGCCGACGCGGACTTCGAGCCGTCCGAGGCCGCCGCGAGCCTGCTCGAGGCGGCCAGGACGCGCGGGGCCGATGCGAAGGAGAAGGTTGAGACCGAGCTCGAGGGGCTCGATCTCACGGCACGCGAGGCCGAGCAGCGCAGTAAGCGCGCGCAGCGCGGCGCGGAGCGGGAGGAGCTGCTCGCCTCGCTCGAGGAGCTCGCAGCTTGGTATCGCGATCTCGTCGTCGTCTCGGCAGGGGCGGAGCGTGCGGTGATCCACGCCGATCGGGTCGAGCTTCTCCGCGGGGACGCGACCCGCGCCCGGGGGCTCGACGCCGAGGTGGCGGCGGAGTCGGTCCGGGCGCTCTGGCGCGAGCTCGAGGAGTTCAACCTCGGCCCGCCGCTCGCGCTCGAGGCGCTCTTCGTCCGGCTGCGCCGAGCGTTCGCCGGCTCTCTGGCCGCCTGAGAGGAAACCGGCCGTGGCGAAGATCACTCGAAGGAAGTTGGAGCTCGGCCGCGGCGTTGCCGGCACTGAACGCTAGAGGCGTTCGGGGGAGCAGACGCTCACTTGGCCGCAGTTCCTCGGCCGGAGTCACCGCGCTACACTGAGCGCCCCTCGCCGACGTAGCTCAGCTGGTAGAGCACTTCACTCGTAATGAAGGGGTCCGCGGTTCGAGTCCGCGCGTCGGCTCTTCTTTCGAGGAAACCCCTGCACAACGCGGATTCGTGTTGCCTGGGAAGGCGTGGGGAACACAACACCGCGAATGAAGGGGTCCGCGGTTCGAATCGGCGCGGGAGTTTCCGTCGATCGAGACTATCCCTGCAAAACGACTATTTCTCTGCTTCAGAGGAACTCGACAGTAGCCCACCAAATGCCCATGAAGGACGCAGCGGCGGGTTCACGGCGGGTTCAGCCCAGGCTGTGTGGGAGCCGTACCCCATGCTGCGCGCCGCCGCCTCGAACAGGAGCGGTCCGTTGTCGCGCTCGCTCACGACGACGAGCTCACCCGGCAGCACTCGGGCCTCGTCGAACAGCGTCATCAATCCGCAGCAGGACAAACACCGGTTCGCGGTTCCGGGCGACAAATCGGCGCCCGCCACCCAGCCGTGGGCTTACTACGACTTGCCGAACCTCGGGATCATCCGTCGACCCGGTGAGGTAACTCGAGATCGGAGGAGGGCGAGGAAGAGGAGGTCGACGCCAGCCTCGCGCATCCGGTCGGCGAGATTCGCGTCCGCTCGGTGTAGTCCAGCACGACGGGCGAGTCCAGGCGATAGCGTTGCGCCGTGGCCGGCGACGAGATGGAGATCTTCGACCTACGGGTCACGGTCGAACGGATCGAGGGGCGCTCGGTCTGCGGGCTCGAGGTCGGCGACTACTTCGAGCTGACCGAGTCCAGCCGTGTGCGCATCCCGCCGGGACGTTTCTTCTGTCTCTATGCGCTGCAGTCCGTGATTCCGTTGCTCCCGGCCAAGCAGCGCCGTCTGCCCGAGTCCGACTGGCTCGAGCAGGACTCGCTCGTCTGCTGTCCCGACCCCGAGGAGCGCGTGATCATGCGCATTGAGCGGATCGGCGAGCGGACGATGCGCAGCGGCGACCTGACGTAGTGGAATTCGGGCTCGGGATTCAGTCGGACAAGAGCCCGGCCGAGTACGTCGAGCTCGCGCGGCTGGCCGAGTCGGGAGGCTTCGACGTCGTCTCGGTCTACCACGATCTGCTGTACCAGCCGGCGATCGCGCCGCTGCTCCTGATCGCACAGGCGACCGAGCGCGTGCGCGTCGGCCCTGCGGCGCTGAATCCGTACACGCTCCACCCGGTGGAGATCGCTGGGCAGATCGCCGCGCTCGACCTCGTCTCGGGCGGGCGCGCCTACCTCGGCCTCGTCCAGGGCGCCTGGCTCGACGCGCTCGGTCTGCACGAGGACAGGCCCTTGACGGCGCTGCGGGAGGCCGTCACCGTGATCGGGCAACTGTTCGCAGGCGACCGCAGCGGTTTCGCGGGAGAGCGCTTCACACTCGCGCCGGGACGGGGCTTCCAGTACGAGCCTCTGCGGCGGGAGGTGCCCCTGATGCTCGGGACGTGGGGGAAGCGCACAGCCGCCTTCGCGGGCGAGGCGGGCGCTGCGGAGCTCAAGCTCGGCGGCTCGGCGAATCCTGAGCTCGTCCCACTCGTGCGCGACTGGATCGGCTCGGACGACGTCGGCATCGTCCTCGGCGCCGTCACAGTCGTCGACGAGGACGGCGACGCCGCCCGCGCCTGCGCCCGGGCAGCGGTTGAGCTCTACCTTCCGATCGTGGCGGGCCGCGACCCGACGCTCGAGCTTGCGCCGGAAGAGGATCCGCCCCTCGACCGTTTCGTCTTCGCCGGTACGCCCGCCGAGGTGATCGCGCACGCCGAGCGGGCCTTTGCGGCCGGAGCGTCGAGAATCGAGTTCGGGACGCCCACCGGGCTGACGACGGCGCGCGGCGTCGAGCTGCTCGCGCAGCACGTTTTGCCGCACTTCCGTTGAGCACCCGTTCCCTCTAGTATCGCCGTGTCATGTCAAGTGGGGCGCCGCAAGGAGGGGCTGTGCAACGACGAAGGACATTTCTGTGGCTGGTCGCGCTGGCGGCGTTTGTCGCCGCTGCCTCGGCGGCCGCCGGCATCGACCGGGGCGCGCGACCCGAGAAGGTGGCGTTCCAGCTCAGGATCGGCAATGTCCTGCCCTTCACGGGCGACCTGGCGGCCTACGGCGCGAACCTCGACCAGGCCGTCAAGATCGCGGTCGCTCTCCAGAACGAGTCGCTGAAGCGGCTGAAGGTGGGTGGCATCTCGTCGAAGCTCGTGGCGTCGGAGGACGGGCAGACTCAGGCCGCCGCCTCGGTCGAGGCCGCGACGAAGCTCGTCAAGGTCGACAAGGTGAACGTCGTGATCGGGGAGATGGCTTCCGGCGCGACGATTCCCGTCGCCCAGTCGGTCACGATCCCGAACAGGATCGTGCAGATCACGCCGACCTCGACCGCGCCACAGATCACGTCGATCAAGGACAACGGCTACCTGTGGCGGATCCTCGCGTCGGACGAGCTGCAGGGCCGCGTGCTCGCCCAGGCCGCCGTGGGCGCGTTCGGCAAGGGCGCGACCGTCAACGTCGGCGCGCGCAACGACGCTTTCGGCACCGCGCTGAAGCAGCTGTTCGTCGCGCAGTACACGAAGCTCGGCGGCAAGGTTGGGGCGCAGGTCTCGTGGAACCCGACCCAAGCGACCTTCGACAGCGAGGCGGGCAAGCTCGTCGACGGCGACCCGAAGGGCTTCGTCATGATCGACTTCCCGGAGACGTTCGAAAAGATGGCGCCGGCGCTCGTGCGGACCGGCAAATGGAGCCCCGCGAAGACGCTGATGACGGAGGCGATGCGCAACGCGGACGTCCTGAAGAAGATCGGCGGCCCGGCCGTGGAAGGGCTGCGCGGCACCGCTCCGACCTCGCAGGGTGCGCCGGCGCGCGCCGCTTTCGACCGCCTCTTCAAGCAGCGCGCGAAGGGAGCGAAGGCCTACACCGGCTTCGAGGGCTCGGCGTTCGACGCGGCCAACCTGGCGTTCCTGGCGGCGGTCAAGGCGAAGTCGTCGAACCCCGCGCGGATCAAGACACAGCTCCGCGCGGTCTCCGGGCCGCCCGGTATCAAGGTGACGTTCAGGCAGATGGACAAGGCGATCCGGCTCCTGCTTGCCGGCAAGGACGTCGACTACGAGGGCGCCTGGGGCCCGACCGACTGGGACAAGAACGGCGATCCCGGCTCGGCGGTATTCGAGATCTGGAAGTACGGAGGCGGCTCGATCACCACCTCGAAGATCATCACCTTCCGCGGCTAGATGAGGGAACGTTTCCGGGACGGCGGCGGCTTCGAGGAAGCCGCCGCCTACTCCCGCGCGGCCCGGCACGGAGACGTGATCGCCGTCAGCGGGACCGCGGCAATCGGACCGGACGGAGCGGCGCTCCATCCCGGCGACACGTACGGGCAGACGCGCGAGGCGATCGCGCGGGCGCTTGCCGCGGCGGCCGAGCTATGTCGCCGGCTTCATCCCGCCCGGAGTGCTCGTCGAGGTGGAGCTCGACGCGGTCCTCGCGGCGCCGCCCAGGTAGAGCTCGGCCACCTTCGGGTCGTGCAGCAGGCCGCTGCCCGTTCCCTCGTAGCGGTTGCGGCCTAGCTCGAGCACGTAGCCCCGGTCTGCGAGCGCGAGCGCACGGCGCGCGTTCTGCTCGACGATCACGATGGCGATCCCGAGCTCGCGGATCTCGGCGAGTTTGGCGAAGACCTCGTCCATCGCGCGCGGTGCGAGCCCGGCGGACGGCTCGTCGAGCAGGAGCAGTCGCGGCCCGGTCACGAGCGCGCGCGCGAGTGCTACGAGCTTGCGCTGGCCGCCGGAAAGGGTGCCAGCGCGCTGGCGGCGCCGCTCGCGCAGCAGTGGAAAGAGCTTGTGGAGGCGCGCGACCGCGTCGGGTCGTTCGCCGCGCGGGAGCACGCTGGCTGCGACGGCGAGGTTCTCGGCGATCGAGAGGCTCGGGAAGACGTTGTCCTGCTGGGGGACGAAGTTGAGGCCGAGCGCCGTCAGCTCGTGAGCCCGCTTGCGCGTCACGTCGTCTCCGTCGTAGCGGACGATTCCGCCGCCGACGTGCACCAGGCCGTAGACCGCTTTCAGCAGCGTCGACTTGCCGGCGCCGTTCGGCCCGATCACCGCGACGATCTCGCCGGGAGCCGCCTCGAGCGAGACGCCGTGGAGGACGGCTACCTGCTCGTAGCCGGCCTCGAGCCCCTCGACCTCGAGCAGCGGCCGACTCACCCCTGCGCGCCCAGGTAGGCGTCGACGACCCGCTCGTCGCGGCGCACCTCGTCCGGTGTCCCAACGGTGAGGATCCGTCCCTCGTTCATCACGACGACGGTGTCGCTCGCGCGCATGACGAGGTCGAGATCGTGCTCGATCAGGAGGAACGCGACGCCGCGCTCCTCGCGCAGCTCGAGGATGTGCTCGAGCAGCTGCCCACCGAGGGTCGGGTTGACGCCGGCCATCGGCTCGTCGAGCAGGATCAGGCGCGGCTCCGTCATCAACACGCGTGCGAAGTCGAGCAGCTTCCGCTCGCCGCCGGAGAGCGTGCCCGCGTATTCGTCCGCGTGGCGGTCCAGCCGGACGAGCTCGAGGAGCCGGCGCGCCTCGCGCTCGGCGGCCGCCTCGTGCGAGCGGACCGCGCGCGGCGTCGCGAAGACCCGGCCGAGGCGCTCACCGGGGTGGTGCGGCGCTGCCAGCAGCACGTTCTCGAGCACCGACAGCTTCGTCAGCGCCCGCGGGGTCTGGAAGGTGCGGACGAGTCCCGCTCGCGCGATCCGGTGCGGCGTCCGCCGTTGCATCGCCCGCCCCGCGAACCGGACTGTGCCCCGCTCGGCGCGCAAGAAGCCGGAGACGATGTTGAAGAGGGTCGACTTCCCGGCGCCGTTGGGTCCGATCAGCGCCGTGATCGATCCTGCCGCGACGTCGAAGGACGCCTCGTCGACGGCGCGGACGCCGCCGAAGCTGCGCGTCAGGCCCCGTACCTCGAGCAAGGTCATTCGAGCACCATCTCGTCGCGCTTCCCGAAGAGTCCCTGCGGGCGGAACGCCATCAGGGCGATCAGGATCACCCCGATCACCGCGAGCCGGAGGTATGCGCGGTCGGCCGAGTCGAAGTAGCTGAACGGGGGGAAGTCGAAGAAGCGCGTGCCGGCGTAGATGACACCGAAGAGGATCGCCCCGACCGGGACAGCCCAGGTCCGGGCGGTCCCGCCAAGGATGACGATCGTGTAGGCGAAGAAGGTGACGAGCGGCGCGAAGTCATCCGGGCTGAAGAAGGAGAACTGCCACGCGTAGAAGAGCCCCGCGACCGCGCCGAGCACGGCCCCGACAGCGAGGGACTGGAGCTTGTACGAGAAGACGTTCTTGCCGAGTGAGGCGGCCGCGTCCTCGTCCTCCCTGATCGAGCGCAGCACGCGGCCCCAGGGCGAGCGCACCGCAAGGTGCAGGAGCACGAGCAGCACGAGTGCCGCGCTCCACACGAGCACGAGCATCGTCACGTCCTTCGAGCCGAGGTGGAGCCAGGCCTGGGCCCGCGTCTGGAAGCGCTGCCAGCTCTCGTCGTACTGCGCCGCGGCGCCCGCGCCCGCGAGGTTGATCGTCCCCTGCGAGCCGCCGGTCAGCCGGTCCTCGTTGAGCGCGACGTAGCGCACGATCTCGCTGAAGGCGATTGTCGTGATCGCGAAGTAGTCGGCGCGCAGGCGAAGCGTGGGTAGCCCGAGTAGGAGCCCGGCGAGGATCGAGACGCCGATCGCGATCACGGCAGCCGCCCACATGCCGATGCCGGTCTTCACCGTCAGGATCGCCATCGTGTAGGCGCCGATCGCCATGAAGGCGACGTGGCCGAAGTTGAGCAGGCCTGTGTAACCGAACTGCACCTGGACTCCGAGCCCGAAGATCGTGTAGATCCCGGCGACGACGCCCACGAACGCCCAGAATTCCCCGCTCAGGACCGTGCTCACAGCAGTCGCTCCTTGCCGAGCAGCCCCTGCGGCCGGACGAGCAAAACGCCGATCAGGAGCACGAACGCGACCACCGGCTTGTAGACCGGGTTGACGCCGCCCGCGAGCTCCTCCCACGTCGAGAGCTCCATCGCCACGCCGAGCAAGAGGCCGCCGACGAGTGCGCCGTAGGCGCTCCCGATCCCGCCGAGCACGACCGCCGCGAAGATCGGGAGCAGCAGCTGGAAGCCCGTGTTCGGCGTGAACGACGCCTGCACGAGCCCCTGCAGAACGCCCGCGAGGCCGGCGAGCGCACCTGCCAGCAACCATGTGTAGACGACGACGCGGTCGACGTTCACGCCGGCGATAGAGGCGAGCGCACGGTCGTCCGCGAGCGCGCGCATCTTGCGGCCGAGCGCGGTACGCGCGAGCAGGAGGCCGACGAGCACGATCGCGACGGCGCCGACGACGATCGCCGCCCCCTGGCTGCCGCCGAGGCGGACGCTGCCGACCACGTAGACCTTGAACGGATCGACCGCGTAGCTGCGAGGCTCGGCTCCGGCGACCAGGAAGAGGACGTGGCGTAGCAGCAGCGCCAGACCGATCGACGTGATGAAGAGCGACATGAAGCCGGCGCCGCGCCTGCGCATCGGGCGCCAGAGCGCGAACTCGAGCACGAGGGCCAACAGCGCGGTCGCGACGATCGCGACGATTGTGGCGACGAGCATCCGCTCGCCGTAGCGGACGTTCGCGGCGACGCCCACGAACGCGCCGAAGGTGAGGTAGTCACCGTGCGCGAAGTTGACGATGCGCAGGATCTCGTAGACGAGCGAGACCCCGACCGCAGCGATCGCGATCACCGAGCCGGCGACGAGACCGTTCGCAAGCAGCTGCAGGAACATCTAGACGACCTGGGGCTCGGGGAGCAGCCGCGCCTCGGCGAAGCGGCGAGCGTCGAGCACGCGCAGCGCCTCGTCTTCGCGTCCGAGCGCGATCGCCTCCGCGATGATCCGGCCGACCGCCGGCGCGAGCATGAATCCGTGGCCGCTGAAGCCGGCTGCGACCCAGAGCCCCGGCCGCACCTCGCCGAGGATCGCCTGGTGATCCGGCGTCACGTCGTAGAAGCCCTCGACGAGCAGCGGCAGCGCGACGAACTCGAGCGTCGGCAGCAGCGTCTCGACGCACTCACGCACATGGCGCCGCCAGCCGTCGCGTTCGAGGCCGGGGTCGCCGGCGGCAGTGAGATCGCTGGCGAGCACGCGGCCGTCGGCCAGCTGCTTGGCTGCGAAGTGACGCTCCGGCGAGATCACGAGCGGCTCGAGCAGACGCTCGCGGATCGGCTCGCTCAGGAAGAGGTAGCGCGCCTCCCGTTCGATCGGCAACTCCGGGAGCAGCGCGCGCGACTCCCAGCCCGCGGCCACCACGACCTTCGCAGCAGTGGTGCTCGTTCCGTCTGCGAAGGCGAGCTCCCACCCGGCCCCCTCCTCCCTGAGGCCGACGACGCCGGCGCGGACGACGGAGGCGCGCTCCCCGAGCGCCTCGAGCACCGCCTGGGGACGATCGAGGTAGCCGTCCTCGGCACACCACGCGGCGCCCGCGAGCGAGGACGGGTCGAGACCCGGGACGAGCCGCGCCGCCTCGTCGGGCTCGACGATCCGTGAGGCGATGCCGAGCTCGTTCTGAAGCGCGATGTTCGCAGCGAGTCGTGCCCGCGTCTCCCCGGAATGGGCGAGGAAGAGGTAGCCGCACGCCCGGAAGCCGGGGTCGACCCGCATCTCTAGCCGGGCCTGCGCATCTCGGTAGGTCGCGAGCGACTCGCGCGCGAGCAGGCAGTTGACGGCCGTGCCCCACTGCTGGCGGATCCCGCCCGGCTGCACCCCGGACGCGCCGGCCGCGATCCCGGTCCGCTCGTACACGGTGACGGCGTCGACCCCCAGGCGGCTCAGCTCGTGCGCGACGAAGAGCCCTGTTACCCCCGCGCCCACGACGGCGACCTCCCCGACCGGACTGGGCCGCCCCGGCACGCTGCAGCTCCTACCGGCGGGCGTTGGTCTCGATGGGCGCCACGGCGGAGAGCCTACTCACTGGCTACACGGACTGTTTCGATCGTAGAACGACGGGTGCCGGGCTTCGCCGGGGGCGAGTAGTCGACGTCTACGCGGAGAAGGGCTCAGGCCTCGAGACGCTCGTCGGGCTCGGGCTGCCGGACCTGGCAGTCGGTCAGCTCCTGACCGACGAGACGATCTTCATCACCCGCGACGGCGACATCAACCAGGAAGACCTGACCAACGACGCGGTCGGTGCATGGCGTGCGATGGCCTGCTTCCACTTCAGCCTGACCGACAACCCGGGCGTCGATCACTTCGCTCTGCCGAACAACCCGGCTGTCCTCTCCCGCCTGATCGCCGACGCGAACCGGCCTCGCTCGGCCTGCCCGTAGCTCCGTCAGGTCCCGTCGACTGATTCCTCGTTCGCGTCGGCAGATGAAGACCCGAGCTCCGGCCGGCGATCTGCGCGGGCTAGCTGCACAGTCGGGCCACGCAATCCATTGGCGTGCAAGCCCTGACGACCCGGCTGTGCAAGCGGCTCCCCGCTCACGACGAGGGTCTAACCGATGGCGTGCAATAGCGGGTTCACGGCGGGTTCAGACCCACCCACGAACGGCGTAATACCCAATTTGCAGGGTTTTCCCGGTGTCACCATCATCACTCGTAATGAAGGGGTCCGCGGTTCGAGTCCGCGCGTCGGCTCTTCGGTCGAGGAAAGACCTGCATATAGCAATTTCATGTTGCCTAGAAAGGCGCGGAGTGCACTTAACCGTGAACGAAGGGGTTCGCGATTCGGATCTGCGCGCAATCCCTGCAACGAGCCATTTCCGACTTTAAAGACGTACGACAGTAGCTGCCACCGAGTGCCACGAAAGGGCGCACCGGCGGGTTCAGAGCGGGCTCAGCCAGGCTCTCTCTGAGCCGTAGCCTCACCGTCGATGTCAGGCTGTGAGGGCGGAGACGATTCCGGCTACGAACGCGAGCCCAACGTGAGACCTCGGACGACCGAAGCGGGCGCGCGCAGTCCGGCGCTCGTCCCGATCGCGTTTGCTACGAGGATGCCCGGGAGCCACCAGACGAAATGTTCGTGCAGCGCTTTGGTCGAATTCCCTTCGGCCGCAAGGACGGCGAGCCCTACCGCGGCGGTGGCGACGAAGTAATCGACAGGTCGGCGAAGAACGTCACCGTGGCCAGTCGGCGCCGCGCGAGCAGGAGTGCGGGCGGGACGTCGATCAGCGAAGTCGTCGTTCCGAGCAGACCCCCTGCGAAGCCGGCGACGGCTCAGTCCGGGAACGCGACGGCGGGGCGGCCGCCGTTCGGCCCAGGCGAGCGCGGCGGCCGCAAGGGCGACGGTCACGCCGACGACGAGCTTCAACTTCTGCTCGTCGATCGCCCCGAGCGTCCGCGATCCGACCCAGAGCCCGGGGATCGCGCTGCCCACGAGGAGCGCAGCCTGCTGCCAGCGAACGGCGTGCCGCAGCCGCCACGCGACGGAAACGCGTGTTGCAAGGGTGATCAGCAGATTCACCGTCACGACAAACGCAAGAGAAAAGCCGCTGAGCAACAGAGCGGGGGTCGCGACGAGGCCGAATCCGAACCCGGACGTGCGTGCGAGCAACGCTGCCGCCGCGGCCAGAAATCCACCGAGGATCACATCCGACTCCCGACGTTTGCGCGTCGAGCCACCATCCGCTCGCGCTGTGAGACTGGTCCCGGTGTCCGCAGCGAACGACGCAGGAGGAGGATCGTCTACGAGACGCGCGCTCTCGACAGACGGTGCGTCAACCCCGGTCGCCCGGTATAGCCAAGGGATCGCGGCGGCCGGCCTCGTCTTCACCGCCGGGCAGGGAGCGCACGATCCATCCGGTCACAGGCGAGTTGCCGGAAGGGATTGAGGCGCAGACCCGGCGGACGCTGGAGAACGTCGAGGCGATTCTACGAGCGGGCGGCGCGTCGCTGGCGTCGACGCTGAAGGTCACGGTTTACCTCGCGGACCGACGCGACTACGCGGCGATGAACACGACCTATGACGAGTACATGCCCGACACTCCGCCCGTGCGAACGACCGTGCAGGCAGGGCTGGGAAGCGGGATGTTGGTCGAGGTCGACGCAATCGCCCTCGCCTCCTCCTGACGATCACTCCGCGGGGGCGTCCTGGTAGACCGTGACGAGTTCGGTGTAGAACTCGATGGCCGCGCGACCCTGCTCGTGCGGCCCCCAGCCTGAGCCCTTGATCCCACCGAAGGGGACGTGCACGTCGGCGCCTGCAGTCTGGGAGTTGACGTGCAGGATCCCCGCCTCGGCCTCGGTCGTGAAGCGCTGCACCGTGCGCAGGTCACGGGTGAAGATCGCCGCTGACAGACCGAACTCGACCGCGTTCGCCCGGCGGAGCCCCTCGTCGAGAGTGGAGAAGCGGTAGAGCGACGTCACCGGGCCGAAGACCTCCTCGCAGGAGAGGAATGTGTGATCGGCAACGTCTTCGAAGACGGTCGGGGCGATGAGATAGGCATCGTCGTGCGCCCGGTGGCCGCCGGTCAGCAAGGTGCCCCCTTCGTCGCGGCCGCGCTCGATCGCGGCGAGAACGTCCCGTAGCGCGCTCTCGTTCACGAGCGGCCCGACTTCCGTCCCGGGATCGGCGGGGTCGCCGACCCTACCCGCGGCTACGCGCGCCAAGAAGCGACCGCGAAACTCGTCGTAGACAGCGTCCTGGACCAGGATCCGCCTCGTCGCAGTGCACTTCTGACCTGCCGACCAGAATGCACCCGCGTACGCCGCCTCGACCGCGCGGTCGAGCTCGGCGTCGCCCATGACGAGCAGCGGGTTGTGTCCGCCGAGCTCGAGTTGAACGCGGCAGTTGCGTGCGTTCGCCTCGTCACGCAGGCCGTGGCCGACCGGCACCGATCCGGTGAACGAGATCGCCCGAACGCCGGGGTCGCCGACGAGCGCTGCGCCGACCTCAGAGCCCGATCCGGTGAGCACGTTGAGCACCCCCGGCGGCAGGCCGGCCTCGGCGAAGCACTCCGCCAGGTGCAGGCCCGTACGTGGCGCCTCGTAGGCGAGCTTGAGGACGACGGTGTTTCCGTACACGAGCGCCGGCGCGAGCTTCCAGACCGGAATCGCGGCGGGAAAGTTCCACGGCGTGATCAACGCGACGACGCCGACGGGCCGCCGGCGCGTGTAGAGCGTCTGGTCGGGGACGGACGGCTCGTAAACCTCGCCCACCGGCCGCCAGGCCTCACCCGCCGCGAAGCGGAGAATCGTCGCGGCGCGCGCCGCCTCCCCGCGGGCCTCGCGCAGCGGCTTGCCCGTCTCGGCCGTCATGTCGCGCGCGACATCCTCGGCCCGTGCGTCGAGCGCGGCTGCCGCAATGCGGAAGATCGCGGCGCGCCGGTCGGCGGGGAGGCTCGACCAAGCCGGAAGCGCGAGCCGTGCCGCCGCGACCGCGTCGGCCGCGTCGGCCGCGCTCGCTGCCGCGTAGACGCCGACGACCTCGCTCGGCCGCCACGGGTCTCGCTTCTCGTAGGTACGGCTGGAGCTACTCTCGCGCCACTCGCCTCCGACGTACAGCCGCCCGGTCATGCCGACCCCCGCAGCTGCAGCTCGACCGGAAGCGTTACGCGCTCATTCGTAGCAGGCGGCTCGACGCCGCCGAGCCGGCCGATCAGGCGCTCCGCGCCCACCCGGCCGAGGTCGTAGCCCGGGACGCGAACGGTCGTCAGCGGCGGGTCGGCGAACTGCGCGAACTCGAAGTCGTTGAAGCCCGTGACCGCAACATCGTCCGGGATCCGCAGGCCGAGGAGCCGGGCGGCCCGCATCGCGCCGAGCGCGAGCAGGTCGTTGCCGCACATGATCGCGGTCGGCGGATCGGGTAGCTCGAACAGGCGCTCGGCCATCCGCGAGCCGTCCGCCGGGTTCCAGACGCCGTAGGTGACCTCGAGCTCCGGTGCCACAACTTCAGCGGCACTCAGCGCCTCGCGGTAACCGCGCAGCCGCTCCTCGACCATCGGCCACGGGATTCGGGTGGAGATGAACGCGATTCGTCGGTGTCCGCGCGCGAGCAAGTGCTCTGCGAGCTGCCGCGCCCCGGCCCGGTTCTCGGCGGTGAGGGAGACCACGGGCACGCCCGCCGGGGCCTGTTCGAAGACGACGCAGTTGAAGCCGAGTTCGGCCATCCGCCTGATCGTCTTTCGCCGTACCGACGGCGCGCCGGAGAGGAAGAGGAACGCCCCGTCCACCCGCTCCTCAAGCAGCGGCGAAAAAAGCCGATCGGCGTCGTCGGGATCGGGGCGCGCCGCCTGGATCAGGAGCGAGTAGCCGTTGTCGCGCGCGACATCGCCGATGCCGGCGATGATCAGGTCGGTCATCGGGTCTGCGAGGAAGCGGGCGCCCTCATCGAGGACGAGGAAGCCAAGCGTCATCGTCCGTTTCGCCCGCAGGCTCCGTGCGGCGGCGTTCGGCCAGTAGCCGAGCCGCTCGAGGTCACGGCCGACGCGCTCCCGCGTCTGCTCGGACATCAGGTTGAAGCGACCGTTGACGTAGTTCGAGACGGTCTGCATCGAGACGCCGGCCTGCTCGGCCACGTCGCGCATGGTCGGGCGACTCACGACCACACCACCGTGACGCCGGCGTACGCGACCGCGGCGACAATCGCCCACGAGGAGAGGCCGAGCACGAGAGGGCGGCCGCCGACGGCGAGGAGTCGGCGCAGCTTGACGCGCGCGCCGACCGCGAAGAGCGCAAGTGCGAGCAGTACCGTCTTCGTGTCGGCGAGCGGAGGCAAGAGTCCCGAGGGTACGAGGTCGGCGCTGCGCAGGGCGGCGGCGCCGACGAACGCGAGCACGAAGGGCGGTACGAGTTGCGCGCGTGCGGCTCCGGCGCTTCGCCCCTTCGTCCAGGCGATCCAGGCAATGAGCGGGCCGAGTAGGAGCACGCGCGTCAGCTTGACGACGACCGCCGTCGCGACGGCGACGCCGCCGACCGCGGACGACGTTGCTACGACCTGCGCGATGTCGTGGACGCTCGCGCCGACCCAGACGCCGTAGTCGTGGTCATCGAGCCCGAGGATCCCGCGCACCGCCGGGAGGAGCACGATCGCAAGGCTGCCGAAGAGCGTGACGAGTGCGATCGCGTAGGTGACCTCCTCCTCGTCCGCGTTGCTGACGCCGCGCGCCGCCGCGATCGCGGAGACGCCGCAGATCGAGAACCCGGTCGCGACGAGCAGCGAGAGTCCCTCCGAGACGCCCAGCCGTCGCCCGGCCCAGAGCGTGCCGAAAAACGTCGCGAGGACGACTGCGACGACGACAACGAGGCCGCGCGCGCCGAGGGCGAGAATGTCCTGGAGGACGAGCTCGAAGCCGAGCACCACGATCCCAACGCGGAGGAGCGCTCCCGACGCGAGTGCGAGACCGGGACGGGCTGCGACGGGGACGCCCCGGACGTTCGCGACAAGCAGGCCGAGTGCGATCGCCACGAGGACCACCGGCACGCCCGGCAGCAGCGCGTGCGTGAGGAAACCTGCGCCTGCACCGGCGAACGCGAGCGCGAGACCCGGCGCGACGACGCGCAGGGCGGCTGCAACCTGGCCGAGGAAGGACAGACGGGGGCTGGACACTTGAACGATCAAGTACGAGCCAGTATCGCATGTTAGGGTCGCACCCGTGAGTGACGCGATCCTCCGGATCGGGCTCGTCGGTTTCGGCGACATCGCCGTTCGCGCGCACCTGCCCGCGCTCGAGCGCAACCCGCGCACGTCGGTCGTCGTGGGCGCCGACCAGGACGCCGAGCGTCTCGCCGTTGCGCCGACGGGCGTGCGCACGACGACGGATGCAGCCTCGGTGCTCGCGGACCCGGACGTGGACGCGGTCGTGATCGCGACGCCGCCCTCGGCCACGCCCGCGCTCGTCCTCGCCGCGCTTGAGGCGGGCAAGTACGTGCTCGCGGAGAAGCCGCTCGGGCGCTCGGTCGCCGCGACCGCCGAGGTCCGCGACGCCCCGGGTGCCGCCGAGCGGTTGCAGATCGGACTCACCTACCGCCACCACCCTGCCGTCGACCGACTGCGCGAGCTGATCGCAGCCGGCGCGTTCGGGCGCCCTTTCCTGATCCAGGCGGCGATCTGCGACGAGCCTGCGAACCCCGACGTCGATCCGCGTGGCTACGCCCGCCGACTGCGCTCGCTCGAGCGGGTCCCACCGGTCATCTCGGACGGCGTCCACGCCTGCGACCGGCTCAACTACCTCCTCGGCGAGGCCCCGGTCGACGTCATCGGCTGGAGCCTCTGCACCGACCCCGCCTACCCGACCGCGAACGTCAACGGCGGCGTCCTCACCTACGCGGACGGCACCGTCGCGCGCCTCGAGGTCGTGTGGCTCACGCCGCTACTGCCGCGGAGCCAGTTCGTCGTTACCGGCCCGAAGGGGCTGGCGACGCTCGACCCGCCTACCTTCGGGCTCACGGTCGAGCTCGCGGACGGGACGACCGAGATCCTCGAGCCGCCGGGCGACAAGACGGAAGTCTGCTTCGCACTCCAGCTCGAGCGCTTCGTCGATGCCTGTCTCGCAGGCACCGCGCCCGTCCCCGGTCTCGACGAGGCGATCGCGAGCCTCGAGCTAGCCGAGCGGATCGCCCAGGCTGCCGGCGTCGCACGCCTGGTGCCGGCGTGATCGACTTCCACGTCCACCAGCCGGCTGCGGCCGCGTACGGACCTGACGAGTACCTCGCCGCGATGGACGAGCTCGGCGTCGACGTCTCGGTCGTCTTCACCTACGAGGGCCTGCTACGCCCGAGCGCGGCAGCCAACGACTCGCTTGCCGCCTGGGTCGCCCCGACGCCGGAACGGCTTGTCGCGTTCGCGACCGTCGACCCGAGGGATCCCGGGGCCGGCGAGGAGATAGAGCGCTGCGTCCACGAGCACGGGATGCGCGGCGTCAAGCTCCACCCCTGGCTGCAGGGCTTCTCGACGCACGAACCGGGCCTGAAGCGCGTCTGCGAGACGGCTGGACGGATCGGGATTCCGATCCTGTTCCACGACGGCACGCCACCGTTCTCGACGCCGCTCCAGCTCGCCGCACTCGCGCGTCGCCATCCTCGGACGCAGATCGTGCTCGGCCACGGCGGCCTGCACGACCTCTGGCGCGAGGCGATCGAAGCCGTCCTGACGACCGTGAACGTCCACCTCTGCATGTCCGGCACGCCCGGCTACGCGATGCGCGCGATCGTCGCACGCTGCCCGCTCGAGCGGCTCCTCTTTGGCACAGACGCGGGCCTCCGCCCCGAACCTCTCCAGCGCTACGCCGTGCTTCGCGTCCGCCAGCTCGATGAGCTCGCTCTCGACGGCGCGCAACGCGAGGCGATCCTCGTCACGAACCCGCGCCGACTGCTCGCCGCATGATCGACATCCACTCGCACGTCCCGACGCACCGCGAACACGTCCCGCACGACGAGCTCGTCGTCAACGACAAGTGGCGGCCCGACCGGCCGGTCGCGGCAACGACGACCTGGGCCGACTATGCCGAGGCATTCGCGGACGTCGAGGTATCCGCCGCGTTCACGATCGCCCGGAACCGGAGGAAGGTTGACCCTGCCCTAAACGACGCGGTCGCCGCCTTCGTCGCGGACGCCCCCACGCGCCGGATCGGCTTCCTCTCGATCCACCCCGAGGTCGACGGCGCCCTCGACGAGCTCGAGCGCGCGCGTGCCAGCCTCGGCCTGAGCGGAATCAAGCTCGGCCCGAATTATCAGGTCTTCGACCCGCTCGGCGACGCAGCTCTGCGCGTCTACGAGCTCGCGGAGCGGTACGGCCTCCCGATCCTCTTCCACCAGGGTGCCTCGCCGGTGCAGGACGCGCCGCTCCGTTACGCCCATCCGCTTCTGATGGACGAGATCGCGATCCGCTTCCCCGAGCTGCGGGTCGTGATGGCCCACATGGGCCACCCGTGGCAGCGGGAGACGATCGTGACGATTCGCAAGCACCCGCACGTCTACGCCGACATCTCGGCGCTCTTCTACCGACCGTGGAGCTTTTACGAGGCGCTGCGGCTCGCCACCGAGTGGGGTGCGCTCGACAAGCTCCTCTTCGGCTCGGACTTCCCGATTGCAACGCCGACAGAGACAGCCGCGGGGCTGCGGAGGGTGAACGATCCAATCGAGGGAACCAAGTTCCCCCCGGTGCCGCTCGAGAAAGTCGAGGAGCTGATCGAGCGGGATCCGCTTCCGCTCCTCGGCCTCGAGCGGCCTAGCTGAGTCGCTCCCGCGCATAGGAGCAGCGGTAGCACGCGCGATCAGTGCAGAGGAGCGCCGTCCGGTCGGCGCGGAGGAGCGCAACCGTCTCCTCAACCACGACGCGACATGGCACGAGCTGGGCCAGCGCCCGGCCGACGTTGCCGTCGCGGATCGCGCCCCGCTCGCGCAGCGGCCGCTCGAGGAACCCGAACGCGCGGCTACAGCCCGGGAAGCGGTCGTAGCCATGGGTCGGCCAGGCGGGGTCGAAGGGGATCTCGAGGTACGGCGCGTCCGCCTCGAACTCGCCCACGTGAACGGTCGTGTTCGACGTGTGGCCGACGCCGAGCAGCAGGACGAGGCCGCCGGATGCTGCAAGGCGGCCGAGCGGGCTCTCGACATCGGTCGCCGCGACGCGCTCGTGCCCTTCGAGCAGCTCGGCAGCGCCTGACCCGATCGCCGCCACCGAGTAGGTCGGGTGCAGCGAGCGCAGGGCCTCGGGTCGGCGGCGGAACACATCGGTGAGCGCGCCCGTGCGACTCGGTGTGTCGGGAGTGAACGTCTCGTTGTCGTACGTGAAGGTCGGCATCACGACGAGCCCTCGCGGGCCGACCGCCGCGAGCAGCTCGTCGATCAGCTCGTCCGCGTCGAGACCGACGGCGCGAAGCGACGAATGGACGAGAACGCGATCACCTGGCCCGAGACCGATCACAGTCCGAGCAGGCGCCCGAGCGTGCCACCGAGGATCGCGGCTCGGACGTCGGCCCCGTAGGGCGCCTCGGTCACCCGGGCAAGCTCGATCACCGGGTCGCCAAACGGCGCGTCGGTGGAGAAGAAGACACGCCCGCCCCGGCCCTCAGGGTCGGCGGCGGCGAGCGCGGTGGGCCACTCGACATAGACGCTGTCGGCGAAGACGTTTGCGGTGGCCGCGAGGGTGGCCGGGCCGTCGTGCGAGAAGTCCGTCGCCCCGGACTTGCCGAGCAGGAAGCTGCCCTCTGGAAAACGCGCGGCGAGCCACGCGACCTGAAGCGGCAGCGCGTGCGGAGGGGTGCCGGTGCGGATGTAGACCGGCCAGCCGGACTCGATCGCGAAGGAGACGAGCGGCTCGCTCTGGCCGTCGAGGAGGTCGAAGCCCTGGAGCGCGGAGTCGAGCTTGAGCGCCCGGGCGCCCGCATCGCGCGCCCGTCGCAGCTCCTCGAGCGCGTCGGCGCCCAGCCACGGCGTCGCCACGGCGTAGGCGAGCAGGCGGCCCCCGGACGCCGCCGCGGCAGCAGCGGCGAACTCGTTCCCCTCGCGGTTGCGCACCGGTAGGAACCCCTCCGCGGGCGAGACGAGGGCGCGGTCGATCCGGAGCCGCTCCATCGTTTCGAGCAGCTGCTCGGCGGTGAGCGTCGCGTCGCGCCCGGCGCCGAGCATGACGTGGCCGTCGAGCACCATCAGGCCGGCACCGCCCCCCGGAATGCCTGCGCGGCGGCACGGAACGCCTCGAGACCGGCCTCGGGCACGAGCGAGAGGTTGTAGAGCGCGAGCCCTTCCGCACCGGCGGCGACGAGCCGCTCGACGTCGGCGACCAGCGCAGTCCGCCCGCGGATCCAGTTGGTCGAGACCGAGCCCGAGCGGCCGGCGAGCGTGCGCAGGTCGGCAAAGCGGCTGAGAAGCTCGTCGCCCGCAAGCGGCCCGCAGCCGAAGAGGAGTGCGTCGGCGGCCGCCACCGACTCGGGCGCCACCCCCTGGAGCGCGGCCTGCTCTGGAGGGCCGGAGGCGAAGACGCGGAGGAGACTTCCCTCGGCGTGAACGGACGCGGCGGTGGCCGCGACGAGCTGCGCCGCGCTCGCCGCGCGAGCGGCGGCGAGCTCCGCGAGGATGCCCTCGTCGTCCGCTCCGGCGCCGAACGGCGGGCCGGCGGCGGCGTACGCTCGCGCCTGCGCCTCTGCCCCGAGGAAGACCCGGCAGGACTCGCAGAAGCACTGCGCACCGAGCAGCCGGGCGCGCTCGGAGAGCGGCTCGAGCGCGAGCGTCAGCGTGTACGACGGCTCCCAGGCGGGATAGAAGCCGGCCTCCAGGTCGACGGCTTCCGGGCTGAGCTGCGCGGCGACGTCGCCGGCGAGCGCGGCGAGGTACTCCACCGCCTCGGGCGCCGACGGACAGAGGCTGTGCCCGGCGGGCGAACCGTCGAGCAGTCGCGCCGCCGCGTGGGGGTGCGCCGCTGCGAGCTCGCCGTTGTGTAGGCCCACGATCCAGGCCCGAAAGCGTAGACCGGCCAGGTCACACGCCTCGCGGAAGCGCAGTAGCCCCTCCCACGGGACGCCGGTCGGCACGACGGAGCCGTAGCGGCTCCGCTCAGGCTCGAGGTAGAGCGTGCTCCGCGTGAGCACGCTAACGCGCCGGTGCCGGGGGAAGACGCGGCGTGCTGGGTGGTACGCGACCGCGACGGAGACAGCATCGCAGCCTAGCTCGAGCACCTGCGCCGCGAGGTCGCTCGGCCCGGTGTGGTCGAGCTCCTCCGGGTAGACGAAGACCTGGACGCCTGCGTTCACGACGGGAATCCCAGCGATTCGCAATCCATATCCACAGCGACCTCCTCTATATGATTTCGTCAGAGTGGGCGAGGCGAGGACCGACACGGCTTCGGGCGGTCTCGTCGTGGCGGCCCACCAGGCGGCGGCCGATGCGGGCGCAAGCGCGCTGGCGCGAGGAGGAACCGCCGTCGACGCCGCGATCGCGACCGCGTTCGCACTGACCGTGGTGGATCCGGCGAGCTGTGGGCTCGGCGGGTACGGCGGCTTCCTCGTGTACGCACCGCCGGCCGGACCGCCCGTCCAGGTCGATTTCAACACCTGGGCGCCTCGACGGCTCGACCCCGCGCTCCTGCGTATCCCCGGTGACACCACCCACCGCCGCGACGGCGGCCCCTCGGTCGCGCCCCCCGCGGTCGTGCCGGGGCTCCTGGCCGCGCATGGGCTGCTCGGCCGGTGCCCGCTGGCCGAGGTGGTCGCCCCGGCCATCCGGTTGGCCCGCGACGGATTCGCGATCGGGCGCGACCTCACGAGCGCGCTCTCCGACCACTGGGAGAGGACGGAGGGCGGCGAGCCGGCGTTCGCGGCGATCTTCCTCCCGTCCGGCGGGCCGCCGGAGCGTGGAAGCCTGCTCGTCCAGCCAGATCTGGCAGTCACGCTGGAGACGATCGCGCGCGACGGAGTCGAGCCGTTCCGCACCGGGCCGATCGTCGACGCTATGTGCGCAACCGCGCTGGCGGACGGCGGCTTCCTCGAGCCCGGGGACCTCGACCACGACGGCGTCCTGTTCGGGGCACCCGAGCAGGAGGCCTTCGGCCCCGCGAGGCTGTACGGGCCGTCGCGTGAGACCAGCGGTGCCGGCGTCCTCTTCTCCGCGCTCGGCCACCTCGAGACGAGCCGGCTCGGACGTGATCGCGGGCGCGAGTACGTCTCCGAGCTCGCCCGTGCGCTGCGTCTCGCCTGGGACGAGCGCACGCGCGCGGCGAAAGCGGCGCTGAGCTCGCAGCACACGACCCACCTCTGCGCCGCCGACGCCGAGGGCGGGCTCGCGTCGCTGACTCTCACGCACGGTCACCGGCGGTTCGGCTCCGGGCTCGTGGCGGCCGGCACCGGGATCGTCCTCAACTCCGGGATCAATCTCTTCGCGCCCACTGCGGCAGGCCCGCTGGCCGTCACGAACATGACGCCGGTCATCGTCGAGGAGGCGAACGGCGACCGGCACGCGATCGGCAGCGTCGGCGGCCCGCGCATTCCCGGGATCATGCTCTGCGCCGTGGTCGATCTCGTGCATTACGGCGCGTCGATCGCCGATGCCATCGCCGCTCCCAACCTCGCCGTGCGCCCGGTCGACGGGGCGCTCGAAGCCGAGGCGGAGCTCCTGGCGCTGATGGACGCCGGCGAGAATGGCCTCCCGCTCGTCGCGGCGGTGTCCTTCGGGACCACCTGCGGGATCACGACCACGTCTGCGGGTGCGATTCCGGGCCCGGATCATCGGTTCGAATACGGCGTCGCACGCGCGCCTAGGGCCTCCCCGCCTCGACGCGAAGGGTGAATGGGCCCTCGCGGCGTGCCCGCTTGCTCGCGGCTAGAAAGGCCTCCGCGCCCTCGGGCCTCAGCGTCGCGAAGAGGTTGACCCAGCTGTCGTGCCCCTCGGCGCCCTTGATCGCCGCACCGCGGTCGTAGACGTACACCAGCTCCGCGACCTCGTGCGGCGAAGAGGCGTAGAGGCCCGGATCCTGGTGGAAGTACCCGACGTCTCCGGGAAGCGGTCGGCTCACCTGGTTCTCGGGTCCGACCCCGGGAAACCCGTCGAGGACGATGAACAGCTCCGGGCCGGAGTACATGCCGTGGACGAGGCGTTCTTCGAGCGGGAGCCGCTCCCAGATCAGCTCGCAGGTCCTCGGTGCCCGGTCTTCGAGGAGGTCGGCGACCGCTTTCGCTTCGAGCTCGACGATGTGAAAGGTCAGTGTCTTTGGCATGGCTCCCTTGGTCGAACCTCGACGAATGGCCGTTGGCTCGTTGCTCACGACGGTCACGAGGAAAAGCGGATCCGAACCTCATCGGCGAGCTCGACGCCGAGGCCGGGGCCATCGGGCAGCCGCGCCCGGAGACCGTCGATGTCGAGCGGCGTCTTCAGCGTCGGCTCGTCCTCGTAGAAGTGGTGGCCGATGATGCCGTGCGGGATCTCGCTGATCCGCTCGCAGGCGCAGGCGACTTGCAGTTGGGCGGCCGCGCCGATCCCCATCTCCCCGTTCGCCCCGATCACGACGTCCATCCCGAGCTCGTTCGCGAGCCGCGCGGACTCGACCGCCCGTTCGAGCGCAGAGCTCTTGCCGACGTAGACGCTGACGATGTCCGCCGCGCCCAGCCGCGCGATTCGCCCGACGTCCGCGGGCGAGTAGACCGATTCGTCGGCGATCAGCGGAATGCCGAGCGAGCGCACGTCGCGCAGCCCTTCGAGATCGTCGGGGTGGACAGGCTGCTCGATGAAGGCGATCCCCGACTCGGCCAGGCGGGGCACCGTTTCGAGCGCGACCGCCAGCGTCCAGCCGCCGTTCGCGTCCGCTCCGAGGAGCGCATCGTCGCCGGCCAGATCGCGCGCGAGCGCGAGCCGGGCCACGTCGGCGTCCGGATCGCGGCCGACCTTCACCTTGAATGACCGGAAGCCCAGCGCGAACGCGGTCTCGTAGCCCACCCGCAGCTCGTCGTCGTCGCCGCTAAGCGAGATCTTGACCGGCACCTCGCGCCGGTACGGCCCGCCGAGCAGCTCGGCCACCGTGACACCGCGCGTGCGTCCGAGCGCGTCCCAGAGCGCCGTGCTCACCCCCGCTTTGGTGAACCAGTTGCCTCGGAGCACACGGTCGAACTCGGTTGCGTGCGCGTCGATCGGCGCGAGCGGCTTGCCGACCAGGGCGGGGCCGAGCAGGTCACGGACGAAGTGCGTCGCGGTGACCGCGTCCTCGCCGCTCCAGGCGGCAGTCGCGCTCACCTCGCCGAAGCCCTCGACGCCCTCGTCGGTGACGACTCGCACGAGGGTGAACGTCGAGGCGTCGTGCGTGACGCGCTGACCGCGCACCTTCAGGCCCGGCTTGGCGCGCCCGCTGACTGTCGTCGTCTCGACGGCCGTGATCGTCGGCCCGAGTACGTCAGGCACCGGTGCCGGCAAGCTGCTCGAAGGCCGCCGCGACGGCGGCAACGCACACCGCGAGCGCCTGCTCGCCGCGCTCGCGCGACGCCTCGTCGGGGCGGTCGGTGAAGCCGTCGAGCTCCTGCCAGCGTCCGGGCTCCGCGACGACCAGTCCGCGCGGCCACGTGCGCGCGGCCCCGCCGGGCGACGGCTTCGCGAGGTCGGGCCGGACGCGGTCGGGGTGGAGCGCCAGCATCAGCGACGTCTCGAAGCTCCCGGCGTGGCCGTGCACCGGCCCCTCGATCTCCTTCGGATCGACGAGATCCGAGGGCATCGCGGTGGCCGCGACGAGGCCGTGCTGGCGCGATGCCTCCACGACCGCAGTCGCACACGCGGCGGAGTTGCCGCCGTGCCCGTTCAGGACGAACAGGCGCCGGCACCCCGCCTGCGCCGCGGACGACAACACGTCGCCCAGGACGTGCTGGAACGTCGCCGCACGGAGTGAGATCGTGCCGCCGAAGGGGAGGTGATGGTCGGAGGCTCCGTACGCGAGCGTGGGCGCGAGCAGGATCGTGTCCGGCCGGGAGGCCGCCGCGGCGGCCTGCTCGGCGATCGCGGTGACGAGGGCTGCATCGGTGCCGGTCGCGAGGTGCAGGCCGTGCTGCTCGGTCGACCCGACCGGCAGCACCGTCAATGCCTCCGGAGCGAGCTCGCCGATCTCTTCGCGCGTGAGCTGCGCCCAGGGACGGACCGCGCTCATGCCGTGGCTGCAGCGTCGGCGGCCGCTTGTGCGGCGAGGCTCTCCGCGGACTGGGGAAAGTGGCACGCGGCTCGTTGGCCGGACCCGACCGGGTTCAGCCCCGGCTCGATGGCCCGGCAACGCTCACGGGAGCCGAGTGGGCAGCGAGGATGGAAACGACAACCCTCCACCCGGCCGTCGGTGACGACCTCCTCTCGGATCAGATCGTGCTCTCGACGTCGCGTGTCGAGCGGTTCCGGCGCCGGAATCGACGCGAGCAGCGCGTGCGTGCACGGATGCTGCGGGCTCGAGAACAGCTGCTCGCGCGAGCCAAGTTCGACGATCCGGCCGCCGTACATCACGCCGATCGAGTTCGACATGTAGCGGACGACCGCGAGGTCGTGGCTGACGAACAGGTACGTGAGGCCGAGCTTCTCCTGCAGGCTCCGCAGGAGGTTCAGGATCTGAGCCTGGATCGAGACGTCGATGGACGAGACCGCCTCATCGAGCACGACGAAGTCGGCCCCGAGGGCGAGCGCCCGCGCGATCGAGACGCGCTGGCACTGCCCACCGGAGAGCTGGCGCGGGTAGGCGCCGGCGTGCGTGGCCCGCAGGCCGACGAGGTCGAGCAGTTCGCGCACGCGTGCCGCCCTGGCGGCGGAGCCGAGCTCGGGCTTGTGAACCCGCAGCGGCAGCGCGATCGTCTGCCCCGCGGTCTTGCGCCTGTTCAGCGACGCGTAGGGGTCCTGGAAGACCATCTGCATCCGGGGCCGCACCCGCCGACGGTGCGCACGTGCCGGCATCGAGAAGACCTCGTCGCCGTCGAAGAGCACTCGGCCGGACGTCGGGCGATCCAGCCTCAAAAGCAGGCGTGCGAGCGTCGACTTCCCAGAGCCGGACTCGCCGACGAGACCGAACGTCTCGCCGCGCCGGATCTGGAACGAGACGTCGTCCACCGCGCGCACCGCCCGGTCCGGGTGGCGGCGACCACCGCCGAAATGGCGCGCTAGCCGGTCCACGACGACGAGCGCTTCACGCTGCTCCTGAACGGGAGCGTGCGAGTCGGCGTCGACAGCCGAGAGGGCGCCGCTCACGCGGCTCCCCCTGCACGCTGCTCCGCGAAGTGACATGCGGCCAGCCGCCCGTCCGAGAACACGTGCGACGCCGGCTCTTCGCTCGCGCAGCGCGCGACCGCGTGCGGGCACCGCGGATGGAACGCGCACCCTGACGGAAGCGACTGCGGCAGCGGCGGCTGGCCTGGAATCGCCGCGATCGGCTCGTCGACGTCGAAGTCGAGGCGGCAGATCGCGTTCAGGAGTGCCTCCGTGTACGGGTGCAGGGGCTGGGCGAACAGCGGCGCGGGCCGACTGCGCTCGACGATCCGGCCTGCGTACATGACCTGGATGTCGTCGCAGAAGCTGGCGGCGAGCCCCAGGTCGTGCGTGATCAGGATCACGGCCATCTCCCGTTCTTCCACCAGCCCCGAGAGCAGGTCGATGATCCGTGCCTGCGTCGTCACGTCGAGGGCGGTCGTCGGCTCGTCCGCGATCAGCACGTCGGGGTTCGCCGAGATCGCCATTGCGATCATCACGCGCTGCCGCATCCCTCCCGAGAACTGGTGCGGATAGCTATCGAAGCGCTGTGCCGGGTTTGGCAGCCCGACCTGGCCGAGCAGGTCGACCGCGCGTTCGCGCGCCACCCGCTGCGAGACGCTCTCGTGGGCGCGGATCGCCTCGACGATCTGCTCGCCAACCGAATGAACTGGGTTCAGCGACGACATCGGGTCCTGCCCGATCAGCGCGATCCGCCCGCCCCGCACGCGAGCCATCTGCCGCTCCGGCAGCTGCGCCAGGTCGAGGCCGCGGAGCAGGACCTGACCGGCGGCTATCCGGCCGGGAGGCGGCAGCAGCCGCATCAACGAGAGCGCCGTCAGGGACTTGCCGGACCCGGACTCGCCCACGAGGCCGAGCCGCTGACGCGGCGCGAGCGTGAACGACGCGCCGCGCACGGGTCGCACCAGCCCTCCCTGGTGCGGGAACTCGACCGCGAGGTCACGCACGTTCAGGAGGGTCTCCTGCGCGACACTCGGAGGGGCAACCTCGATCATCTGCGTGAGGGGTCGAGGGCGTACTGGAGGCTGTTGCCGAGGGTGTTGAGCGCGAGAACCGTGACGACGATCACGACTCCCGGGAAGATCGAGTACCAGTAGGAGCTGTAGAGGGACGCATAGCCGATCTGGAGGAGGGTGCCCCACGAGGCCGCGGGCGGCTGGACGCCGAGCCCGAGGAAGCTGAGGCTCGCCTCGACGAAGATCGCGGCGGCCGCGACGATCGAGGCCCGCGCGAGCAGCACCGGCACCGTATTCGGCAGCAGCTCCCCGAAGATGATCCGCCAGGGCGGAGCGCCGACCGACGTCGCGGCGAGGTAGTAGTCCGACTCGAGTTCGGACAGGATCGCCGAGCGAGCGAGCCGCGCGGTCGCCGGCGCGAAGAGAAAGCCCAGGATGAGCACCAGGCTGAGGATCGACGAGCCGAACGCCGCGACGAGCACGAGGCCGATCAGGATCACCGGCATGCCGAGCGTCACGTCCACCGCCCGCATCATCATCTCGCCGACCCAGCCGCTCCTGAAGGCCGCGACGAAGCCCCAGACCGCGCCGGACACCATCGAGATCAGGGTCGCGAGGGCGGCGATCCAGAGTGACGTCCGGCCGCCGTGAAGGACGCGCGACAGGAGATCCCGCCCGAGCTCGTCTGTCCCGAACGGATGGTCCCAGGAGGGCCCCGCGAAGAGGCGCTCGTAGTCGAACTCCGTCGGCGAGTGGGGGGCCAGCACGGGCGCAGCGAGAACTCCCACCACGATCAGGACGACAATGAGTGCGGCGATCGCCCCGGCCGGCCGACGCAAGAGGCGAAGGATGGTCTCCCCGCGCCGGCCACCCGATCTGGGCAACTCCATGGCCGCGACCTCGGTCACGTTCACGCCTCCTGGCCGCGAACGCGCAGCCGCGGGTCGAGGACGCCGTAAAGCAGGTCGACGATGAAGCTCGTGACGATGAACGCGGCTGCCGCGAGCAGCACGAGCGCCTGCAGCACCTCGTAGTCCCGCTGGTACACCGCGTCGACCATGAGCGAGCCGAGCCCCGGCCGGGCGAAGACGTACTCGACGATCACCGTGCCGCCGAGCAAGTCGCCGACGATGACACCCACCATCGTCAGCGTCGGAATCGTCGCGTTCGGAAGGAGGTGCCCCAGGACGATCCGGCGCCGGAGCAACCCCTTCCCTTGGGCGGTCCTGATGTACGGCGCCGAGGCGACGTCGTCGAGCGACGAGCGGAGGATCAGCACGATCGGCGCCGCGATCGCGACGGCGAGCGTGACCGCGGGCAGGAGCACCGTCTTCACACTCTCCACCGGATCCTCTCCAAATGGGACGTATCCCTGGGTCGGCAGGAGGTCGAGCTTGACCCCGAAGATCACGATCAGCACGATCCCCGTCACGAACGACGGCGTCGCCATTCCGAGCGCGGTACCCCCGGAGAGCAGCGAGTCGAAGACACGGTTCCGCCAGACCGCGCCGAGCGTCGCCGCGGGAACGGCGATCAGGAGCCCCAGCAGGAGCGAGACCAACGCCAGCTGGAATGTCGCTCCGGCTCGGTCCGTAATCAGCGTCGTGACCGGGTACTGGCTGAAGTAGGACAGCCCGAAGTCCCAGTGCAGGATGCCGTCGATCCAATGCACGTACTGATAGGCCAGCGACCGGTCGAGGCCGAGCTCGTGCCGGAGCGCTTCGAAAGCGCGGGGGTCCACGTCCGTCCCCGAGCCGCCCAGCTTGAGGACGGTCGGGTCCCCGGGGATCAGCCGGAGGACGACGAAGATGAGCATCGAGCTGAGCACGAGCAGACCGACGCTCGTGACGGCTCGCCTCAGGACGTACGTGGCCATCGACCCCCGCGCTTCCTTTTGGACGTCACTGGTTCGAGTTGCTCCCGGTTAGGGGACTATCCGGGCGCTCTCCAGGTGCATGTTGCCGCTGGGATCCTCCCAGGCTCCGTTCACGGACTTGTGGGCGGCCACCAGGTTCGACTGGTGTGCGATCACCATGAACGGCGACTCCTGGTTGAACATCGACTGCAACCGGTCGTAGAGCCCCTGGCGTTTGGCCGGGTCGGGGACGCCGAGGGACTGCAGCACCATCGAGTAGTACCTCGGATACGGCGTGCCAGGGACGAGGCCCCAGTTGCAGTCGCAGCCCTTCAGCGCGGCGCTCAGGCCGAGGGCCGGAGCCGGCTGCAGCGAGAGGAACGTCGCCACGATCAGGTTCGGGAACTTCTTCGGGGACGGGTTGAACTTCGCCACCCACGTGGCGGGATCGGCCTGCTCGATCTCGAGGTTGATCCCGATCTTGCGGAGATCCTGCTGCAGGATCTGCCCGTTCGTGATCCACTCGGGCCGCTTGCCGGCCTGCGCCCAGTAGGTGAACTTCGTGCCCGGCTTGATGCCGGCTTGGGTGAACAGCTGCCGTGCCCGGTTGAGGTTGAAGGTGTGCTTGGGCAGCTTCTTGTTGTACGCGGGGCTCGTAACGCTGATCGGGCTGTTCGCAACCGATGCCTGCGCCTCGCCCAGGAACGCGGCCCGGACCATCGCCGTCCTGTTCATGGCGTACGAGAGCGCCCGCCTGGCGACCGGGTTGTCGAACGGCGGCGACGTCGTGTCGACCTCGAGGACGTGCGCCGTCGAGACCGTCCTCGGCTTGATGATGACGGCGTCCCGCGTTCCCTGGATCGCCGAGACGGCGGTCGCCGGGAACTGCCAGATCATGTCGAGCTTCCTGCTCCTGAACGCGGTGACCATCGAGGTCGTATCGGGCTGAGCGATGATGGTGATGCTCCTCAGGCACGGCTTCGGCCCGAAGTAGAACGGGTTCGGGACGAGCGTCAGCGTGTTGTTGGGCACGTAGCGGGCGACCTTGTAGGGCCCCGGGCCATTGCCCTGCGTCGCGAGCCTGCTCACGTCGCTGACGTCGACCATCTTCACCAGGTACAGCGCGTCGGGCAGGATCGCGGACGGGGAGCCCAGCTTGAACCGGACCTGATACTTCGTGATCGCCCGGACCGAGCGGATGTCGTTGATGAACCGCCGCGCGCCCGAGCCCACCTTCGGATCGAGGTTCCGCAGGACGTTCGCGACCACGTCGTCGGCGTCGAACTGCCGGCCGTCGGCGTAGCGGATGTTGCGCTTCAGGTAGAACCACCACGTCTTCAGATCCGCCGAGTGGCGCCATTTGGTGGCGAGGTCGGGCACGACCGTCCCGTCCTGACGGAGCTTCGTCAGCGACGGATAGAGGAGCGGCATGATCACGACGCGGTTGGCCAAGTTGCTGATGGCCGGATCGAGATTGTTGACTCCTCCACCTGCGAGCCCGTACCTCAGCGCGCCCTGCTGCTTGCAGGTCTGGGCCTGCACCGTTGTGCCGGTCGACGCGTTGAGCGCACCGTCGGACGACGAGGCGCCGATCGAGCCGAACGTGAGCGCGCTCGCGGCGAGCGCCAGCATGGCGACCCTGAGCCGCCTGTCAAAGCGATGCATGTCTCTCCTCCTCCTCGTGGATTCCTATCGGGGTAGGACTGCGTCCGCCCGAGTTAGTTGCCTTACCGTCGTAGGGAGCGGCGCCCGTGGCCACCACCGCCGGCACGCGGATTCCTTCCGCTCCAGGTGCGGACTGGCGCAGCGTCGGGTCCAGACGCCCCAGCCACTCGAGCGCAACCGCGGCTCGGCGAACTTTCTCGCGGCCGATCGCCGATGCTTCGTCGACGAGGTGTTCGCCGGCGGGATAGAGCGGGCGGGAGTTGCGGAGGCCGAACTTCGCGTAGAGCGGTGCGCCGACGGCGACCAGGTCAGCCAGCTCGTTTCCGCGCACGACGCCGCCGAGATTGTCCGGCGACTCGACATAGAGGTCGATCGGCAGCGACGTCGCCGCGCGCATCTCGGCGAGTTCAGCAGTCGTGATATCGGAGGGGATGTTGATCGTCGTCGCGCCGAGCCCGGCGAGCACCATCAGCGCGGCCGGGTTCGACGGCGCCATCGCTACGGAGATCTTCCAGCCGCACTCCGCCGGCAACTCGCCGGCTTCCTGCATGTCGCGGAGGAGGATCAGGAGTCCCGTGTCGGCAATCAGGAAGCTGCGGATCCCGGCTTCGACGGCACGCGCTACGTCCTCGATCGCGTACGAGAGTCCGCGCAGCCCGCGCAGCTGGCCGGCATGCGCGGCTCCGTCGGCTGAGCGCGCGTGCGCGCCCACCCCGTAACCCTCGCGCGGGCCTACGAAGAGAGACACCTCGACGCCCGCCTCGGCGGCGAGGAACGCCATCTCGCGCAGCTCGGCTTCGGAGAGCAGCATCGCTCCGCTCCCTTGCGAGACCCGGTTGACGACGATCTCGTGCTCGCGGGCTGCGTCGAGCACGGCTTCGAGTACGCGCTGTCCCTCGACGCTTGGAATCTCGACCCGGTAATGGGCGCCGTCCGGGAACCGCTGGTCACTGGGTGCGGGTCCGGCTACGGTCGAGTTGAGGCCGAGCCTGCCGAGCGCCTCATTAGCCTTCATGCGAGGCCGCTTGCTTTCCAAGCTGCGTTTCCAATATTGTTCGGCTGTGCCGAACGTTGATGCGCTGTACACAACACGGGGCAGTTCTAAGTGAGCGCGGTGGAAAAGTCAAGCAGCACCGACGGGCACGAGCGCTACCGTGTCCGCAGCGTCGAGCGCGCTCTCGACGTGCTCGAGGTGCTCGCCGAGACCGACTCGCACGGGCTCCGGCTCTCGGAGCTCGCACGCCTGCTCGACACGTCGAAGAGCACCGTTCTCGCCGTGCTCCGGACTCTCACCGCGCGAGGCTTCGTCGCCGAGCTCGGCGAGGGGCGCGCGCGCCGGTACCGGCTGGGCCTGACGCTCGCGCGCCTCGGCGACCAGGTGCTCGGGCAGATTGACCTGCTCGATCTGGCGTTGCCGTCGCTGCGGGCGATGACCGAGGAGACGGGCTGGACATCGCGCTTCGGTGTCCTCGACGAGGCTTTCGCCGTAATGATCGGCCGCGTCGACGGCCCCGGGCTAATCCGCTTCCAAAGCAACCTCGCGCGCCGCGAGCTGCCGCACTGCAGCGCGATCGGCAAGGCACTCCTCTCGCACCTCCCCGAGGAACACGTCCGTTCGATCGTCGCCCGCACCGGCCTGCCGGCGCGAACCGCGACGACGATCACCGATATCGAGCACCTCCTCCGTGAGCTTGCCGGCGTCCGGGCGAAGGAGTTCGCCGTCGACGATGAGGAGGACAACGAGGGCGTCTTCTGCGTCGGCGCGGCTGTGTTCGACCATCGCCAGTCGTGCGTGGCGGCGATCAGCCTCACGGGGCTGAAGCTGACGCTGCCGGCCGGCGGTATCGACGGGCTGGGTGAGGTCGTCCGCCGCTACGCGGCCGAGATCTCGGCGACGCTTGGTGCGGTTCCGGCACCCGTCTAGAGATTCAATATCTATTGCTTATAGATGCGTTGGGCTTGACAGCGATGATACGAATACGTCCGTGAACTACTTGAACGATCAAGTCGATCGGTGACGGCGCTCGCGGTTGAGATCGAGCGCAGCGACAGCGAGGCTCGCCGCCACTTCACGGTCGAGGTCGGCGAACCCACGATGGTGCTCGATGTCCTGCTCGCCCTGCAGCGCACCGACGCCTCGCTCGCCTTTCGCTATTCCTGCCGCGTCGCGATGTGCGGCACCTGCACGATTCGCGTCGACGGCCGACCCGTGCTCGCCTGCCGCACCCCCGTACTCCTCGGCGCAGACGGGTTGTTGCTCGAGCCGCTCGCCGGCCTGCCGGTCGTGCGCGACCTCATCGTCGACACGACGCCGTTCTCAACCGCGTGGCGGAGCGTGGAGCCGTGGTTCACGCCGCGCGCCGACGCGGAGCCGCGCGTCCTGGCCGCGGACGACCCGAGCCGCGAGGCGATCGAGTCCGGGCTCGACTGCATCTCGTGCGGCGCGTGCTGGACTGCCTGTGATCTCGCCGGTGCCGAGCACCGGTTCCTCGGGCCTGCTGCGCTCAACCGCGCGATGACGCTCGCAGCCGACGCGCGCGACGGGGCGCGTGATCGCAGGCTGCGACTCGTCTCGCAGGAGGGCGGCGTCACGCGCTGCCACTACATCCACGGCTGCAGCGGCGCGTGCCCGAAGGGGATCGACCCGGCCGCCTCGATTCGCCGGCTGCGCCGGTGGAGCATCGGTGCCGGGCGCTGACGCACCCCTGCCGGTGCTCGAGACCGACGTCGCCATCATCGGCAGCGGTGGTGCCGGGCTCATGTGCGCACTCCACGCCGCCGCGGCCGACCCACGTCTCTCGATCACGATCGTCTCGAAGGGCGCCGTGGGCCGCTCAGGCTGCACGCGCATGGTTCAGGGCGGCTTCAACGCCGTGCTCGGCGAGGGGGACTCACTCGAGTCCCACTTCCGCGACACGCTCGAGGGCGGCCACTACCTCAACGATCAAGAGCTCGCATGGACGCTCGTCAACGAAGCGCCGCGGGTGATCCAGGAGCTCGAGGAGCAGTTCGGCTGCCTCTTCGACCGCACCGCGACGGGCGAGCTCGACCTGAAGCCCTTCGGCGGCCAGAGCTTCGACCGTACGGTGCACCGTGCCGACCAGACGGGGCTCGAGATCATGAGCCGCCTCCGCGACCAGGTGTTCCGGATCGGCGCGCGCGAGCTCGAGGACTGGCGCGCGCTCGACCTCCTCTTCGACCAGCACGGAGAGCTCTCCGGCCTGACGGTGCTCGACACCCGCTCCGGGCAAGCGGCCGTGATGCTCGCGCGCGTCGTTGTCGTCGCCACGGGCGGCTCGGCGACGATGTACCGGATCGCTGCGCCGGCACGCGAGAAGACGGGCGACGGCGTGGCGATGTGCTATCGCGCTGGGTTGGAGCTGCGGGACATGGAGATGCTCCAGTTCCACCCGACAGGCTTGGTTGCCGGGACTTCCGCGCTGACAGGGACGGTGCTCGAGGAGGGCCTTCGCGGCGCAGGCGCCCAACTGAGGAACCGGCTCGGCGAGCGTTACATGGAGCGCGTGGACCCCGAGCGGCTCGAACGCTCGACCCGGGACGTCGTCGCCCGCGCTTCCTACACCGAGATAGTCGAGGGTCGCGGCACGCCGGCGGGTGGAGTGTTGCTCGACATCTCCCATCTCGGCGCGGCGGAGGTGGAGCGGCGCTTCGGCGAGATGGCCGCACGTACGCGGCTGATCGGAGCCGACCTCGCGGTTGGGCCGGTCGAGGTCTCGCCGACCGCCCACTTCCACATGGGCGGGGTCGTGATCGACCCGGACTGCCTCACATCTGTGCATGGCCTGCTCGTCGCCGGCGAGGACTCGGGCGGGACGCACGGCGCGAACCGGCTCGGTGGGAACGGCGTCGCCGAGTCGACCGTCTTCGGCGCGCGCGCGGGCGAGACGGCCGCCGCGATCATCGGGGGCCGCGGCCTCTACATGCCCGAACCCGAGCTCGTCGCCGCGTCGGTCGAGCGCGCCTACGCGCCGCTCCGCCGCGAAGGAGGACAGCCGCCGTTCGCGCTCACCGACCGCCTGAAGGACACGATGTGGGTGCACTGCGGCCTCGTGCGCACGCGCGAGGGGCTGCTGCAGGCGCGGGAGCAGCTAGCGGAGCTTGCGAAGGAGTCCTCCCGCGTCGCAGTCGCGGGCCCGCGGGATGCGAATCCCGCGTGGCAGCAGGCGATCGACCTCGAGAGCCAGCTGACGGTCGCGCGGCTGATCGTCGAGTCGGCGCTCGTCCGCGAGGAGTCGCGAGGCGCCCACTTCCGCGCGGACTTCCCCGAGCGTGACGACGAGAGCTGGCTGCGTGCCATCGTCGTCGAGCGCGGCCGCGACGGCGAGCCGGAGTTGACGACTCGGCCGGTAGAGCTGACCCGCCTTGCGACGGGCGGCCGCATGCTGGAGCAGGCGTGAGTGCGCTCCAGGTCGTCTTCGTCGCCGCGCTGACCGCGCTCCTCCTCGGTGTCGTCCTCTTCTCGGCGTTCACCGTTCGCGCCGCGCTCGTCGTCCGCCCGACGACCGCCCGGGGGAGCTGGCTCGTGCGAATCGGCCGCGCGAGCAACCGCGATGTCCAGCGCTGGGCGTTCGTCGCGCACCGTGCGACCGGCGTCGCTGTCTTCGCGTTCCTCCTCCTCCACGTCTTCGACGTCGCGCTCTTCACGCTCTCGCCGGCCCGGTTCGACGATGTGCACGAGCTCTACGGGACGGCGCCGATGCGTGTGTTCGAGTGCCTGCTCTTCTTCGCGATCCTCTTCCACACGTTCAACGGCCTGCGGCTCGTGTTGCTCGACGTCGCCGAGATCCGTCTCTCGACCGCACGGCGGCTGCTGCACGTCGCGGTGGCGCTGACGGCGGTGGCGGGCACCGCTGCGTCTGTCGTGATCCTGAAGCCGGTGGTCGCGTGACGCAGCCACGCATCGTTGCCTTCCTCGTCATGCGCACCACCGCCGTCGTCCTGGCCGTGCTCGTGGTCGGGCACTTCGCCGTCACGCACCTCGTCAACGACGTGGCGGAGACGGGCTCCAGCTTCGTGATGCAGCGCTGGTCGTCGGCGCTCTGGCTCGCCTGGGACTGGACGATGCTCGCCGCGGCGTTGGCCCATGCGGGCGCAGGGATCTGGCTGATGATCGACGAGCAGGCTCCGGCGACGCGCCCGCGGCGGCTCTACCACGCGGCGCTCGTGGTGACTATCGGCGTGCTCCTCGCCGTGGGCACGGCCGCACTCACAATCGCAGGGACCCGATGAGACAGGCAAGCGAAAGGAGAACGGCACGATGCACAAGGCGCTCGCGCACAACCAAGGCGACGACGTCGCCGTCGCGGTGGCGGCGATCTCGGCCGGAGAGGAGATCCTCGTCGTTTACATCGACGACGACGTGGAACAGACGATCCGTGCGCGGGCGGATGTCCCGTACGGGCACAAGCTCGCTCTGCAGCCACTCTCAGCGGGTGCGCCGGTGACCGAGTACAGCACTCAGGTCGGCGTCGCGCGCACGGACATCGAGCTCGGCGACTACGTCCACACGCACAACGTGAAGACGGCGAGGTGGTAGGGATGGAGCTCTACGGCTACCGTCGCTCGGACGGCTCGGTCGGAGTCCGCAACCACGTGATCGTCCTCCCGGTCGACGACATCTCGAACGCCGCCTGCGAGGCGGTCGCCTCGAAGATCGCCGGCACGGTGGCGCTCCCACATGCGTACGGGCGGCTCCAGTACGGTAAGGACCTCGACCTGCACTTCCGCACCATGATCGGTACAGGTGCGAACCCGAACGTCGCAGCCGCGATCGTAATCGGGATCGAGCCGACCTGGACCGAGCGGATCGTCGAGGGGATCGCCGCGACGGGAAAGCCGGTCGCCGGCTTCTCGATCGAGAGGAACGGGGAGCTCGAGATCGTGCGGCAGGCGTGCTGGACAGCGATCGACTTTGTCCAGCAGGCGTCCGAGCAGCGGCGCGAACGAATCGAGCTCGCGGAGCTAACCGTCAGCATCAAGTGCGGCGAGTCGGACACGACCACCGGCCTCGGCTCCTGCCCAACCGTGGGAGCGGTCGTCGACCGACTCGTCAGCGCGGGCGCGACTGTTCTCTTCGGTGAGACGTCCGAGCTGACGGGTGGTGAGCACCTCGTCGCCGCGCGGATGGCGACCGAAGAGCTCCGTGAGGCGTTCCTCGCCGCGTACGACGGCTACGTCTCCGAGATCGCCGCGGGTGGGGTAGACCTACTCGGCTCGCAGCCGACGCAGGGAAACATCGCTGGCGGGCTCTCCACGATCGAGGAGAAGGCGCTCGGGAACATCCAGAAGACCGGCACCTTTCCCGTGGTGGGCGTCCTGGAGCCAGCCGGACGGCCGTCGGGCGACCGCGGTCTCTACTTCATGGACACGTCCTCGGCTGCGGCGGAGTGCATAACGCTGATGGCGGCGGCGGGCGCGGTCGTTCACTTCTTCCCGACCGGGCAGGGCAACATCATCGGCAACCCGATCGAGCCGGTGATCAAGCTGACGGCGAACAGCCTGACCGCGGCGACGATGAGCGAGCACATCGACCTCGATGTAAGCGGGCTGCTCACGCGCGACCTCCGGCTCTCCGAGGCCGCGGATCAGTTGCTCGAGCTCCTTTGCCGGACGGTGAACGGGCGCCTCACCGCGGCCGAGGCTCTCGGCCACCGCGAGTTCGTGATGACGAAGCTCTACCGGAGCGCGTAGCCTCGCACGGCTCCGAGTAGCGTACGGTCGCGCATGGCCACCAATATCTACGTCGACGCCTTCAACCTCTACTACGGCAGCTTGAAAGGATCGCCGTACCGGTGGCTCGACCTCGGCGCCCTCTGTGCTCGCCTGCTGCCCAAGGACCGGATCAATCGGATCCGCTACTTCACTGCCACCGTCAGCGCGCGGCCCGACAACCCGGACGCGCCGCAGCGGCAGCAGGTGTACCTGCGCGCGCTCGAAACGATCCCCGGCCTCTCGATCCACTACGGCCACTACCTCTCCCACGTCACGCGGATGCCGCTCGCGAACCCGCCGCGGCGAGGCGCGCGCACGGTCGAGGTCGTGAAGACCGAGGAGAAGGGCTCCGACGTCAATCTCGCCACCTACCTGCTGCTCGACGCCTTCCAGCGCAACTGCACAGTTGCGGTCGTGATCTCCAACGACTCCGATCTCAAGCTCCCGATCGAGATCGCCCAAACCGAGCTCGGGATCAGGGTCGGCGTCGTCAACCCGCACCCGCCCGCGCGCAGAAGCCGTGCGCTTCAACCGACCTTCTTCAAGCAACTCCGCACGCCGACGCTCGGCGCGTGCCAGTTCCCCTCCCTGCTCACTGACGCGAAGGGTGAGATCCGCAAGCCGGCGCACTGGTAGCCGCCCGCTCGGTCCCAGAAACGCAGAGACCCGCCGAAGCGGGTCTCGCACCCAGCCACCGAAGCGACTGGGGGAATACACGGACTCTAGCGACTCGGCGGACGGACTGCGAGTTCGCGACTCCTACGAGACGCGTACCATCGCCGCGCAATGGCGGGTTCACGGCGGGTTCAGGCCCGCTCGCGAATGCGAGAAACGCTGATTTGCAGGGCTGTTCCGCCCTCGCCATCATCACTCGTAATGAAGGGGTCATCCTCGGAGCCGGGTCAAAAGGCGACCCGGTCGCGACCGGCAATACGTCGATCAGGGCGAGGTGCTGATACGCGCATCGGCCGGGGCGTGACGGCAGGAAGCAGGACTGACTGGCGCATTGGCGGTCGCACCGAATCGAAAAAAGCCTGGAAATCGGCATGTTCCGATGTTCCGGCTGGTCTTCAAGACCGGCGAAACCGGAGTAGCCCGTCGGTGGGTAGGTTCGACTCCTACGCCGCTCCGCTCGGAAACAGGCTTTGAGGCGATCGCGATGGCCTTCGGATCGGCAAGGACGCGCTGATTCCGCCGGTCTTCCGAATCTGCGCGGCGCTCGATCTACCCCACCGCATGCCGCGTGAGACTGCGACAGAGCGACGCAATCTCTGGTGACCACGAGAGTCGCTTCCTGATCCGACTGGCGCACGAATGGCGCCCGGAGGATCACCGCTGACGTCGCCGCACCGGATCCCAGCGGCCCAACGTCCCCAGTGGATGCATTCCTACCGGGCCCGCCGCAGGCGCGCCGCGAGTGAGCGTTGCCTCAGGAGGAGGCGCGTCGGCATTTCGGGTTACCGGCTTCGGCACACTTCGCGCACCGGCCGTTCAACGAGCGTCTGAGCCGGTCGAGATCGTCGAGGGAGGTTGTCCCGTAGCTCGTGAACTTGAGGTGGCGGTCCTCCCGCCCTTGTCCGGTCGCTTCGCGACCGTGGCGAGTGCGAAATCGTCAATCGACAGGAGGAGGAACCGCCTGAAGACCGTATCGCTTGCGCAGGTTGGACAGGAGGAGCTGGCGCTGCCGCCGCGTGTGCAGGAGGCGCTGGGTGAGCTGGTGGGCTCGGCGAAGGAGGGGCTGCTGGCGCTGAGCGTGGGTGTCGGGCTCGGCGTGCTGGCGGAGCTGCTCGAGGAAGAGGTCGGCAAGGTGGGGCAGAAGGGCAAGCACGACCCGGAGCGCACGGCGGTCCGTCACGGTCATGAGGCGGGCGACGTGACGCTCAGCGGCCGGCGCGTCGGGATCGAGCGGCCGCGGGTGCGCAGCGCCGACGGCCGCGCGGAGGTCCGGTTGCAGACGTACGAGTACTTCGCCGACCGGGGATCCGCTGTCACGGTCGGTGCTGGAGCGGATGCTCGCCAGCGTCTCGACGCGGCGCTACCGGCGCACGCAGGAGCCGGTCGGCGCCGAGCTCGAGCGGGCAGCGCGGTCGACGTCGCGCTCGTCGGTCTCGCGCACCTTCATCGAGCGGAGACGGGCGTCGCTCTCCGAGCTGATGAGCCGAAGGGTCGACGACGTGCGCCTGGCGGTGATACTACGCCGAACGCTCCTGAGAGACTTCGCGCGTTCTGCACTGAACCAAGTTTTGGCCTCACGAGGTACCTCCGGAGAAGCGGCGAAGCCGCAGTGAGTTAGTGACGACGAAGACCGACGAGAAGGCCATCGCCCCGGCGGCGACAATCGGGTTGAGCAAGCCAGCGGCGGCGACCGGGATTGCGGCGACGTTGTAGGCGAACGCCCAGAAGAGGTTGCCCTTGATCGTTTGGAGCGTTCTGCGGGAGAGACGGATGCCGGCGGCGGCGGCGCGGAGGTCGCCGGAGACGAGGGTGAGGTCGCTGGCTTCGATTGCGATGTCGGTGCTGGTGCCGATCGCGAGGCCGAGATCGGCCTGGGCGAGCGCGGGTTACGTCGTTGACGCCGTCGCCGACCATGGCGACGAGCTCGCCCTGTTCCTGGCCGCGCCCATTGCCGACTTCCACTTCTCTCGCTAACATCCCACTGAGAGAACGACGGTCAACAGAGAGCACAGAAGCGAGCGGTGACGGATCTCAACGGTGGGAATGGCGTCGATGCGGAGGCAGGCGGGCCTCTACCGCTGGAAGGGGTCCGGGTTCTCGACTTGACGCGTGTGCTGGCCGGACCGTTCTGCACGCAGATTCTCGGCGACCTGGGCGCCGACGTGATCAAGATCGAGGCGCCCGGAACGGGAGACGAAGTGCGGTCAATCCCGCCCTACTATCCCGGTCGCGAAAGCCACTACTTCCTCGCGATCAACCGCAACAAGCGGAGCGTCGTCGTGGACATGAAGCACGAGGACGGCCGCCAGGTCATCCTCGATCTCGCCGAGAAGTGCGACGTCGTGATTGAGAACTTCCGCCCGCGGGTCATGGACCGGCTCGGCATCGGCTTCGAGACGCTGAAGCAGCGCAATCCTTCGGTCATTCTCGTCTCGATAAGCGGCTACGGGAGCGACGGCCCGCTCGCCGAGAAGCCCGCGTTTGACCTCGTTACACAAGCGCGCAGCGGGATCATGAGCATGAACGGCGACCCCGACGGGTTGCCGACGAAGCTTGGGATTCCGATGGGAGACCTAGCCGGGGGCCTGTGGGGCACGATTGCGGTGCTTGCCGCCCGGCATCGGCGGACGCTCAGCTCCGAGCCACAGCACGTCGACCTCAGTCTCCTCGAGGGGTTGATGGGCCTCCTCGGCTATCTCGCTCAGTACTCGATGCTGACGAACACGTCGCCCGAGCGAGTCGGGAGCAGCCACCATCACATCGTCCCCTACGGACGGTTCGCGGTGAAGGACGGGCACATCGTTCTCGCGCTGCACGTCGGGTCGTTCTGGCGGCGCTTCTGCAGGGCGGTCGCCCGCGAGGATTTGCTTGAGGACGACCGCTTTCGGACAACCGATGACCGCCGCGACAATCGCGAGGCGCTGGAGGACATCGTCGAGCAGATCCTGCTCGAGCGCACGCGCGCCGAGTGGGACGAGATTCTCGATGCCGCCGACGTGCCGTACGGGCCGATTCTCGACGTGCCGGAAGCGCTCGCCCAAGAGCAGGTCAAGGCGCGGGACATCATGGCCTCCTTCGACCATCCAGCTGCGGGCACGGTCGAGGTCGTCCGAAGCCCTGTCCGCTTCAAACATGGCGGCGATACATCCGCCTGCAGCCCGCCGCCACTGCTCGGACAGCACACGCGCGACATCCTTGCGGATGAGCTCGGCTATGACGATGCGCGCATCGAGAGCCTCCTGGCCGGCGGCGTGGTGCAGGACGGCGTCACGGTCGAGACGCAGGCATGACCAACGGCATGGCCGAGGCAGACGGGGGCGCTGACAGCGAGAAGGCGCCAGCGGTGGTCCGTGTGGTCAGGATCCTCGAGTACCTCGCCGAGGTGCGCCCCGAGGCGTCGCTGGCCGAGATCGCCTCGGCGCTCGCGCTCAACAAGAGCTCTTGCTTCAACATCCTCAAGGCACTGACGAACTCGGGCGTGGTCGTACGCGACGCCCGCTACCCGGTCTATCGGCTCGGTCCCAAGCTGGTCGCGCTGGGCGCTTCCGCGCGACGCAACTACTCCACGCGCGAGCTCGTCCGTCGCGAGCTGGCGCCCGTCGTCGAGGCGTACGGGCTCGCCTGCCTCGTCGCCCAGCTGCTGCCCAACGAGGCCGGCATCGTCGTGACCGAGCAGATCCTGCCGGCTGGCACCATTGCGCGCACGGTCGAGGATGAGCCCCTGCCGGGCACGGTCATCACCGCGCCCATCGGACAGGTTCGGCCACTATCCGTGCCGGCGATGGGCCGTGCCGTTCTCGCGACGCGGCCGTTCGCTGCAGTCGTCGGGCTCATGAGCAACCTCGGGATCGGCGAAGGCCCTGAACTCCATGACCTGGCGGCGCAGCTCCAAAAAGTGCGGGCCGACGGGTTTGCAACTTCGATCGAAGAGTATCGGCCGGGAATAAACGCCGTGGCCACGACGGTCGCCGGTTGGGATCACGAGATCATCCTCATTCTCTGCATGCTCGGGCCAGCCGACGTCTTCCTCGAGCCGCGCGTCTACGAGGCCGGCAGCGATCTCCATCAGGTCGCCAAAGGCCTCGAGTGGGCCTTGAACCAGAGCTACGCGGCGACCACGTGACCGACGCGACACGCATCCAGCGCGGACGAGCGCGAGCATCCGCACTTGCTCAGCTCGTTCACGACGGGGACGGCATCTTCGTTTCGACAGGCACGGCGGAGCCCGCCCGCTTGCTCGAGGAACTCGTGACGGACGTCGCACCGGTGCGCCGAAACCTGCACCTGTTCCAGGTGCTGACGGGCTCGCGTGGACGTGTGCTCGATGCCCTGTCCCACGGGCACCGGCTGTCGAGCCCCGCGCCCGGACGTTTCCACGCGAGCGTTGACGGTCGCACCGTTGCGGCCGTCGAGCTCTCGATGCGCGAGTGCGCGGACGCGATCGAGCAGGGAGCGATCCGCATCGATGGGGCGCTCCTGACCGCCGTGCGAATCGGCGACGAAGGCTGGCCCGTACCCGCGACCGATCTCGCGGTAGCGGCGTTCGAGCATGCGCGGTTCCGCGCAGTCGAGGTGCTCGGCGGCTGGAGCGCGCGCCCAACCGGCCCCTCGTTCTCGTTCGCGGACGTCGACTACCTCGTGACGAGCGACGGCGCCGTCGGCGAACTCACGCCTGCTCCCAAGACGCCCGTGTCGCGCGTGATCGGGGAGTGCGTCGCCGAGCTCGTCCCCGACAACGCCGTGATCGAGCTCGGGGTCGGAGCAGCGCTCGCGTCGGTCGCCGAGTGCCTCGTCGAGTCAGGGCGCCCGCTCGGCATCCACACCGGACTCGCATCCGACTGGGTGCGCGAACTCGTCGAAGGGGGCGTCGCGACGCGGCTGCTTTCGTGCGCCTGCAACACGCCTGCAGTCGCCGCCGTTGCGATGGGATCGGGCGCGTTCGACGAGTGGCTGCGGCGCACAGGAGCGGTTTCGTTCGCGGATTCGCGGCACACGCACGATGCGCAGCATTTGATGACGCTACGGCCGTTCGTCGCGATCAACTCCGCAGCGGCGGTCGCACTTGACGGGCGCGTCGGGCTGCCCGCGGGCACGACGGCCACACATCCGCCCGGAGGACTGCGCGACTTCGCGCTCGCCGGCATGAATGCGGGGCTCTCGATCATCGCGATGACCGCGCGGTCGCGCGACGGACGATCCCGGATCGTGGACGACCTCGGGCGGGTCCATCTGCCGGCGGGCCTCGTCACACATGTCGTCACCGAGCACGGCGTCGCCAACCTGCGCGGGAAGCCGCGCGAAGAGGCACGCGCTGCGCTGCTGGCGATTGCGGGCCCTCCGTTCGATTCGGACGTCCATGGCTCGCCGGGTCTGACGGGTTCCGCCATCGACACCGCGGAGGTGAAAGCGTGAAGGCTTCGGCACCACTAGACGGGCCGCTCGTCGACCCGCAGGATCTCGAGAAGCTCCGCTCGCGCATCGGGCAGCGAATGACCGTCAGCGCCGAGCCCTATTTGACCGAGGCGACACGCGACTCAGCTCGACGCTGGGCCGCCGCGACGGGGGATCGAAACCCGCTCTGGCACGACGGGGACTACGCACGCCGCTTCGGCTATGAAGACTCGCTCGCGCCGCCGACGATCCTCTACGCCTTCGACAAGCAGTCGATCGGCTACCGCGGGGGTCTCCCCGGCCAGTAACCCTGCCGGTTTTATCTTCTGTGCGACGCTTGGTCCTCCGGGCCACGGTCCAGCAGTTTTGCACCGTAGAGTCGCAACGTCTGTGCGCACGCGGGGCGTACGTCAAGCTGACTGGCGCACGAATGGCGCACAGAGGAGCACCGCCCAATTGCCCTGTCGTCGAAGAGTTCACCTGCGCTTTGGACGACGTGCGGCTGTCTACGAGGCGGCCGCACGCGGGCGGCGGCCGCGACGCGCCACCGAGTGACCACCAATCGACTCCGCCTCTGCGTCCGTAACGTCGAGTTCTCGAACACCCTTGCGCGCATCACGGAACGTGATCCGAATCGTCGCACGCTTGCCGTCCGGAATTTCATCGCCACTTGTGTCGGACACCAGAACCGTCTTCTTCGCCACCAGCTCCTCCTCGTTCGTCGATTCCCGATCGAGCTTCTGCATTCGAGGCCCTACGCAAGCCCGAGCCAGGTGGACGATTTTTGCGGCGCAGAGACGGCAAGCATGCGATCGCCGGGCGAACAGAGATTGACGATCGCAGACTCGAAGGCGCCGGTCCCCGAGCAGCACCTCCGCAGTCGTGCGATGCACCTCTCTGCAGCCGCCCGAGGACACCCTCGTAGACGATCCGGAAGTTGGGCTCCCGATGATGCAACACCGGCTCCGAGAGCGCAGCCAGCACCTGCGGCGCACGGGCGTCGCCCCGGCGTGAACAGGTACCGCTTCCGCGCCATCCGCGCGTTATCCGTGGAGATCGTGCACCGGGCCTCGATTCACTTGCGCCTCGGCTGGCGGCCAAATGCCTACCGCTGAAGCCCGAACGAAACGCCCGGTTGCCGGGCATCGGGTCCGTGACCACCGCCGTCGAACCTCGCCCTGACCGCGAGAAAGGAGCCCCGCCGCGCGAATCGCAGCGTTCCAGCTCCCGAAAACGCGTTGAACGGTCTGACGCGTGGGGTGATCGTCAGCGGCGCGTGCCCAATCGAAGACGGTGGGCGCGGCTGAGCTTGCGTCGATGCCAGAGGCTCGATCGCGTACACGATGTTTTCGTGCGTCCACTGGAATCCATGTCGCTGTCCTGACCTCGTCTGGCTCGGGGCTCTCGTGTGGACCAGACGGCTCACGCCTCGGCGACCGCCCCGAGCTCGACCAGGTCGAGCCAATGCCGCCAGCGTTCGTTCACGCCGCGCACGGTGTCGAGGTACGCCTTCTGCAGCGTCAACGTCACGGGGCCGATCCCGAGCTCGTGGTCGTCGATCGAGCGAACGGGCGTCACCTCCGCGGCGGTGCCGGTCATGAAGACCTCGTCCGCGAGATAGAGCTCGGAGCGAATCACGTTCGTCTCCTCGACGATGTAGCCGAGGGCCTGCGCGAGCTGGATCACCGTGTCTCGGGTGATCCCGGGAAGGATCGAGCTCGAGAGCGGCGGCGTCGCGATCCTGCCGTCTTGATGACGAAGACATTTTCGCCGGAGCCGTCCGCGACGTAACCGGCGTCGGTGAGGAGGATCGCCTCGTCGTAGCCCGCGCGTTGCGCCTCGACGACCGCGAGCATCGAGTTCAGGTAGATGCCGGTTGCTTTCGCGGCGTGGGGGATCGTGTTGGCGCCGACGCGCTTCCAGGTCGAGATAGTGGCCCGGATCCCCTGCGTCAGCCCCTGGTCGCCGAGGTAGGCGCCCCACGGCCAGCTCAGGACGGCGACCTCCACCGGATTGCCGCACGGGGCGACGCCGAGCGCGCCCGCGCCTGAGAACGCGATCGGTCGGATGTAGCACTCCGGCAGGCCGTTCGCGGCGACGAGCTCGAGGATGCCCGCCCGAACCTCGTCGACCGAGTAGGGGAGGGTGAGCGACACGAGCTGGGCCGAACGGGCAAGTCGCTCCAGATGCTCCCGCAGCCGGAAGACGGCCGTGCCCGCCGGCGTTTCGTACGCCCGGATCCCCTCGAAGACGCCGGTGCCGTAATGCAGTCCGTGCGCACCGACGTGGACCTTCGCGTCGTCCCACGCGACCAGGCCGCCGTTCATCCAGATGAAAGACGTGGGCTCGCTCTTCCCACTATGACACAAGACTTTACGTTTGCATGTGGTAGCAGGATCGTCTACTGTGTCGCCAGTGTCGCGCTGGCGTAGGCGCGGCCGGAGGCATCGGCGCCTCGAGAGCTTGCTCTCGGGCGCTTTTTTCGTGGACCGATTGGAGGAGGAATGGTGAAAGTCGAGGCAGTGGTCCTGCGCGAGCGGGTGGAGACGGTCATGGATGCCGTCGAGGAGCACACCGGTCACATCGGCGTCACCGTGATCGAGGCAGTCGGCCACGGCCGTCAGCGCGGGATCACACACGAGTACCGGGGCCGCGTGTTCGAGTCGCGGTTCCTACCGAAGGCGCACCTCATGTTCGTGGTCGACGACGGGATCGCCGACCAGGTGATCGAGGCGATCGCCGACGCGGCGAGGACGGGACACTCCTCCGGCGACGGCATCTGCTGGACGAGCTCGGTCGCCAACGTGACGCACAACCGAACCGGTAAGAGGCTCGAGGAGGTGGAATCGGCATGACGACCAAGGACCTCGCAATCGCTACGAGCACGATCTGGGTCGTGCTCGCCGCAGTCCTCGTGATGTTCATGCAGGCCGGATTCGCCTTCCTCGAGGCGGGTCTGACCCGGATGAAGAACGTCGGCCACATCGCGGCGAAGAACGTGCTGATCCTGGCGCTCGCGTCGGTCGTCTACTACCTCGTCGGCTTCGGGATCGCGTTCGGCGACGGCGGCAACGGACTCTGGGGCGGCTCCGGTTTCCTGCCCTCGACGGATGAGCTGCTGACGGTTGGACAGGCGCCCTTCAGCTGGTTCGGGGCGATCCCGGCGGCGGCCGGCTACCTGTTCCAGGTCGTGTTCGCGGCAGTCTCGCTCGCGATCGTCTGGGGCGCGATGGCGGAGCGGACGCGGCTCTGGGTCTATTTCGCGTTCGGCACCGTCTTCACGCTGATCTACTCGCTCGTCTCGCACTGGATCTGGAGCCCGGACGGCTGGCTCTTCGCAAAGGGGATGCAGGACTTCGCCGGCTCGACCGTCGTCCACTACCAGGGGGCGCTCGCCGGCCTCGCCGGGGCGATCCTGCTCGGGCCGCGGATCGGCAAGTTCGGCGCGGACAAGAAGCCGAACGCGATCCCGGGCCACAACATGGCGTTCACGACGCTCGGCGTGATCATCCTCTGGTTCGGCTGGTTCGGCTTCAACGCGGGCTCGACGCTCTCGGTCGACTTCGGCGGGGTCGGCTTCTCCGCGTACGTCGCTCTCAATACGAACCTCGCGGCGGCGTCGGGTGTGCTCGGCGCCATCGTCACCTCATGGCTCGTGATCAAGAAGCCAGACCTCTCGATGATGCTGAACGGGGCGATCGCAGCGCTCGTCGCGATCACCGCGGCGTGCGCGTTCGTCGCCCCGTGGGCCGCGATCGTGATCGGCTTCGTTGCCGGCGTGATCGTCGTCTTCGGCATCCTCGCGGTCGAGAAGATCGGGCTCGACGATCCGGTCGGCGCGATCGCTGCGCACGGGATGTCGGGCGTCTGGGGCACGCTCTCGCTCGGGTTCCTGACCGTGCCGTCGCTTGCGGACAGGCTCGCGACCGGCAAGGGCGGGCTCTTCTACGGCGGTGGGCTGCACCAGCTCGGCGTCCAGGCTCTCGGCCTGGCCGCGGTGGGCGCGTTCACGTTCAGCGCCTCGTTCCTCGTCCTCTATCTGTTCAAGAAGACGGTCGGGATCCGCACCGAGCCAGAGGACGAGAACGCCGGCCTGGACATCTCCGAGCACGGCATGTGGGGCTACCCCGAGTTCTACATTCCCGTACCCGGCGGCTACGGCACGGACGAGCCCGAGCCCGTGCATTCGCCGCAGAACGCCCCCGGACCGGCCGCACTGCTGCGCGCGCGGCCCGAAAGCTGAGAATGAGGCCGGGAGCGCCAGCCGGCGTTCCCGGCCTCTACGACCCTTCCGTCGCGAGCGCGGCGCGAAGCCCGCGGAGCGCCTGAGCGATTCGGTGCTCGTTCTCGACCAGAGCGAAGCGGACGAAGTCGTCGCCACCCGGGCCGAAGCCTGCCCCTGGGCTCGCGGAGACCTTCCCCTCGCGCAACAGATGAAGCGCGAACGCGTGTGACCCAAGCGACCGGAACTGTCCCGGGATCGCAGCCCAGACGAACATCGTGGCGCTGGGGGTCGCCACCGGCCAGCCGATTCGCCTCAGTCCGCCGACGAGGATGTCGCGACGACGCCGGTAGGTGTCGCAGACCGTGGCCACATGGTCGTCGGCCTCGCGCATCGCGACGATGGCCGCGATCTGGATCGGCTGGAACGTGCCGTAGTCGAGGTAGGACTTGAGGCGGGCGAGCGCAGCGACGACGTCGGCGTTGCCGACCACGAAGCCGACGCGCCAGCCGGCCATCGAGTAGCCCTTCGTCAGCGAGTAGAGCTCGACTGCGACCTCGCGGGCGCCTTCGGCCTCCAGGATGGACGGTGGCCGGTAGCCGTCGAAGGCGATGTCCGCGTAGGCGAAGTCGTGGACGACGACGAGCGAGCGCTCTCGCGCGAAGTCGACGACGCGCTGCCAGAACGGGAGGTCGACGACGGCAGTGGTGGGGTTGTGAGGAAACGACAGGATCAGGACGCGCGGGCGCGGGCGAGAGCGCTCGAACGCGTCCTGGAGCCCTTCGAGCACGTCTGAGCCGGCCTCCATCGCCACCTGCGCGACGCTCGCGCCGGCGAGCACGGGCGCGAAGAGGTGGATCGGATAGCTCGGCGAGGGGACGAGCGCGACGTCCCCGGGTTCCACGAGGACCCACAGCAGGTGCGCGAGTCCCTCCTTGGCCCCGATCGTGACGACGGCCTCACGTTCGGGGTCGAGCTCGACCCCGAATCGTCGCGCGTAGAGCTCGGTGATCGCCGCGCGGAGGTTTGGAATCCCGCGGCTGGCCGAGTAGCGGTGGTTACGGGGTCGCGACGCGGCCTCTTGGAGCTTCGCGACGGCGACGCTCGGCGAGGGGAGATCCGGGTTGCCGAAGCCGAGATCGATGACGTCCTCGTTGGCGCGGCGCAGCTCGAGCTTGAGCCGATCGATCTCGGCGAACGCGTAGGGCGGGAGCGAGCCGACGCGACGAAGCGGGATCACAGCCCAAGCTTTACATACAGAAGTCGCTTTATTTTTGGTAGTAATACCGGATGGCCCAGACTCGACCGCGGGAGCCCGCGACGTGGGAGCTCGTGCTCAAGCGCAACCCGGTGGAGCGGCTCAAGCAGGAGAAGAGCCCGCTCGGGATCCTCGACGAGCTCCCGGCGCTGATCGCCGCCGGCTACGAGCGGGTAGCCGAGGAGGACGTCGTCCGGCTCAAGTGGTGGGGCCTCTACCACGACAAGCCGAAGATCGGGACCTTCATGCTTCGGATCAAGCTGCCCGCGGGACGGGCCGAGCCGCACCAGCTGCGGACGATCGGAGAGCTGTCGCAGCGATACGGACGAAACGCCGGCGAGCTGACGACCCGGCAAACCGTCCAGCTCCATTACCTCGAGCTCGGAGCGCTCCCGCAGGTGCTCGCGGAGCTCCGGGAGGCCGGTGTGACGACCGCCGGCGGCTGCGGCGACGCCGTGCGCAACGTCACCGGGTGCCCAGTCCACAGCGTCGACCCGAGCGAGCTCTTCGACGTTACGCCCGTTGTCGACGAGGTCGTGTCCTTCTTCTACGGGAACCCGGACTACTTCGACCTGCCACGCAAGCACAAGATCACGATCTCGGCCTGCGCCGACCGCTGCAACGCGCCCGAGATCAACTGCATAGCGCTGATCGGCGTCCTGCGCGACGGCGAGCCGGGCTTCGCGCTCAAGGTGGGCGGCGGACTCTCGTCGGTGCCCCGGATCGCCCGCGACCTCGGCGTCTTTATCCGCCCTGACGAGGCACTGCCCGTCCTGCGCGCGCTGCTCGACGCGTGGAAGGAAGACCTGACCTACCGTGTCTCGCGAGTCAAGGCGCGGATCAAGTTCATGGTCGACGACTACGGGCCCGACGGCATGCGCGCCGAGCTCGAGCGGCGGCTCGGCTACGCGCTCCCCGATTTCGAGCTACCCGCCCCCGGCCCGCTCGCCGACCACCTCGGAGTCCACGACGACGGCCTCGCCGGGCACGTCTACGTCGGCGTCCCCGTCCACGTCGGGCTCCTCTCCGGAGAACAGCTCGTGGCGATCGCCGATCTCGCCGAAGAGCTCGGTCGCGACGTCCGCGTCACACGCCAGCAGAACTTCATCGTCACGGGAATCGCACGGGAGCGGCTGGAGGAGGCGCTCGAGCGGCTCGCGGCGATCGGCTTCCCCGTCGAGCTCGACAACGCGCGCGGCACCTCGATCGCCTGCACCGGCGAGCCGCACTGCAACTTCTCCGTCACGGAGACGAAGACGCGGCTCGACGCCCTGATCCAGCACCTCGAGAGCCGCTTCGGGAGCGCGATCGCGGGCTTGCGGCTGGCGCTCGACGGCTGCCCGCACGCGTGCGCCCACCACTGGATCGGCGACCTCGGCTTCCAGGGCACCACTGTCCGCGACGAGCAGGGTAAGCGTCGCCAGGCCTACGACATCTTCCTGCGCGGCGGCCTCGGCCCGCACGCAGCAATTGGCAGGCCCGTGTTTCGGCGCGTGCCCGCTGAGGATCTGGCGGTCGCGGTCGAAGGCCTTGTCGGCGGCTGGCTCGAGGCTCGCGCGGTGGACGAGAGCTTCGTCGACTTCGCCCTTCAACTCACCAACGACGAGCTCGGGCTGCTGGCGGGCCTCGAGCCGTCCAAGCCCAGAGAGGTGGCGGCGGTATGAGCGGCGTAGGCTCGACGGAGCCGAGCGGAGGTGCCGGCCTTGCCGGCGCCGGAGCGGGAGGAACAGTCGAGATCTTGGACGAGCTCGAAGCTGGAGAGCTCTCGATCGAGTTCGAGGGAGCGGAGCCGCAGGAGCTCCTCGGCTGGGCGCTCGAGCGCTTCGCGCCGCGGCTCGCGCTCTCGACCGCCTTTCAGGCGGGCGACGTCGTCCTGATCGACATGGTGCACGAGCTCGACGGCCAGGCGCGCGTCTTCTCGGTCGACACCGGGCGGCTTCCCGCCGAGACGCACGAGCTGATCGAGGAGCTCCGCCGGCGCTACCCCGGCCTTCAGCTCGATCTGCTGGCGCCCGACGCGGGTCAGCTCCAGCGGATGGTCGGCACGCACGGCCCGAACCTCTTCCACCAATCGGTCGAGCGGCGGCTGCTCTGCTGCAACGTCCGCAAGGTGCAGCCGCTGACGAAGCACCTCGCGAGTCTCGACGCATGGTTCACCGGGCTCCGGCGCGACCAGTGGGCGAGCCGCTCCGACATCCGCAAGATCGAGATCGACCACGACCACGGCGCGATCGTGAAGCTCAACCCCCTTGCCGAATGGACCGAGGAGGAGTGCTGGGACTACGTGCGCGAACACGACCTGCCCACGCACGGCCTCTACGCGAAGGGCTACACCTCGATCGGCTGCGCGCCGTGCACGCGCGCGATCGCGCCGGGCGAGGACACGCGCGCCGGACGCTGGTGGTGGGAGACAGGAGCGCCGAAGGAGTGCGGGATCCACTGCGCGGTCGAGACCGGAGGCCTCGAGCACGAGCTGCACGCGATCCTCGGCGAGGACGCCGATGCCTGAGTCGGTCCGGCCCGAGACGGTCAAGCTGCGCGACATGGAGCGCGACGTCGCGCTCGCGGAGGCCCAGGCGGTCTACATCCTCGCCTCCGAGCCCGGCTACCGTGACGACCTCGCGGCCCTCCTCGCAGCCATCGACGAAGGTGAGCTCGACTCGCCGGACGTGACGACGCTCGAGCGAGTGCTCGAGCTGGCTCTCCAGACGGGACGGGTCCGCGCCATCTACGGACCCGGAGGCGAGCAGGCCGCGCTGCGGCTCTACCGGCGGCTCCCTCGCGGGAGTGAGCTGGGCGCAAGCGCCGCAGCGGTGACGGGCGCGTTGACCGCGCTCGTCGGGAGACGGCTCGATTCGGTCCGCCTCGAGGCGACGGGGCCGGGTAGCTTCGCGCTCGCGTTCTCGCTTGAGGGCGCCGACGTGTCGATCCGGCTCGACCGTCAGGGCGCACGGCTTACGAGCCTCGCGACGTGACCCTAGATCAAGACTTTACTTTCTAAATCGCAATCGATAGGCTCCGGAAGCTGGACTCCCTCCCCGGTCAGCGCGGGCGTCACACCGCCGCCCGCGCTGACCCACCCAGTCCCTCGGGCACGACACGACGCACATGAGGACATCAAAAACCCTGTTCGAGCGAATCTGGGAGAGCCACCTGGTGGCGCATCCCGACGGTGAGCCGGCGCTGCTCTATGTCGATCTCCATCTCGTGCACGAGGTGACGTCGCCGCAGGCGTTCGAGGGGCTGCGGCTCGCGAGCCGCCGGGTTCGCCGCCCGGAGTTGACGCTCGCGACCATGGATCACAATGTGCCCACGACGGAGGGGCCGGTGGACGATCCGCTTGCCCGCCAGCAACTCGACGCGCTCCGCGACAACTGTGCGGCGTTCGGTGTTCCGCTCTTCGCGACCGGGAGCGGGCGTGAGGGGATCGTCCACGTGATCGGGCCGGAGCTAGGGCTGACCCAGCCGGGAATGACAATCGTCTGCGGCGACAGCCACACCTCGACGCACGGCGCGTTCGGCGCGCTTGCCTTCGGGATCGGTACGTCCGAGGTCGAGCATGTCCTCGCCACGCAGACGCTGCCGCAGTCGCCCCCCCGGACCATGCGGGTCGTCTTCGAGGGCGACCCGCCAGAAGGTGTCAGCGCCAAGGATCTCATTCTTGCTGCGATCGGCGAGGCGGGGGTCGCGGGCGGTGTTGGCCACGTCGTCGAGTACGCCGGTCGCGTGATCGAGCAGCTCTCGATGGAGAATCGCATGACCATCTGCAACATGTCGATCGAGTGGGGTGCCCGTGCGGGGATGGTGGCCCCCGACGACACGACATTCGCGTACCTCGAGGGCCGAGCGGGAGCGCCGCGCGGTCGCGCGTGGGAGCGGGCCCTCGACGAGTGGCGCGCGCTACCCACGGATGCCGGGGCGCGATTCGACCAAGAGGTCGTCGTCGACGTCTCGGCGCTCGCGCCGCAGGTCACCTGGGGAACGAATCCGGCGATGGTCGCGCCGCTGGACGGCTCGGTTCCGGATCCCGCCGACTACGACGATCCCGACCAGCGCGCCGCCGTCGAGCGCGCGCTGACGTACATGGGGCTCGACCCGGGGACGCCGATCGGCGAGATCTCGGTCGATCGAGTCTTCATCGGCTCCTGCACGAACTCCCGGATCGAGGATCTCCGATCCGCGGCCGCGATCATCGCGGGACGCCGGATCCATCCGAGGGTGCGCGCGCTCGTCGTTCCGGGCTCCGCGAGCGTCAAGCGCCAGGCCGAGGAGGAGGGGCTCGACCGCATCTTCGCCGCGGCCGGCTTCGAATGGCGCCGCGCGGGGTGCTCGATGTGCCTGGGGATGAACCCCGACATCCTCCAGGCCGGCGAACGTTGTGCGTCGACCTCGAATCGCAACTTCGAGGGCCGGCAGGGCGCCGGCGGCAGGACGCACCTCGTCTCGCCCACCGTCGCCGCCGCGACGGCTTTGGCCGGTCATTTCGTCCACCCTCAGGAGCTGGAGCCGGTGGCATGAAGCGGTTCGAGAAGGTGACGGCGCGCGTCGCCGTGCTCGACCGTGCCGACGTGGACACCGACCAGATCATCCCGAAGCAGTTCCTCAAGCGGATCGAGCGGACCGGCTATGGCGAGTTCCTCTTCTTCGATTGGGCCAAGGATCCAGGTTTCGAGCTCCACCGACCGCAGTTCGCGGGGGCACGGATCCTCCTCACGGGGCGCAACTTCGGTTGCGGCTCGTCTCGCGAGCACGCGGCGTGGGCGCTTCAGGATGCGGGCTACGACGCTGTCATCGCTCCGTCCTTCGGCGACATCTTCAGGACGAACTCGCTGAAGATAGGGCTTCTGCCCGTCGCTCTCCCTGCGGCCGAGATTCGGGTGCTGATGGAGGTCGCGAACGATGGGGGCGAGATGACGATCGATCTGGAGGCGCTCGAGTTGATCGCGCCGGACAGGCCCCGGATTCCCTTCCAACTCGACGCGTTCGAGCGCGAGCGCCTGCTCGGGGGCCTCGACGATATCGCCCTGACCCTGAGGAGAGACCCCGAGATCACCGCGTACGAGGCCGCACACCCCGCGCGCGTCGCGACGATCTCCCTCTAGCGTCCCTCCGCGTTGCCGGCCGCCTCTCCCGAGAAGATCCGACGATACGCTCGCGGGGTCGTCTCTCGTAGTTCCCTGAATCGCCGATTGAAGTTGGCGAGGTTCGTGAAGCCGGATTCCGCCGCGACGCGTGCGATCGGAAGATCGGTGCCGGAGAGCAAAGCGCAGGCTCGAGCCACTCTGAGCTCGTTGAGATAACCCGTGAAGGAGCGGCCCATCGCTCGGCGGAAGAAGCGGCTGAACGAGCCTGGGGTCATGTGCGCCACCTCGGCCGCTTTGGCGATGGGGAGGGGTTGCGTGCAGTTTTCGTGCAGGAAGCCACACACGTCGTCGATCCGGCGACGAGTGTGCTCGTGCGGTCGTGACCCGGCTGGGCCACAGAGTGCCCGGCGCTGCGCACGACTCAGCTCGAGCAGGATGTCGAGGAGCCGGAGCAGTCGGTGGAGTCCGGCGGCGGCTTCGAGGTCGTTGAAGGCGCGCACGGCCGCTCCCGATGCCCGGAAGCCGAGCGCTCCGTGTGACGGTTCGAGGAGCTCCCGAAGCGCATGCGCATCAGCCCGAGCCAGGAGCGGCTCGCCGACGAAGTCGCGCGTGAAGTGAACGACCATTCCGGCTCCTGCAGGCACCGGCGTATTGGACGCCCACGTGTGCGAGACGTTCGACCCGATCAGCACGAGGTCGCGCGGGCCGAACTCGTCCACGCGGTCTCCCATGAAACGCGTCCCGCTGCCCTCGGTGATCAACGAGAGCTCGTATTCCGGGTGGTAGTGCCGGTTGAAGCCGAACGACTCGTCGACGAGCCGCAGAAATCCAAACCCGGTCGTCGGCAGACGCTCCCGCACGGCATCCATGCGGGAAACGATACGTCTCGGTCGGCGTCGGCGGGATAGGTTACCGCAGAGCTGCTCTCTGAGTACCAGTTCTGGACGACTCTGACGGAGCACGAACGTCCCCGGCCAGCCAGACTCGAACCATGCCCACGCGGCGCCCATCCGGCCATCGAGGTCGCGGTCGGCGCCTCCGAGTTCCGTTTCCTCGATACCGAGACACGGCTCGTCATCCGTGGAAACGGCTCGCAACCGAAAGGAGTCTCATGAGTATCCTCAGCAGGCATCGCCTGGGTGCCTCGGTGTTCCTCACCCTTGGGGTGCTTGCCGCCGGCGCCATTGCGGCAAGCGCGAAGAGCGACGTCCGACTGGCAGGCGACCTATCCGTCGTCGCAGTCTGGTCGGGTGCCGAGCAGGCCAGCTTCAATGCCGTCCTGGCCGGATTCGAGCAGCGAAACCCGGGAGTGAAGGTCACGTACGCCTCCGCCGGCGCTCAACTCCCCACAGTGCTCGCAACGGCCGTCCAGGGAGGCAATCCCCCCGATGTCGCAGTGCTCCCGCAGCCGGGTCTGATGAAGGACTTCGTCGGGAAGGGCGCGCTGAAGCCGATCGACTTCGCCAAGTCGACGATCGCGAGAAACTTCTCCTCGGACTGGACGAAGCTCGGAACCGTGAACGGCAAGCTCTACGGCGTCTTCTTCAAGGGTGCGAACAAGTCGATCGTGTGGTTCAACACGAGCGTCTTCAAGCAGGCCGGGATCGCGAAGCCGCCGAAGACGTGGGCAGGCTTCCTGAAGATCGCGAAGACGCTTCGCGCGTCGGGCACGAAGGCCTACTCGATCGACGGCGCCGACGGTTGGGCGCTCACGGACTGGTTCGAGAACGTCTACCTCCGCCAGGCGGGTGCGGCAAAGTACGACCTCCTCAGCACGCACAGGATCAAGTGGACAGACCCATCCGTGAAAGCAGCACTACGGACACTGGCGCAGGTGTTCGGCGATCGAGGCAACATCGTGGGAGGCGTCTCCGGTTCGCTCCAGACCGGCTTCACCACGGCGCTGGCGCAGCTCTTCACCGACCCCCCGAACGGGGCGATGTTCATGGAGGGGGACTTCGTGCCCTCGTTCGTGCCGGCAAAGGCCGTGGCCGGCAGGGACTACGGGTTCTTCGCCTTCCCGTCGATCAACAAGTCGGCGCCCGCCGTCGTGGGAGGTGGCGACGTTGCGGTGATGTTCAAGGACAGCGCCGCCGCGCGAGCGTTGATGACGTACCTCGCCGGTCCGGAGGCGGCAGAGATCTGGGTCCGCAGAGGCGGGTTCTCGTCGCCGAACAAGAATGTGCCGGCGAGCGCGTACCCGGACCCGACCACGCGGCGAACCGCAGCGGCGCTGGCCAACGCACGAACCTTCCGTTTCGACATGTCCGACCTCCAACCGGGGTCGTTCGGCGCCACCGTCGGCCAGGGCCAATGGAAGCTCTTCCAGGACTTCCTTGCGAACCCGAAGAACCTGGACCGCATCGCGGCGAGGCTCGAGGCAGCGGCGACCGCGGCGTACAAGGCCGGCAAATAGGAACGTGACGATAGAGCAGCGGGTGATGGCGGATCCACTGGCGACAGGGGCTCCGCCATCACCCAGGGCCAGCGATCGACGCCGACACGCTGTTTCGGCCGCGTTCCTCGCGCCCCTTGTGATCTCGGTTGGGATCTGGATCGTCTACCCGGCAATCAGGACTTTCGCGCGCAGCTTCTTCGATCGGTCCGGCACAGACTTCGTCTGGTTCGACAACTACCGAACGGTCTTCACCAGCAGCACTCTTCTGACTGCGATCAAGAACAACGCCATCTGGGTCGGCGTCGTTCCCGCGCTCGTGACGTCGATCGGCCTCGTCCTGGCCGTTCTCACCGAACGCGTCCGTTTTGCGGTCGCCTTTCGCATCGCCATCTTCATGCCAATGGCCATCTCGCTCTTCGCCGCCGGCGTGATCTGGCGCATCGAGTACGACCAAGCGCCCGAGCGCGGGGCGATCAACGCGGTCATCGCCGGGGTCCACGACGCGATCGTTCCTCCCGGTGCGCTTCCGAGCGCGTTGCCGTCGACAACCGCACTCGCGGGCTCGCCGCGGCAAGGGTTCGTCCTGCGCACGCCGACGGAGCCGGGCGAGCTCGCTCTCCTGGGCTTGACCGGGATCTTGCCGCAAGACGTCGCTCGGAGCGCCAAGCAGGCCACGCTGCCCCAGCCACAGCCGGGGGCGATCGCCGGAGTCGCGTGGCGAGACTTCCGTCCCGGCGGCGGTACCTCCGGCGTGGTCGAGCGAGAGGAGCTCGGTCTCCCGGGGTTGACGGTCGAGTTGCGCGACCGTGCGGGGCGGAAGGTCGGGACAACCTCGACCGGCGCGAACGGCACCTTCCGCTTCCCGAAGCTGGAGAGCGGCGAGTACGAAGTCGCGATCGGTGCTGCGAGCTTCAGACAGCCGTTCGGCGGACTCTCGTGGCTCGGCCCGAAGCTCATCACTCCGGCCGTCATCGCCGCCTACACCTGGATCTGGGCGGGTTTCGCCCTGGTGATCATCGCCGCCGGCCTCGCGGCAATTCCCCGCGACCTGCTCGACGCCGCGCGCACCGACGGTGCGACCGAATGGCAGGTCTTCCGTCGAATCACGGTCCCGCTGCTCGCGCCGGTCTTGACCGTCGTCTTCGTCACGATGCTGATCAACGTTCTCAAGGTCTTCGACATCATCCTGGCCGTCGCACCGGACTCGGTTCAGGCTGACGCCAACGTGATCGCGCTTGCGATGTGGCGGGCGTCGTTCGGCGGTGTCAACGACTTCGGCCTCGGCTCGGCGATCGCGGTCGTGCTGTTCCTGATGGTCGTTCCGATCCTCGCGCTCAACGTCCGTCGCTTCCGAAGGGAGCTCTAGCGTGGACAGCACTCTGCCCGTGGGCAAGGCGCCCACGGCCCTCGGGCGTGGGCTCGCCGCACGCGTGTTCCGGATCGCTCGCGTCCTTCCGATCCAGGTCGGCCTGGCGGCCGTCGCAGTGCTCTGGATGTTGCCGACCGTCGGGTTGCTGCTGACCTCGCTGCTCGCTCGGGACGACTTCAACAGCATCGGCTGGTGGAAGATCTTCACCGAACCGAGCCTGGCGACGTTCGAGAACTATCGCGCGCTGTTCGCAAACCACGCGATCACGTCGTCACTCGTCACGACGACGGTGGTCGCAGTTGGGGGAACCATCCTGCCTCTCCTGATCGCCGCGGCGGGCGCATATGCCTTCGCGTGGCTCGACTTTCCGGGCCGCGACTGGCTCTTCGTCGGTCTCGTCGGTCTGATGGTCGTTCCGGTGCAGATGGCGCTGATCCCGATCTTTCAGCTCTACAACGTCACCGGTCTCTTCGATACCGCCGCGGGTTTGATCCTGTTCCACACGGCGTTCGGGCTGCCGTTCGCGACCTTCCTGTTACGCAACTACATGATCGGAATTCCGGGAGAGCTCCTGGACGCGGCTCGGATCGACGGTGCCTCGGAGCTCCGCGTATTTCTCTGGCTGATCCTTCCGCTCGCCAAGCCGGCCCTCGCCTCGCTCGCGGTCTTCCAGTTTCTCTGGGTCTGGAACGACCTGCTCGTCGCGCTCGTCTTCGGCCGCCGAACCCAACCGATCACCGTCGCAATCTTCACCCAGTTGAGCCAGTTCGACGCGAACATCGCGATCATCTCGACGGGCGCCTTCGTCTCACTCGTCGTGCCGCTGACGGTGTTCCTCGCGTTTCAGCGGTACTTCGTGCGCGGGCTCCTGGCTGGGGCGGTCAAATGAGCTCGCGATGATCGAGGTTCGGCCGGTGCTGGATGCCGAGATCGCGGCGGCGCTGAACGCGCTCCCGCTGGATCCGCCGGCGACGCTCGAGAGCATCCCCGCTCTCCGCACTGCGTCAAGGGCGATGGAGGACCGGGTGGATTTGTGCGGTTCCGTCGAGCGAAGGGACCACGTGGTGCCGAGCGATCCGGATGCGATCGTCGGGGTTCACCGACCGCGGCGAGGCGATCGTGTCTCTCGGGCCGGCATCTACTGGGTCCACGGCGGCGGCTACATCCTCGGCAGCTATCGAGAGTGCGACCGGCAACTCCAGCGGTGGTGCAGGCTGCTCGATTGCGTCGCGGTCTCCGTGGAATACCGGCTTGCCCCCGAGCACCCCTATCCCGCTGCTCTCGAGGATTGCTACGCCGGCTTGAAATGGACCTACGAGCATGCCGCCGAGCTGGGCCTCGACGCGGCCAGGCTCGGGGTCGGCGGGACGAGCGCCGGGGCAGGACTGGCCGCGGCTCTGGCGCTGATCGCGCGCGATCGGGGTGAGATCCCACTCGCGTTCCAGCTCCTGGTCGCCCCGATGCTCGACGACCGCAAGCTCACCGTTTCGAGTCGATGGGACGCTCCGATCTGGCCGCCGGCATCGAACGAGCTCGGTTGGAGGTCGTATCTCGGCGAGCTGCGCGGTCACGTCGTGCCCCCGTACGCGGCAGCGGCTCGCGCCGAGCACCTCTCGGGCTTGCCGCCCACCCTGGTCGTGGTGGGCGGCGTCGACGGGTTCCTCGACGAGAGCATCGCCTATGCCCAGCGCCTGCTGCACGCCGGCATCTCCACTCAGCTGAACGTCTATTCAGGAGCCCCTCACGGCTTCCTCGAGTTGGCGCCTGCATCCAGGCTGGCCAACCTCGCGAATCGCGACATCGAGGACTGGCTCGGGCCTTTCTGCGGGGAGAGCTCGCAGGCGCCGGTTTCAGATCGACGTTGAGGAGCTCCGAGCTAGCTGCGGCCGGCGCAGCGACACGGGCAGCCCACATCGTGCGCAGATCGTCTGTGAGGCGCCCTTCTGAACCGCGCGCTCCTTCGGTAGCGGCTCCTCGCAGACGCAGATCGACGCGAGGCCGGGGCTGCGAGGTGGAGGAGTCGGGTCACGCTTTACAGAGTAAAGTTAAGTTGCCGGGCGCGCAAGTCTCACATCGGATCGAGCCTGCGCTCGAGCTCACGCTTCGTGAGCACCAACAGCGCCGCATGGAGGTCGGACAGCCCGGCGGCGCTCAGTCGGCCGTCGTTTGCGATTCGGAGCTCGCTGAGCAGCTCGACCTCCCGCGCGGGATCGAGAAGTGCGATCTGCCGGCCGAGCTTGCGCTCCCAGATGTGTCGCGCCAGGTCGACCCGCTGGATCACGAGCTCGAGGATCGCGCGTTCGATTCTCGAGATTTCGGTCCGCAGCCGTACAACCTCCGAATCGACTCCGGCAGCTTGGTCCTCAGCAGACGGGTGCGCGCTCATTCAGCCCGTGAGCGGAGAATCACAGCACGACGCCCAGCTCAGCGAGCAGCGCATCCGCGTCCGGTGCGATCTCGGTCGGGTCGAAGCGGTCAGTGACCGGTCCGGGCGTCTTGAGGCCGTCGCCCGTCACGAGGAGTACGACGCGGTCCGAGCGCTGCACGGTTCCGTCGCGCGCGGCCTGTCGAAGGGCGCCGAGTGTGACGCCGGCAGCCGTCTCGCCGAAGACGCCGGTTGCGGCTGCGAGGGCGGCCATCTCGACGCCGACGTCGGTCTCCGGGACCGCGTAGATCGCACCGCCGGACTGGCGCACCGCGTCCACTGCGGCGTCTCCGTCGGCGGGACTGCCGATCGCGAGCGAGCGCACGATCGTGCTCGGCCGGATCGGCCTGACCCGGCCGCCGTCGGCGAACGCGGCGGCCACGGGTGCGCAGCCGGCTGCCTGTGCGCCGACGAGCCGCGGCCGCAGGCCGGTCACGAGACCGAGCTCGAGGAAGTCGTCGAAGCCTCTTCCGACCTTCGAGATGAGCGATCCCGAAGCAATCGGTGAGACGACGACGTCCGGAAGCTCCCAGCCGAGCTGCTCGGAGATCTCGTAGGCGACCGTCTTCGAGCCTTCGGCATAGTAGGAGCGGAGACCCACGTTGACGAAGCCCCAGGGAAGCTCGAACGAGAGCTCGACCGTGAGGCGGCTGCAGTCGTCGTAGCTGCCCCGGACCGCGAAGAGCTTCGCCCCGTACGCCGCGGTCGCGACGAGCTTCTCGCGCTCGAGGTCGTAGGGGCAGAAGACGACGGCGTCCATGCCCTCGGCCGCTGCGCGCGCTGCGACGGCGTTGGCGAGGTTGCCCGTCGACGAGCAGGCGAGGGTGTCCAGGCCCAGCTCCTGCGCCTTCGCGCAGGCGACTGCGACGACGCGATCCTTGAACGAGTGGGTCGGGTTCGCCGTGTCCAGCTTCAACCAGAGCTCGGCCAGGCCGAGCTCGGCCGCGAGCCTCGGTGCAGTTACGAGCGGCGTCAGGCCAGGGGAGAGCCGATCGTCGGCCGGCGGTGCGACGGGAAGGAGTGGCGCGTAGCGCCACAGCGAGTCTGGCCCGGCCTCGATCTGCTCGCGCGTGGCGGAGCGATGGAGCTCGCCTTTGTCGTAGATCGGGTCGAGGGGCGCGAAGCAGGCCGGACAGGTGCCGATCCCGGCGAGGGGTTGGTCTCTACCGCAGCGGCGGCAGGAGAGGTGTGTTGCGGACATCTGGGCGGGCCTCCTTGTCGTTGTCTCGCTCTACATCGCCCGAGCGAGCCTGCTGCTCGGCCGGCTTGGCACCTTGCCGCCACAATCGGGTGCGACGGGCAGGTTGCCGAGGCGTCGACGGGCCGGTTCCCTCAGCCTCTCTTGATGCGGAGCGGGACGGGTGCCCGCTGCCATTGCGCAGTATAAAGTAAAGTGGTGGACGGCGCGGGCAGATCGGTGGTCGCAGACGGCCCGCTGCTCGAGCTCGTCCGCGACGAAGCGCTCGCGGCGCGGACCGCTCTACGAAGGGTCGTGCCTGCTGCTGTCGACGCCGCGCTCGGACGCGTCGCGCAGTTGTTGGCCGAGCGGCGTGCGGACTTGCTCGAGGCGAACGCGAACGACCTCGCCGCGGCGAAAGGGCGGCTCGACGCGGGCGCGCTCGACCGCTTGCGCCTCGACGCCGCACGGCTCGATGCGATGACACACGGGGTCAAGGCGACGGCGGCACTCGACTCGATCGAGCGCGAGGTGCGGTCGTGGACACTGCCGAACGGGCTCGAGGTTTCGGAGCGCCGAATCCCGGTCGGTGTGGTCGGCGCGAACTTCGAGGCTCGCCCGAACGTTGCCGTGGACATCGCGGCTCAGGTGCTGAAGAGCGGCAACGCGGTCTTGCTCCGCACCGGCGCTGCGGCGCTGGGGACGGTGACCGCGCTCGTCGACGGCGTCCTGCGACCGGCGTTCGAGGAGCACGGACTGCCCGGCGCCGCGGTCGGTCTCGTGCGCTCGGCCGACCGCGCCGGCGCGGAGGCGCTGGTCTCGCTGCCCGAGCTCGTGCCGCTCGTGATTCTCCGCGGCAGCGGAGCCTCGACCGCTGCCCTCGCCCGGATTGCGGCGGCGAACGGGGTCGGAACGCTCGCGCACGCCGAGGGTGGTGGCGTCCTCTACGCCCACGCCGCCGCGTCGGCTGAGTCGCTCGCTGCGGTCGCACGGGCGAGCCTCGACCGGCTCGGGGTCTGCAACCGCCTCAACCTCGCGTTGGTCGACCGCGGCGCGCCGGAGCTCGCTCACGTCCTCGTTGATGTGTGCGCCCAGCTCGGGATCGAGGCTCGAAGCACCGCCGACTTGCGTGGGACGCTGCCGCTCGACCGATCGCGGGGATACGAGTGGGCGGCGGACGCGGAGCGGGTGGCGACCGTCACCATCGAGCTCGTGGACGGCCTCGACGAGGCGGTCAGGATCGCGAACGAGGAAACCTCGGGGCTCGCGGCGACGATCGTGACAGCGGACGAGGAGGCTGCAGGCCGATTCCTCGACGACTACCGCGGAACGGCCGCGTTCTGGAACGCGACCACCAGGTTCACGGACGGATTCGAGCTCCTGGGGATTCCGGAGACGGGCGTCAATGTCGACCGACTGCCCGGCCCGCGCGGCCCGGTCACGTATCGCGACCTCTTTCTGCGCCAGTACCGCGTCGTCGGCGACGGCAAGCAAAGGCGATGACCGTCGTCGTCAAGCTCGGCTCGTCGCTCGTCGCCGACGGGCAAGGCCGCGTGCGGCGGGGACTGCTAGGGGAGCGCGCCGCCGAGATCGGCACGCTGGCGCGCGCCGGAGAGCACGTCTGCGTCGTCTCCTCGGGCGCGATCGCGCTCGGACTCCGCCAACTCGGGGTCACGCGGCGACCGCGGGCGACGCCACGGCTTCAGGCTGCCTCTGCGGTCGGCCAGCTGCGACTCCAGCTCGCGTGGGTCAACGCGCTGAGGGCGGAGCAGCTCCAGGCGGCACAGCTCCTGCTCTCGGCGGGCGACTTCGCCGAGCGGGCCACGTATCTCAACGTCCGCAACGCGCTCATGGCGCTGCTGCGGCTCGGGATCGTCCCCGTCGTGAACGAGAACGACGCAACCGCCACTGACGAGATCACGTTCGGCGACAACGACGCGCTCGCGGCGCAGGTCGCGGTGCTCGTCGGGGCGAGATTGCTCGTGCTCCTCACCGAGGTTGAAGGCGTCTACACCTCTCATCCTGCCGATCCCGAGGCGCAACTCCTTGCCGAAGGTGGCTCCCTCGAAGGGATCCGGCTCGGCTCCGGCAGCGAGCACGGTCGAGGCGGCATGGAGAGCAAGATCGCGTCCGCACGGCTCGCGGCTGCCGCCGGGATTCCGACGGTGATCGCCTCCGGCCGCGGCCCGCGCGTCCTCACGGCGATCGTCGCGGGGGAGACGCGGGGTACGCGCTTCGCGCCGACCGCAACTCCCGCCAGCGCCTTCCGGCTCTGGCTCCGTTACGCCAAGCCGACCCGCGGGAGCATCGTCGTCGACGACGGGGCTCGCGTCGCGCTCACCGACCACGGCCGCAGCCTGCTTGCCGTCGGCATTGTCAGCTGCGACGGCTCGTTCGAGCCGGGCGACGCGGTCGAGCTCGTCGCGCTCGACGGGACGGCGCTCGGGAAGGGACTGGTCGCGACCGGCGCTGCCGAGCTGCGCCGGCGGTCGCGTGGGGTCGAGGCAGTCCACCGCGACCGGCTCGTCCTCTACGAACGAGCGGACGCCGCGACCAGGCCGGGTGGTCGCGTGACGGCGCCCTCCGACGCCGAGGAGACAAGCGCCGCGTACTTCGCGAGCACCCCCGATGTGTAGCGCGGCACCGGCGGCAACCAGGCCTCGAGCCGTCGCTCGAGCTCGTCCTCCGTCAGCTCGACCCGAAGCTCGCGTCCCGCGACGTCGATGACCACGATGTCGCCTTCCTCGAGCGCCGCGAGCGGACCTCCCTGCCAAGCCTCCGGCGCCACATGGCCGACCATGAGCCCGCGGGTTGCGCCAGAGAACCGGCCGTCGGTGACGAGTGCGATCGCGTCGCCGAGGCCGGCGCCGACGAGCGCGGCCGTGACGTGGAGCATCTCCCGCATTCCCGGGCCGCCCGCGGGGCCTTCGTAGCGGATGACGACGACGTCGCCGGCGGTGATCGCGTTCGCTGCGACAGCCTCGAAGCACGCCTCCTCCGAGTCGAAGACGCGCGCAGGACCGGAGTGGAGCAGCCGCTCGTGGCCGACGAGCTTCACGACGCACCCTTCGGGAGCGAGGTTGCCGCGCAGGACGGCGATGCCGCCGCTCGCCTTGAGCGGCCGGCCGATGGGGACGACGACCTCCTGGCCGGCTGCCTCGCGTGCGCCCGCGGCGATCTCGCCGAGCGTGCGCCCGTCGACATTCCGTGCGTCGGGAGCCACGAGGCCGCCGGCGACGAGCTCCCGAGCTACGAGCGCGAGCCCGCCGGCGCGGTGAAGGTCGGTGGCGACGAAGCGGCCTCCCGGCTTGAGATCGGCGAGCAGCGGCGTTCGCGCTGCGATCTCGTCGAAATCCTCCAACTCGAGCGGGAGCCCGAGCTCCCGTGCGATCGCGAGCAGGTGGAGGACACCGTTCGTCGAGCCTCCGGTCGCCTCGAGCGCGACGATCGCATTCCGGAATGCCGCCGGCGTCAGGATCGCCGACGGACGGAGGTCGTTCCGCACGAGCTCGAGAACGAGACGGCCCGCCTGCTCCGCCGCGGCGGGCTTTGCCGGGTCGAGCGCCGGGATGTCGTTCAGGCCCGCAGGGCTGATCCCGAGGAACTCGAGCAGCGTCGCCATCGTGTTCGCAGTGAACTGGCCCCCACAGGCACCCGCGCCGGGGCAGGCGACGCCCTCGAGCTCGTGGACGTCGGTCGCGCTCATCGTGCCCGCCGCGTGGGCGCCGACGGCCTCGAAGACGTCCTGGATCGTGACGTCGCGACCGCGGAACCGCCCGGGCGCGATCGAGCCGTTGTACAGGACGAGCCCCGGCAAGTCCATGCGCGCGAGCGCCATCACGGCCGCGGGGATCGTCTTGTCGCAGCCGACGAGGCAGACGAGCCCGTCGAAATGATGACCACGTGCGACGAGCTCGATCGAGTCGGCGATCACCTCGCGCGAGACCAGCGACGCGCGCATCCCCTCGGCGCCCATCGAGACGCCGTCCGAGATGGCGATCGTGTTGAACTCCATCGGCGTGCCCCCCGCCGCGCGGATTCCGCGCTTCACGTCCTGGGCGAGCCTCCGCTGGTTCAAGTTGCACGGCATCGTCTCGATCCAGCTCGTCGCGACGCCGACGAGCGGCCGGGCGAGGTCGTCGTCGGTGAAGCCGGTGCCCTTGAGCATCGCGCGGGCTGCGGCGCGCTCGACCCCGTCGGTCAGCGCCGCGCTGTGGCGCTTCGCGGGGTCGGTGGGACGGTCGTACGGGTTGTCGCTCATACCTGGCCGGCTCCTGTCGTCGAGATCGAGAGAGTGAGCACGTCGGCGTCGGGAAACGCGAGGCGTAGCTCGTCCGCGCATGCAGCGGCCGTCTCGCGCTGCGCCCACACGATGACGCTCGGGCCTGAGCCGGAGAGCGTCGCGGCGATCATGCCGGCCGGGGGGTGCTCGCGTACCGCTCCGAGCAGCGGTGCCCAGCCGGCGCGATAGGGCTCGTGCAGGCGGTCGTCGGCCGCCGCGGCGAAGAGCGTGACGGAGCCGGTGGCGAGCGAAGCGCCGAGGACGGCGGCGCGCGCGACGTTGTGCGCGGCGTCGGCGTGGCTGATGAACGACGGTAACGCCTCGCGCGCGGCCCTCGTCCCCACCCGCTCGGCCGGAACGAGCGCGATCGGCGTTGCCGGCGCATCGTTGGCGATCCGCGCGATCGCGCCGTTCCACGTCAGGCATACGCCGCCGGCGAGCGCTGCCGCGAGGTTGTCGGGGTGGCCTTCGAGGTCGACCCCAATCGCGAGCAGCTCCTCCGGATCGAGGTCGCGGCCGGCGACGAGCGCGCCGGCGACGAGCCCGAGCGCGATCGTGGCCGCGCTCGAGCCGAGTCCGCGCTCGCGCGGAATCCGGTCGGTAAACGAAAAGCCGAGGCCCTCGAGCGGCGCGATCCGCTCGAACGCACGCACGGCGAGATGGTCGCGATCCGGTGGCGGCGCGCTCTCCGAGATCTCGACCTCGTTCCAGAGGTCGAGCGCGGCCGCAGCGCAGTCGAAGGCGGGGCCGATGTTCGCCGTGGTCGCGGGCGCGCGGACGCGGATGCTCATCGAACCGCGTCGGGATCTTTCAGGCCGTGGCCCGTGACAACGCACACGACGAGCGCGTCGCGCAGGCCCGCCGCCTCGACGGCGGCGAGCCCTGCCGCGCTCGCTGGCTCGCAGAAGATCCCCTCCTCACGCGCCAGCGCGTGCCAGGCGCTCGCGAGCCGCTTTTCAGAAAGCGAGACCACCTCTCCGGCGCATCGCTCGACCACTCGCCGGACCTCTTCGCGGTGGACGGGCTCGGCGATGCGGATCGCCGACGCGAAGGTGTCGCACCGCCGGGCTGCCTCACCGAGTACGAAGCGCGGCTGCGTCTCGCCGAAGCCGCGCGAGTACGCCACGGTGTTGCCGCCGCCGCCGAACGGAAGGGCGAGGACGTCTGGCGCGCCGCCGAGCTGCTCGAGCACCTCGCGCGCCGCCGAGCTCTGCCCCTCGATCCGGTCCGGGTTGATCGAGTTGACGTTGACGAGCTCCTCCTGGTCGGCGAGTCGCTGTGCCTCGTGGTGCGCGTCGTTGAAGGTGCCGTCGATCTCGCGCAGCTCGGCGCCGGCCGCGCGCACCTGCGCGAGCTTCGAGCGGGCCACCGCGCCGCCGCTCGTCACGACGACGGCTCGCAGCCCCGCGCGGGCGGCGTAGGCCGCCGCCGCCGCCGCGGTGTTCCCGGTCGACGCGCAGACGACCCCGGCAGCGCCGCGCTCGACGGCGCGGGAGACCGCGAGCGCCATGCCTCGATCCTTGAACGACCCTGTTGGATTCGCGCCCTCCCACTTCACCCACAGCTCGAGCCCGAGCGTCTCCGAGAGACGCGGCGCGTGGAGAAGTGGTGTCGAGCCTTCTCCGAGCGTGACCCTCATCGTTCGATCAAAGCAGCTAGATCCCCCGCTCGTCGATCACGCGGAGCGCGTCGGGGAGGCCGTGAACCTCCGGGAGCCGGGCGATCGCGTCGAGCGCGGTCGCGACGCGGCCGGACGGAGCCGTGTGCGTGACGACGTCGAGGGCCGCGCTGCCGTTGACGACGTGCTGCGCGAGCCGCGCAATCGAGACGCCCTCGTCGGCGAAGCGCGCGGCGACGTGCGCCAACACGCCGGGCCGATCGGCGACCTCGATGTGGACGTAGTACGGCGCCGGCAGCTCGCCCGGCGGCAGCTTCGGCAGCGACCGCCAGCAGGCGTCGCCCTGGAGGAATCCTGTTCCCGTCGTTCCGAGCACGCTCACCATGTCCGCGACGACCGCCGAAGCCGTCTCGAGACCGCCTGCGCCCGGGCCCTCGAGCATGAGCTCGCGAATCGCGTCGCCCTGCAGCATCACGGCGTTGAACGGCCCCTCGACCGAGGCGAGCGGGTGGTGTCGGTCGACGAGTGCCGGCCCGACGCGGACGTCGACTGCGCCGTCCACCAGCGTGGCGGTGCCGACGAGCCGCACGACCGCCCCGAGGGATCGCGCCGCCTCGACGTGCTCGGGCCGGAGCCGGTCGATGCCCTCGTACGAGACGTCGGCCAGCTCGACACGCGAACCGAAGGCGACGCTCGCGAGGATGGCCATCTTCGCCGCCGAATCGGCGCCCGAGACGTCGTCGGTCGGGTCGGCTTCCGCGTAGCCCAGCCGCTGTGCCTCGGCGAGCGCATCCTGGTACGCGGCGCCGGACTCCATCCTCGTGAGGATGAAGTTCGTCGTGCCGTTGACGATTCCGAGCACGCGGTGGACGTTGGTGACCACGAGCGACTCGCGCAGGACCTTGATCACGGGGATGGCCGCGCAGACCGAGGCCTCGAAGCGCATCTGGACCCCGGCCTCGGCGGCGGTCGCGAAGAGCTCGGTGCTGCGCCGGGCAAGGAGTTGCTTGTTGGCCGTCACGACCGGCTTGCCGGCCCGGAGGAGGTCGAGGACGTAGCCACCGGTCGGCTCGACGCCGCCCATGACCTCGGCAACGAGGGTCACCGATTCGTCCTCGAGGATCGAGGCGAAGTCGGTGGTCAGCACCCCCTCTCCCGCAGCGAAGCCGCGCTCCTTGCCCGGATCGCGGACGAGTGCGTGCACGACGCGAAGGCGGTGTCCGGTGGCCCGCTCGATGTCCTCGGCGTTCTGCTCGAGGAGCCTGTGCACGGCCGCGCCCACGGTGCCGTACCCGAGGAGCGCGACGGGAACGTCAACCGACGCCATGCACGTCCGCGCCGAGGAGTCCCCGTTTGCCGGCGAGCTCGCGCAGCTCGCTTCCGACCTGCTCGAGCTGCCCGCCCGTCTGCTCGCGCCGCAGGTGCTCGAACCGCGGCCGGCCGGCGTCGTCGTCCTCGAAGAGCTCGCGCGCGAACGCGCCACTTCGGATCTCCGCGAGGATCTCGCGCATCGTCTCCTTCACGCCCGCGTCGACGACGCGAGGGCCGCGCGTCAGGTCGCCGTACTCGGCGACGTCCGAGATCGAGTAACGCATGTACTCGAAGCCGCCCTCGTAGATCAGGTCGACGATCAGCTTCAGCTCGTTTACGACCTCGTAGTAGGCGATCTCGGGCTGGTACCCCGCCTCGACCAGCGTCTCGAAGCCCGCCTTGATCAGCGCCGTCGCGCCGCCGCAGAGCACGGCCTGCTCGCCGAAGAGGTCGCTCTCGGTCTCTTCGGCGAACGTCGTCTCGAGCAGCCCCACGCGACCGCAGCCGATCGCCGTCCCGTAGGCGATCGCGAGCTCGAGCGCCTGGCCGCTCGCGTCCTGGTGCACAGCGACGAGCCCGGGCGTTCCGGCTCCGGCCTCGTAGAGCTCGCGGACGCGGTGCCCGGGTGCCTTGGGTGCCACCATCACGACGTCGTGCCCGGCGGGTGGGACGACGCGGCCGAAGTGGACGTTGAGCCCGTGGGCGAAGAGGAGCGCGGCGCCGTCCGCGAGGCTGGGCTCGATCTCGCCTTCGTAGACCGGCTTCTGGACGTGGTCGGGAAGAAGGATCGCCACGACCTGCGCGCCGCTGACCGCGTCGGCGATCTCCTTGACGACGAGTCCGGCGTCCTCGGCCAGCTCGCGGGACGGGCTCCCGGGTCGCAGGCCGACTTCGACGTCGACGCCGGAGTCGCGCAGGTTCAGTGCATGAGCGTGTCCCTGGCTGCCGTAACCGATCACGGCGACCTTGCCTGAGAGCAGATCGAGATTCCCGTCGGTGTGGATCCTGGCCATTTCCTGCTCCTTCTAGTAGGTCAGCGGAGAACGTACTGGGGACGGCCGTCCGGTACCGGCGCGGCCGCGCGAGCCAGCCCGATCCGGCCTGTTCGGACGAGCTCCTTGACGCCGTGGGGGCGGACGAGCTCCTCGAAGGCGTCGACCTCTCCGGGCGCTCCCACGATCTCGAACACGATCGCGTCGGGGCCGAGATCGGCGACGCGGGCACGGAAGGCCTCGGCGAGCGCGAGTAGCTCCGCGCGGCGTGAGGGAGGCGCCGCGACGTTGATCAGAGCCAGCTCGCGCTCGACGGATTCACCCGGCGGAAGCTCGTTCACCCGGAGGACGTCCACCAGCTTGTGAATCTGTTTCTCGATCTGCGAGAGCGCGTGGTCGGCGCAGTCGACTCGGAGCGTGATCCGCGAGACGTCGCGACGCTCGGTCGGCCCGACAGCGAGGCTGTCGATGTTGAAGCTGCGGCGCCGGAACATGCTCACGACTCGCGCGAGCGCTCCAGGTCTGTTCTCGACCAGGATCGAGAGCGTGTGCTTCACGCGGGCACCGCTTGCCCGTCCGGGTACTCGACGAGCTGGAGCGCGGACGCGCCGGCCGGAATCATCGGGAAGCAGTGCTCGCGCGCGTCGACCCTGCAGTCCACGACCGCGGTTCGCCCGCAGGCGAGCGCCTCCTCGAGAGCCGGTCGCAGCTCATCGTCGCTCTCGACCGTGAAGCCGCGCGCGCCGTAGGCCTCGGCGAGGGCCGCGTAGTCGGGCAGGTGGTGGGTCAGCTCGATCTGGGAGAAGCGCTCGCCGAAGAACATGTCCTGCCACTGCCGGACCATCCCGAGGGAGCCGTTGTTGACGAGCACCACGACGATGGGCAGATCCTCGAGCACGGACGTCGCCAACTCCTGGCAGGTCATCTGGAAGCAGCCGTCGCCGTCCACACAGACGACGGTTGCCTCGGGCCGAGCGGCCTTCGCTCCGATCGCGGCGGGAATTCCGTACCCCATCGTTCCGAGCCCGCCCGACGTGATGAACGTGCGGGGGCGGTCGCAAAGCAGATACTGCATCGCCCACATCTGGTGCTGCCCGACGCCTGTCGTGAAGACAACGTCGCTTCCGACCGTCAGCTCCTGGAGCGCCTCGAGCACCGGCTGCGGCTTGAGCATCTCGCCCTCGTTTCCGTACCGAAGCGGGAACTGTTCCCGCCACTCGCGGAGCTGCGCGAGCCACGGCTCGGTCGAGCCGGGGACCGCTACCTCGCGCAGCTCGCGGGTGAGCTCGGCGAGGACAGGTTTCAGCGGCCCCACGACCGGGACGTCGGCGTAGCGGAGCTTGTCGATCTCGGCCGAGTCGACATCGAGATGGATCACCGTGGCACCGGGTGCGAATGCGGACAGCTTCCCGGTGACGCGATCGTCGAAGCGAGAGCCGACCGCGACGAGCACGTCGCACTTGTTCATGGCCCAGTTCGACCACTTCGGCCCATGCATGCCAGGCCAGCCGAAATGGAGCTCATGCGTCTCCGGGAATGCGCTCTTCGCCATCAGCGTCGTCACGACGGGGAGCCGGGCCGCCTGGGCGAGCTCGAGCAGCTCGTCCGTGGCGTGCGCGTTGAGCACGCCGCCGCCGACGTAGAGGACCGGGCGCTCGGCCTCTGCAAGCTGGCGGGCGGCCTCGCGCACCTGCCGAGCGTGCACGCGCTTGGGCGGACGCCAGCCGGGGAGGTCGACGACGTCGGGGTAGGTGAACTCGAGGAGCGCTTCCTGGATGTCGCGAGGAATGTCGACGAGCACGGGCCCGCAGCGACCGGTGCCGGCGACGTGGAAGGCGGCCTTGATGATCGCGGGAATCTCCGCCACGTCCTGCACGAGCCAGGAGTGCTTGACGATCGGGATCGTGATCCCGGTGATGTCGCATTCCTGGAAGGCATCGGTCCCGATCAGGTGCGAGCGGACCTGACCGGTGATGCACACGAGTGGCGTCGAGTCCATCCACGCGTCGGCGATCGGAGTAACAAGGTTCGTTGCGCCCGGCCCCGAGGTCGCGAACGCAACCCCGATCCGGCCGGAGGCGCGTGCGTAGCCCTCGGCCATGTGCCCGGCGCCCTGCTCGTGCCGGGCGAGCACGTGATGGATGCTCGTCCCGCGCGCGAGCGCGTCGTAGATCGGCAGGATCGCGCCGCCCGGGATGCCGAAGACGACGTCGACCCCCTCGGCCTCGAGCGACCGAAGGACTGCGTCGGCGCCGTTCGTCACGATGCTTCCCGGACGAACTCGAACGCGAGCCCCCGAGGGAGCTCGGCGAGGACCGCATCGGTGGCGCCCCGCGTCGAGACGTCGCGTGGCTCCGTTCGGGTCTGGCCGACGGCCCGCGCGAGCGTGTCGGCGGCGCTCCTCTCCCCCAGGCCGTCGCCGAGCGTCAAAGCGGCGGCGAGCAGGAGCGGAGCGGGATCGGCCACGCCGTGGCCCGCATGATCGTGACCGTCGTCATGGGACGTTCCGAAGATGCTCGGCCCGTTCTCGGCAAGCCGGCCCCACGCGGCGATCCGGTTGGGCGCGGTGCAGGCAGCCACGGCGGCGACGGAGGTGGCGAGGTCGGGAGGAACGACCACGACGTCGAAGTGGCGCGGTGCCGTGACGAGGGCCGACATCGCCGCCCCGATCGGCATCCGCTCGACCTGAAAACCGGGGTGTGCCGCCTCTGCCGCGGCGGTGTCCGCCTCGTACACGGCCGGCACGCCGACGAGCGTGACGCGCGCCCGGCTTGCGCGCGCAATGTCGAAGGCGCGGTCGAGAGTCCACTGCCAGGCCTCGTTATGCAACGGCGCCACGATCGATAGCTCGCAGCGGCCCTCGTAGCGGACGCGGGTGATCGAGGCGCGAAGGTCGAGCTCGGCCTCGATCGCGTCGAGCGGCCCGTCAACGCCCGGCGCGACGAGGACGACGTCGGCGGCAAGCACCGCACCGCGTGACGAGTTCGGGTACGGGTGCCCGTAGCGCATGAGCGCGTCCACGCCGAACGGCACGAACTCCTGCTCGACCTCGAACCCGTGCAACCGCGACGCTGCTGCGACAGCGCGACTGGTGGCCGCCACGAGCTCGGGCCCGACGCCGTGACCGGCGATGCACGCGAGCGTGTAGCGCTTGCCCGTCACTGGACGGTCACCTGCGCCGTGAGAACATCGTGAATCGTGAGCGGGCTCCCCGAGTCGGCAAGAGCCTTGAAGCGGGCGAAAGCGTCGGCCAGCTCGGCGGTCTCCAGGTGGAAGCCGGCGTCCGTACAGGCGAGCGCGAAGGCGTGCCGGCCGGAGTGCTTCCCGAGCGGGAGCGTCATCGCAAGACCGAGCTCGGCCGGCTCGATGATCTGATACGTGGACACGTCCTTGAGCAGGCCGTCCTGGTGGATCCCTGCCTCATGCGCGAACGCGTTTGCGCCGACGATCGCCTTGTTCGGGGGCACGTCGTAGCCGGTGGCGAGCTCGACGAGCCTCGACGTCGCCGCGAGCTCGCTCGTGTCGATGCCGGTATCGACCCCGAAGTAGTCCCGCCGGACGTGCAACGCCATCACGATCTCCTCGAGGGAGGCGTTTCCGGCGCGCTCGCCGATTCCGTTGACCGTGCACTCGACCTGCCCGACGCCCGCCTCGACGGCCGAGAGCGAGTTGGCGACCGCGAGACCGAGATCGTCGTGGCAGTGGGCGGAGAGGACGACTCCGCGGAGCTCGGGGCAGCGGCGCCGCACCTCGATCAGAAACGCCGCGTACTCGGCGGGGAGCATGTAGCCGACAGTGTCCGGAAGGTTGATCACGTCTGCGCCTGCGGCGATGGCTGCGCGGCAGACCTCGGCAACGAAGGCGGGATCGGAGCGCGTCGAGTCCTCGCACGAGAACTCGACCTCGTCGACCCGGTCGAGCGCGTAGGCGACCGCAGCGGCCGCCTGCTCGAGGACCTCCGCCGGCTCGAGGCGGAGCTTCTTCTCCATGTGGATCGGGCTGGTCGCAAGGAAGATGTGCAGCCGCGACCGGCGCGCATCAGCGAGCGCCTCTGCGCCGGCGTCGAGGTCCTCGCGGCGCGTCCGGCAGAGCGTGGCGACGGTGGCGCGAGACGTGGCACGGGCGACGGCGCGGACGCCCTCGAAGTCGCCGGGCGACGAAGCCGCGAAGCCCGCTTCGACCACGTCGACGCCGAGACGCTCGAGCTGACCGGCAACCTCGACCTTCTCGTGGGGCTCCAGCGCGATGCCCGGCGATTGCTCGCCGTCGCGAAGTGTGGTGTCGAAGATGTCGATCCTGCGCGAACTCACGGTTCCTCCTTGCGTCGTCGAGACGACGCACCTCTGGCCTGGACGGTGGGTGTGTGCGCCGAGGCGCGTGTTCGCGTCGCTCCCCTAGACGGGGAGAATCAGGATGAGGCCGAGCACGAGCGATGACGCCAGGGAGGCGGCGCGCGCGAAGATCGATGGTGTGCTCGTCGGCATCGTGGGACTCAGCGTGCCAGCAACGCTTTACGTTGTCAAGTCACTGTAGAAAGAACATTCTTTTGTATTCAAGCGCTTCGGGTTGCGCGGCCGAGGCCATTGCTTTACTCTCTAAAGCGATGGGCCACTGGCGTGGAACGAAAAAGCGGATCTCGGCGATTGCCGCCTTCGCCGCGCGCCCGCCCGAGCGCTAGCCGGCCTCCTGTTCCCGCCGAACCGGACTAGCGCTCGTCTCCCCGGCGGGAGACCCGAGCGGCAAGGGCTCTACGACCCTGCATACGAGCACGATGCGTGCGGCGTCGCCTTCGTCGCGCGGCTCTGTGGCGAGGCGTCGCACGACACCGTCCGGCGGGCCCTCCAGGCGCTCGAGAGCCTTGCTCACCGCGGCGCCGCCGGCGCGGACGCCGACACGGGCGACGGTGCGGGGATCCTCGTCTCCCTTCCCAATGAGTTCCTCCGCGCCGTCGCCCCGGCGGAGCTCCCCTCGCCCGGTGCGTACGGCGTCGGCGTGCTGTTCCTGCCGCAGGACGAGCAACGCGCCGCCGAGCTCGAGCGGCTCGTCGTCTCGACGGTGGAGGCCGAGGGACAGGCGGTGGTCGGGTGGCGCGACGTTCCCGTCGACGCGGAGCACGCGGGCTCGGTCGCAGCCGCGTGCGCGCCGCGCGTACGCCACGTCTTCGTCGTCGCGGCGCCCGACCTGTGTCACGACCAGGACGCCTTCGAGCGAAAGCTCTATGTCATCCGGCGAGTGATCGAGCTGACGGCCGGGACTGAGCTGTCGATTCCGAGCTTCTCCTCGCGCACGCTGGTCTACAAGGGGATGCTCACCGCCCCGCAGCTCTCGCGTTACTACCCTGACCTCGACGACCCGCGCTTGAAGACGCTCGTCGCGCTCGTCCACTCCCGCTACTCGACGAACACGTTCCCGAGCTGGGAGCTCGCTCATCCCTACCGGCTGCTCGCGCACAACGGAGAGATCAACACCCTGCGCGGCAACGTCAACTGGATGAAGGCACGCGAGTCGCAGCTCGCCTCCGACCTCTTCGGCGAGGACCTCGCCAAGGTCCTGCCGGTCGTCCGTGCCGGCGGCTCGGATTCTGCGACCTTCGACAACGTCCTGGAGCTGCTGGTGCTGGCGGGCCGGTCGCTCCCGCACGCGGTCATGATGATGGTGCCGGAGGCCTACGAAGGTCGTCCCGACCTCCCGCCGGAGCTGAAGGGCTTCTACGCCTATCACGGATGTTTGATGGAGCCGTGGGACGGACCCGCCGCGCTCGCCTTCACCGACGGGCGCGTCGTCGGGGCGACCCTCGACCGGAACGGTTTGCGGCCGGGCCGGTGGCTCGAGACGAAGGATGGCTGGGTGGTGCTCGCCTCCGAGGCCGGGGTGCTCGACGAGCAGGCGGCGAACGTCCTGCGCAAGGGCCGGCTGCAGCCCGGAAAGCTCTTCGTCGTCGACCTCGAGCAGGGCCGGATCCTGGAGGACGACGACGTCAAGCGCCAGGTCGCGACCCGACGGCCCTACGGCGAATGGTACGAGCGGGAGGTCGTCCGGCTGGCCGACCTCCCGACCCCGCCTCGCCCACAGGTCGTCTCGACCGAGTCGCTACGCAGGCTCCAGCTGCTCTTCGGCTACACGCAAGAGGACATGAAGGTGATGCTGCAGCCGCTCGCTCAGAACGGCGAGGAGGCCGTGGGCTCGATGGGAAACGACACGCCGCTCGCGGTGCTCTCCGAGCGGAAACCGCTCCTCTATTCCTACTTCAAGCAGCTCTTCGCGCAGGTGACGAACCCGCCGATCGACTCGATTCGCGAGGCCGTCGTGATGAGCGTCTGCGCCAGCGTCGGCTCCGAGCGAAACCTGCTCGACGAGACCCCGGAGCATGCCCGCCAGCTCGTGATCGACAGGCCGATCCTGCTCGACTGCGAGCTCGAGGCGCTGCGGCAGGTCGACTCGGAGGTCTTTCGCGCCCACACGGTCGACGTCACGTGGCCGGTCGCCGACGGCCCAGCGGGGCTCGACGACGCCCTCGCTCGCGTCTGCGCCGAAGCCGACGCGGCCCTCGCAGCCGGGATCAACATCCTCGTCCTCTCCGACCGCGGCGTCTCGGCCGGGCGCGCGCCGATCCCGTCGCTCCTCGCGGTGGCCGCGGTTCACCACCATCTCGTCCGCGAGGGGACGCGCCTCCAGACAGGGCTCGTCGTCGAGTCGGGGGAGCCGCGGAGCGTGCAGAGCGTCGCCGTCCTCATCGGCTACGGGGCCGCGGCCGTCAATCCGTACGTGATGCTCGCCACGCTCGCCGAGCTCGTCGAGGAGGGTTGGCTCGAGCTGACGCGGGAGGAGGCGCAGCGGCGAGCGGTGAAAGCGATCGCGAAGGGACTCTTGAAGACGATCTCGAAGCTGGGCATCTCGACGATCCCCTCCTACTGCGGCGCCCAGAGCTTCGAGGCGGTCGGTCTCGCGCCCGAGCTCGTCGAGCGACACTTCACGGGCACCGCCTCGCGGATCGGCGGGATCGGCCTGCGGGAGCTCGCCGAGCACGCGCTCGCGCGTCACGCGCGCGCCTACCCGGGAACGCAGGATGAGTTGCTCCCGGTCGCGGGTCTCTACGCCTGGCGTCGCGACGGCGAGCACCACCAGTGGAACCCCGAGACGATCGCGCTCCTCCAGCACGCAGTCCGCCAGGAGTCGTGGGAGACCTACGAGCAGTACTCGCAGGCCGTCAACGACGAGACGGCCCGCCGCTCGACTCTGCGGGGCTTGATGCGGTTCCGCTTCCCGGAAGGTGGCGCGGTCGCGCTCGACGAGGTGGAGCCGGCTGCGGAGATCGTGAAGCGTTTCTCGACGGGGGCGATGTCGCTGGGCTCGCTCTCTCGTGAGGCGCACGAGACGCTCGCGGTTGCCATGAATCGGATCGGCGGTCGTTCCAACACGGGGGAGGGGGGCGAGGATCCCGAGCGCTACCTCGACGAGCGCCGCTCGAAGATCAAGCAGGTCGCCTCGGGTCGCTTCGGCGTCAACATCGACTACCTGACGAATGCCGACGAGCTGCAGATCAAGATGGCCCAGGGGGCGAAGCCCGGCGAGGGCGGCCAGCTACCGGGCCACAAGGTCGACGGCTACATCGCCGGCGTCCGGCTGACGACGCCGGGTGTCGGCCTGATCTCGCCGCCACCGCATCACGACATCTATTCGATCGAGGATCTCAAGCAGCTGATCTACGACCTGCGCTGCGCCAACCCGAAGGCGCGGATCTCGGTGAAGCTCGTGGCAGAGGTCGGTGTCGGCACCGTCGCCGCGGGGGTGGCGAAGGCGGGCGCCGACCATGTGCTGATCTCGGGCCACGACGGCGGCACCGGTGCCTCTCCGGTGTCGTCGATCTTCCACGCAGGCATCCCGTGGGAGATCGGCCTCGCGGAGACGCAGCAGACCCTCGTGCTGAACGATCTGCGCTCGCGCATCTGGGTGCAGACGGATGGACAGCTGAAGACGGGCCGCGACGTCGTGGTCGCGGCGCTGCTCGGCGCCGACGAGATGGGGTTCGCGACCGCGCCGCTGATCGCGAGCGGGTGCGTGATGATGCGCGCCTGCCACCTGAACACCTGCCCCGTCGGGATCGCGACCCAGGATCCCGAGCTGCGCAGGCGATTTCGGGGCGAGCCCGAGCACGTCGTCAACTTCCTTTTCTTCGTCGCCGAGGAGGCCCGCCGGCTCATGGCCAGGTTGGGCGTGCGCCGGTTCGAGGAGCTCGTGGGCCGGGTCGATCTACTGGAGGCGGACGACGCCGTCGAGCACTGGCGCGAGCGCGGGATCGATCTCTCGAACGTCCTCCATCGCCCCGAGGTGCCTCCCGGGACGCCGCTCCGCCGCACGCGCGCCCAGCTCTCGCCGCTCGGCGACGCGCTCGACTGGCGGCTCGTCGAACGCGCCCGGCCGGCGCTCGAGCACGGCACGCCGGTCGAGGCCGAGTTCCCGATCCGGAACGTCGATCGGACGGTCGGCGGCATCCTCTCGCACGAGATCACGAAGGCGTACGGAGCCGACGGCCTGCCGCCCGGAACGATCCGGTTCGGCTTCCGTGGCTCGGCCGGCCAGTCCTTCGGGGCCTGGCTCGCGCCCGGCGTCGAGCTCACGCTCGTCGGCGAGGCGAACGACTACGTCGGCAAGGGCCTCTCCGGCGGCGTCCTCGCCGTCCGGCCGCCGGAGGAGTCGACGTTCCCGGCCGAGGAGAATGTGATCGTCGGCAACGTCGTCCTCTACGGAGCGACCGCCGGCCGTGCCTTCTTCCGCGGAGTCGCGGGCGAGCGGTTCGCCGTCCGCAACTCGGGTGCGCTGGCAGTCGTCGAGGCGGTCGGCGACCACGGCTGCGAGTACATGACCGGCGGCTGCGTGGTCGTACTCGGTCGAACCGGCCGCAACTTCGCGGCGGGGATGAGCGGCGGCGTCGCCTACGTGCTCGACGAGGACGGTGGCTTCAGCGGGCGCTGCAACACCGAGCTCGTCGGGTTCGAGCCACTCGAGGCGGTCGATCGCGCGACGGTTCGTGAGCTCGTCGCGGAGCACGGGGAGCGCACCGCGTCGCCGGTGGCCGCGCGCGTCCTCGCCGAGTGGGAGGAGCTCCTGCCGCGCTTCGTCAAGGTCCTACCTCACGACTACAAGCGTGCGCTCGCCGAGGGCGACGCCGTCCACTATCGCGACCACGCGATCTCGAGCGGTGGGATCGGCTTCGTCACCACCGAGACCGAGGCCGCCTAGTGCCCCGTTCCGAACCTGCCTTGGACTCTGCGGGCGTCCAGCCGCGCCTGGCGGCACCCGGCACCCGCACACGTGCCACCGGCACGAGCGCGGGCTCCGTGCGCCACCAGATCACACGAGGCCACTCCCCAAAGTGGCAACGGACTTTCGGAACGGAGCACTGGTGATGGGCAAGATCGGCGGCTTCCTGAAGCATGCGCGGGAGGAATCCCCGGAGCGTGACCCGCGCGAGCGGATCGGCGACCATCGGGAGTTTCTCCGCAGGCTCCCTCTCGTGGAGCTCCGCTCCCAGGGCGCCCGCTGTATGGAGTGCGGGGTCCCGTTCTGCCATCACGGCTGCCCGCTCGGCAACCTCATCCCGGAGTGGAACGACCTCGTCTACCGGGATCGCTGGTCGGAGGCGATCGTCCAGCTCCACCGAACCAACAACTTCCCCGAGCTCACCGGCCGGCTCTGCCCGGCCCCCTGTGAGGCGGCCTGCGTGCTCGAGATCGATGAGGGCAACGCCGTCACGATCAAGCAGATCGAGGCCGCGATCGTCGACCGCGCGTGGGAGGAGGGTTGGATCGCGGCCCAGCCGCCGGACACGCGCACCGGCCGCTCCGTCGCTGTGATCGGCTCCGGCCCCGCCGGCCTCGCGTGTGCCCAGCAGCTGAACCGCCGCGGCCACTCGGTGACCGTGTACGAGCGAGACGAGGCAGGCGGGGGACTGGTCAGGTTCGGGGTTCCGGACTTCAAGATCGAGAAATGGGTCGTCGAGCGCAGGCTCGAGCAGCTCGCGGCCGAGGGCGTCGAGTTCCGCTACGGCGTCGACGTGGGTGCCGACGTCGATGCGGACGAGGTGCGCTCCCTCCACGACGCCGTGGTCATCGCGACGGGGGCGCGCGTGCCGCGCGACCTTCGCGTACCGGGCCGCGAGCTCGACGGCGTTCACTTCGCGCTGGAGTACCTCTACCAGCGAAACCGCTTCGTCGCGGGTGCCCTTCCGCCCGAGCGGCCGATCACCGCGACAGGGAAGAGCGTTGTGGTGATCGGCGGAGGCGACACGGGCGCAGACTGCATCGGCCAGGCACATCGCGAGCGAGCCGCGTCAGTGACGCAGATCGAATTGCTCGGTGAGCCGCCGCCGCGGCGAGCGGACGACGTCACGCCCTGGCCGCGTTGGCCGATGAAGCTGCGCACCTCGTACGCGCTGAAGGAGGGAGGCGACCGAGACTTCGCGATCTCGACGACGGAGCTCGCGGGCCGCGATGGCCGCGTCGAGAGCATCCACTGGCTTCGGAACGCGGGCGTGCCGCCGTTCGAGCCGATCGCCGGGACCGAGGAGCAGCACCCGGCCGAGCTCGTCCTGCTCGCGATGGGGTTCCTTGGGCCTGAACCGGCCGTGCTCGACCAGCTCGAGGTCGAGCGCGACGAACGTGGCAACGCGCGCGCCCGGGCCTTTGCGACATCGACGGACGGCGTCTTCGCCGCCGGCGACGCGAGGCGTGGCCAGTCGCTCGTCGTGTGGGCGATCGACGAGGGCCGCCGCTGCGCGAGCGCGGTCGACGACTGGCTGCTGGCGGGCGAGGCAAGCCCACTAGCCACGGCTGCCGGAAGCGGTTAGGGTGCGAGCGCGCCCGGGATTGCGGTCGGTTCCCGGGGGTATCCTGCACGTATGACAATCCAGACTCTCGAGATCATGGACGAGCGGCGCGACGCGGTCGCGGCGTCGGCCGACATCCTCGGTGCCAAGTGGACTGCCCTCCTGATCTACGACCTCGGTGCCGGCAAGCGTCGCTTTCGCGAGCTCGAGCACTCGTGCGCGGGAATCAGCAGCAGGACTCTGGCCGAGCGGTTGCGGGCGCTCGAGCGTGGGGGGATCGTTCGCCGGCACAGCTACCCGGAGTCGCCGCCGCGGGTCGAGTACGAGTTGACCGCGAAGGGCCGTGAGCTGCTGCCGATCATCGACGCGATGACAGTGTTCGGGCGCTCGTGGCTCGTGCGCACGCCTGCCCCGGCAAGCTAGCTCGGCGCGACCCCGAGCGCAGCGAGCACCGCGTCCACGTCGAAGTCGACCTCCTCGGCGGTGACGCTCACGCCGTAGCCGTAGGGCTTCAGGCCGCTCCCGGTCACGACGAGCACCACGCGATCCCCTTTCGCGATCGCGCCTGATCGGACGAGGTCGAGGAGGGCACCGACGGCGACGCCTCCCGCCGAGTCGGCGAAAACGCCGCTGAGCTCCGCGAGGAACGCCGTCCGGGCGGCGATCTCCTCCTCCGGGACTGCGACGATCGAGCCGCCTGAGACGCGCGCCGCTCCGACCGCGAGTTCACCATAGACGGGATCGCCGATCGCCAGCGAGCGCACCTCAGTCGCAGGCCGTACCCGTGAGAGAGGCCGGTCGTCAGCCCAGGCCGAAGCAAGCGGGGGACAGCCGCCGGCCTGCGCGGCGTAGAGCCGCGGCGGCGGTTCTCGCCAGAGACCAAGCTCGCCGAGCTCGGCGAAGCCCTGAGCCAGCTTCGCGACCAGCATGCCCGACGCCGCAGGGCTGACGATCGCGTCGGGGAGGCTCGCCCCGAGCTGCTCGAAGATCTCGTAGGCGATCGTCTTCGCACCCTCGGCCGCGACGGCGTGCAGGTTGCCGCCCACGAAGCCCCACGGGAACAGGGACTCGAGCTGCTGCTCGAGCTCGCGGCAGTCGTCGAACCCGCCGGAAACGCCGAAGACGCGCGCGCCGTACGCCGGTACGGGAACGAGCGGCAAGTCCCCCCGGGGGCAAAGGACGACGGCCTCGAGACCGTTCGCCGCGCAGCGTGCCGCGATCGCCTCCGCGAGATTGCCCGTCGAGGCACAGCAGACGGTCGAGAACCCGTAAGCTCGCGCCGACGCGACCGCCGTCGCAGCGATGCGATCCTTGAACGAATGCGTCGGATTCGCGTCCTCGAGCTTCAGGAGCAACTCGATTCCGAGCGCCTCGGAGAGTCGGGGCGCTGCGACGAGCGGCGTCAGTCCGGGCGTGTCGAGGTCGGCGGGCGGGTGAGGGAGCAGGTCGCTATAGCGCCACATCGACCGCGGAGCTCCGTCGCCGCCGACGAGGCGCGCCTCCGTGAGATCGTAGGCCACGTCGACGGGCCCGTGGCACGCCGGGCAGGCGGAAACAGGCGCCAGCGGAAGCTCGCGCTCGCAGACGCGGCAGCGAAGCGACGTCCCGCTCATCTATCCGCCTCTCCTGAAGCTAGACGGCGGGGCGGATGCGAAAGGCCGGCTAGCGCGGATGCGCACGCACGATGATGACCTCGAGACAAAGGAGGAGGCCTGTGCGCGGCATGCCGGGATCCTAGGCGACCGGAGCATGGTCCGCAAGCAGCGGCAGGCGGGGAGGAGGCGATCGCGAGCGACCGCGCGGCCGAGCTGTACGGACTCACCGTTCTCGAGGCCGACGTCGGCGACCACCCGGAGGGCGTAGACACGCTTTGTCTCGATCGCGACCTGGACGCGCGTCGACCGGAACGGCATGCCGTTTCGCACTGCGTTCTCCTTCGTGACCGACCACCGGCCGGGCGGCTGCACCGCGCACTCAAAACCGTTTGCACGGCATCGAATCGACCTGCTCCAGCTGGTGTCACGTCCGATTCCCTAGTCGGCGTGGCGCTACCATTTCGACGCCGTTCTCGCCGGGCATCCGCTCGACAAGGAGGTGCATGCGGCGCTCGCCGAGGTTCGCGCGATGACGCGACGGCTCGTGGTCTTCGGCTCGTACCCCGCCGAATAGATGAACGCATGCCTCAGCGCTAGCCGGTGTTGCGGAGCGCAGCGGCGATGCCGGCGATCGAGCGCACGAGCGGGCGCCTGACCTGTGCTCGCCCTTCGTCGGCCGCGGCGCGGTAGCGGCGGAGCAGCTCGACCTGGATTGCGTTCATTGGATCGACGTACGGGTTCCGAAGCCGGATCGAGCGCTGGAGGACGGGATGCCGGTCGAGTAGCTGGTCTGCCTCGACGATCGCGAGCACGGCCTGGACCGCCGCACCGTGCTCCTGCCGGATGCGTTGCCAGATCCGGTCTGCGTCCGGGCCTAGCGGCACGAGCTCGAGGTAGCCCTCGGCGATCTCGAGCCGCGACTTCGCGAGCGTCATCTCGAGGTTCTCGATGAGCGAGCGGAAGAACGCCCAATCCCGATAGAGGTCACGCAGGAGCTCGACGCCGGCGTCGTCGACGAGGGGCGCGAGCGCGGTGCCGCAGCCGTACCACGACGGGAGCAGGCAGCGGTTCTGTGTCCACGCGAACACCCAGGGAATCGCACGGAGCGATCCGAGGAAGTCGCCGCCGGCGGACCGCTGGGCCGGGCGCGAACCGATCTGGAGGAGCGCCAGCTCGTCGATCGGCGTGAACGCGCGGAAGAAGTCGACGAATGCTGGGTCGTCCCAGACGAGCTCCCGGTAGGCGCGCAGCCCGCGCTGGGCGAGAGCGTCCATTGTCCTTCGTGCTTCTACCGACGGCGTCGCGTGCATGAACTCCGGGAGGGCCGACAGCAGAGTCGCGGCGAGCGCCGCCTCGAGGTTGCGATATGCGAGCTCGCGGAGCCCGTACTTGAACGAGATGGTCTCGCCCTGCTCGGTGATCTTCAGCCTGCCCGGCGGGTGGCCCGGAGGCTGCGCGAGGATTGCGGCGTGGGTCGGGCCGCCGCCGCGGCCGGCGCTGCCCCCACGGCCGTGGAAGATGGTCAGCTCCACACCACGTCGTTCAGCGACCGCCGCCAGCTCCTCCTGCGCGCGCCAGATCGCCCATTGCGCCGCCAGGTAGCCGCCGTCCTTACCGGAGTCGGAGTAACCCACCATCACCTCGATGCGGCCGTCAGGAGCGAAACGCTCGTCGTCGAGGAGCGCGTCGACGACGCCGGCCGCCGCCCCGAGATCATCGATCGTCTCGAAGAGCGGCACCACCGAGAGCGGCTCATTCGCGAGGTCGAGTACCCGGAGTACGTCCTGCGGAGAGGTCGTCCCCGAGACGATGACGGTATCGAGCGCGGCGGAACCATGCCGCGTGCGTGCGCGCTTGATTGCGGCGAAGGTCTCGCGCAGCCGCTCGTCGGGGTCAGCCAGATCGTGTGCGTGCACGCGGACGTCCAGCTTCGCGAGGTGGAATCCGAAGAGCTCGACGCGCAGTCGGAGCGCCGCGAGTCTGCCGTCCGCGAGACGCGCGCCCCGATGCGCCCGCAGGCTACGGTCGATCTCGTCGAGGTCGGCCGCAAGCTCCGCTACGGAGCGGTAGCCGTCATTGCCGAGCCGCCACCAGACGAACGACAGCTTGCGCCGGTACGGCTCGCCCTCGTTCTGCGCCCCGAGGTGCGCCGCATAGTGCGGCAGCTCGTGCTCGTCGCGAACGATCGACTTCGTGAGCTCCCGGGCTGCGCCGGCGAGCGACGCAGACAGGCCGAGCGTCATCGCGAGCGCACGCACTTCCGTTCGCAGGCGGTCGAGGACGAGAGTGCGCGCGCGTTCCAGCGCGACCTCGATCGTGTCCGGCCCCGCCGCCGGATTCCCGTCCTGGTCGCCGCCGATCCACGATCCAAAATGCAGCGGCGCTGGCGCGTCGGGGAAGTGCCGCCGAAACGCAGCAACGAGGCGCTGAGCCGCATCGAGCAGGCTCTCCTCGAAGAACCACAGGCCGCTGCGGATCTCGTCGGCGACCCGTGGCCGCTGCTCGCGCACCTCGTCCGTCTGCCAGAGCATCGTCACCTCCTCGGCCAGCCGTTCCTCGATCTCGACCTGCGGCACGAGGCCGGCGTCGTGCGCGTCGAGCAGCTCGTTGACCCGTGCGTGCGCAGCGAGAACGGTTCGGCGAGCGGCTTCCGTCGGGTGCGCGGTCAGCACGAGCTCCAGCGAGATGCTTGCCGCAGCGCGCGCGAGCTCCTCGTCGCCGACGCCGCGTGCTTCGAGCAGCGCCAGTGCCTCCGCGAGCGACTCGCGTGGTGCGTGCTCGTACTGCCGGCGTCGCCGCAGCCGGTGGTGCTGCTCGGCGATGTTCGCGAGTTGGAAGTAGACCGCGAACGCACGCAGAACGTTCGTTTGGCGGTCGAGGGTAAGTCCGCGGACGGCTTGACGCAGGGGCTCCTGCCCGCGCCCGCGCCGTGCCTCACGAGCGAGCGCTCGGATGCGCTCCTCGTCTTCGAGGAGATCCTGGCCGCTCTGCTCGACGAGTACGCGGCCGAGGACATCGCCCAGCAGCCGGATGTCGCGACGGAGCGGCGCGTCGGCGCTCGTCAGCATCCAGCGAGCACAGCCGCGCCGAACGCCTTGGTCGTCGCGTCCCCGCCGAGGTCGCGGGTCGGCGCAGCGGCTAGGGCAGCATCGACCGCCTCCTCGAGTGTCCGCGCCTCGGTGGTCCGGCCGAAACCGTGCTCGAGCAGCAGCGCAGTCGAGCGGAGCATGGCCGCGGGGTTGACGATGCCGTGGCCCGCGATGTCGGGCGCCGAGCCGTGAACCGGCTCGAAGAGCCCGGCCCCGATGTCGCCGAGGCTCGCCGACGGCGCGAGGCCAAGGCCGCCGGTCATGGCCGCGGCAAGGTCGGAGAGGATGTCGCCGAACATGTTCTCGGTGACGAGGACGTCGAAGCGCTCCGGTGAGGACGCGAGCTGCATGGCCGCGTTGTCGACGAGCATGTGCTCGAGCACCACATCGTCGTAGTCTCGCGCGACCTCGTTGACGACCCGACGCCAGAGGCGCGACGTCTCGAGGACGTTCGCCTTGTCGACGGACGTGACGTGCTGCCGGCGCGTCCGTGCGAGCTCGAACGCCCGCCGCGCGACACGTTCGACCTGCGCCGGCGTGTATTCGCACGTATCGAAGGCCGTTCCGTCTTCGCGGACGCCGCTGACGCCGAAGTAGAGGCCACCGACCAGCTCGCGGACGATCAGCAGGTCGACGGCGCCCTGGACGGCGGGCCGGAGGTTCGCGTAGACGTCGAGCTCCCCCCGCAGGCGCAGCAGTCCCTGCTCCGGGCGAACGGGCGCCGCGTCGAACTCTGGGTCACCGATCGGGCCTTTGAGGACTGCGTCGGCGCGGCGGCAGGCTGTGAGCGTCTCCTCTGGGAGTGGATTGCCAGCGGAGCGGATCGCCGAGGCTCCGAACACATGCTCCTCGAGCTCGAGATCGGGTGCGAGCGCGTTCAGCGCGCGACGCGCGACGTCCATTACCTCGGGCCCCACGCCGTCGCCGGGTAGGCAGACGATCTTCACGCTCCGAGGCTAGCCGCGCGGCTTCGTCGATGCGATCCGCCCGATCACGCGCTCAACAGCTCCCGGGTCGCCGGTTCGGCGAGGAGCGAGCGCACCCGTACCACGTCGCCGACGACGAGGAGCGCCGGCGATTCGAGCTTGCGCGCGGCTTCGGCGATCGTCGCGAGCGACGCGACCGCGACTCGCTGCTCGTCCGTCGTCCCCCGCGCGACCACGGCGGCCGGCGTCGCGGCGTCTTTGCCTGCGCCGACGAGGCCGTTTGCGATGGCGCCGAGCCGCTCGAGACCCATGAAGACGATGATGGTGCCGCGCGATCGCGCGAGCCACTCGTAGTCGAGCGTGGCATCGTCATGGCCCGAGACGGCGGTGACCTGCGAGGCGAGCCCGCGATGCGTGATCGGGATCCCGGCCGCGGCCGGGACCGCGGCGAGCGACGAGATGCCGGGCACGACCTCGAAGGGGATTCCGGCGCGGGCCAGCGCGAGCGCCTCCTCGCCCCCGCGGCCGAAGACGAATGGGTCACCGCCCTTCAGGCGAACGACCTCGAGCCGGCGCCGTCCCCAGGCGACGAGGAGCTCGTCGATCTCGTCCTGCGAGAGAGATTCGCGCGAGATGCGGATCGCGCCGGCCGGCGCCTCGTCGACGAGCTCCCGCGCCACGAGCCGGTCGTACACGAGCGCATCGCAGGTGCGGATGAGGTCGAGTCCGCGCGCGGTGATGAGTCCCGGATCGCCGGGGCCGGCGCCGACGAGGTGCACCGTCACGCAAGCTCCCGCTCGACGAGGTCATCGAAGAACGCGCGCCGTTGCTCGTAGGTCGCGAACCGCTCCTTCGCCCACGGGCGCAGAAAGCGAAGCTCGCCGGCAAGCCCGGCGTGCCGGTCTCCGACCACGGTCGCGATGTCGTCGCGGATCCGCTTTGCGAGTGCGGGCGACGCTCCGCCGGTGGAGACGGCGATCGCGATCGGGTCCACGCGATGGATCGCCGGCAGGATGAAGTTGCACAGCGCCGGGACGTCGACCACGTTGCAGAGCAGCGATCGCGCCTCGGCATCGCTGTGAACGCGCCGGTTGAGCGTTCCGTCGTTCGTCGCGGCGACGACGAGGAATCGGCCGTCGAGGTCGCCGCTCGCGTATGCGCGCTCGTAGAGCTCGACGGGGAGCGAGGCCACGCCATCCGAGATGCTGCGCGCGACGACGGTCACGCGCGCCTCGCAGTCCAGCAGCCCGAGGATCTTCTCGCGCGCCACAACTCCGCCGCCGACGACGAGGCAGCTGCGGCCGGCGAGGTCGAGGCAGGCCATGTAATAGCGCTTGTCGCTCACGCGGAGGCACCCTGGTCACCCAGGAGCCCGCTCGCCATCTGTGTGCTCCAGGTTGCTTCCATCAAGCAAAACTACAGAAAAAATAGCGACTGTTGCAAGTAAAGTATGGGACCGCCCCGATTAAATCGGGCGAGCGCTTCTTGCCTGGGTTCTTCGACAAGCAGATCCCAGATCCGGATGGGTCAGGCGAACGTGAAGAGCTGGTCGAGGAGCACCGAGGACGCCGATCCGCTCGGCACGTAGAGCTTCGCCAACCCACCGCCTTCCGCTCGAGGACGTACCGGAGCCTACGAGATGTTCCAGAAGAAGAAGGACGGAACGACCAAGGTCGTGCTGAAGCCGTATGCAGTGCGGCTAGGGCTCGCGTCGGCCTGCTCGAGGAGCTCGACGATCCGCGAGAATTTCTGGCGGTGGGCATGGACGAGCGGCGTCACGCCTCCGGTCGGCGAGGTCGACGTCGGCACCGGCGATCGTCCGGGAGCCGGCCACTTTCCTGATGGACGAGCCGCTCTCGAACCTCGACGTCAAGCTCCGCGTCGACATGCGCGCCGAGCTCGCCCGCCTGCACGAGCGGCTCGGGATCACGACCGTCTACGTCACCCACGACCAGGTCGAGGCGATGACGTTATGGACGCGGGTGGCGGTGATGCGCGACAGCACGGTGCAGCAGGTCGACAGTCCCCAGACGCTCTACCGGGAGCCGACGAACCTCTTCGTCGCGGCCTTCATCGGCTCCCCCTCGGTGAGCCTCGTCGAAGCCGAGGTCTCCGACGGGGCCGTCGACTTCGCCGGGTTCCACGTCCCGCTCAGCGCCGGGCGGCGACCGGCCGGCCTCAGCTCCGGCACCGGTGATCCTCGCCATCCGCCCCCAGGACTTCAGCGACGCGCGAGCTGCCGACAACCGCCGGCCGACCCTGGAGATCGAGACCGCCGTCGTCGAGGAGCTCGGCTCGGCCACCCACCTCCGCTTTACGATCGAGGCGCCGCCCGTCGACGTCGACTCCGTTCGAGCCGCGAGCGACGAGGGCGAACGAGCGACGCTCCTCGCGACCGACCGGCGCCCTCGACTCCGCCCGACTCCGCTTCCTCGACCCGGCAACAGGTGCGAGCCTGGGCTCGGGGCGCTCGCAGCAAGCGCACCGACCGAGTAGGTCGCTACGGTCTGCCGATCGGTTCTCTCGGTCGCTGACTGCTTGGTCAAGAGGTCAGAGCGAACGGTGCAGAGCACTCAGAAGCGCTTGCGGGCGAGGGTCGGGAGGCGCACCGTCGAGCATCAGGTTGACGACATAGGAGAAGCCGATACGACGCGATGGCCATGCGCCGTGGATCGAGCCGCCGGCGCCGGCGTGTCCGAAGGCGTCGATCGCAGGGCCCAAGAGCATCAGCTCGGTCTGCAGCTGAACGCCGACGCCGACCGCCATCGGCTCGGCGAGCACACGCTCGTAGCCACGAGCGAGGGCCGTCGTCCCAAGGTGGACGGTCTCCTCGGAGAGCAAGCGCACTCCGCCCACCTCCCCGCCGCGGGCGAGGCAGGCGAAGAGCCGAGCGACCGAGCGCGCGGTCGCGATTCCGTTCGCGCCCGGGATCTCCGCCGCGTGGTATGCGCGACTGTTCCAGGGGAAGTCACTCCGGTCGAAGGTAGGTGGATTCGCCCACACCTGCGCCGCCAAGGACGACATGTCCGCGCCGGCTGCGCTGAGGGCCGCGCCCACGCCCCAGGCTTGTGAGAGCTCGAGGGTGGCCACGCGACGCTCGAGCTCCGGCGGAAGGCCGATCCACGCCTCCAGACCGAGCGGGCTGGCAACGTCCTCCGCGAAGAAGCGACCCACACTGCGGCCGTCGATCCGACGCACCAGCTCTCCGCAGAGCCAGCCGAACGTGAGCCCGTGGTAACAGATTTCTCCCCCGGGCAGAAGCAGCGGCTCCTGAGCCGCGAGCAGACGGGCGAGACGCTCGTCGTCGACGAGGTCATTGATCTCAAGGCGCTCCTGAAACCCGGGCAACCCGGCGCGGTGGGTGACGAGGTGCGACACGAGGATCTGCTCCTTCCCCGCAGCTGCGAACTCAGGCCAATAGTCGGCGACGGGCCGCTCGAGCTGGAGTTGGCCACGGTCGATCAGCAGCAGGAGACAGGTCGCGACGAGCGGCTTCGTTCCCGAGAAGATCAGCGAGAGCGTGTCCTCGGTCCAGGCCAGTCGCTCGAGACGGTTCGCCTGACCCGCCCAGAGGTCGATCACCAGCTCCTCGTCGCGGTAGACGGCGAACGCCGCGCCGATGTCCCCCCTCTCGGTGAAGTTGCGCTCGAACTCGTCCAACACGGCCTCCAGGCCGGGCGCGACGAAACCGTTCAGCTGCGCCGGAGCTTCGCGACCGGGCGGGCTCTGTGAAAGACCGTTCTTCGGCTCAACGGGTACGTCAGGGACGGCTTGCGCGTCGGTCATCCCTTCACACCGCCGCGGGTCAGACCGCTGATCAGGTACCGCTGGGCGAAGACGAAGACCACGATCGCCGGGATCGTGACGAGCATCGCGCCCGCGGTGAGCTTGTCCAAGTCCTGTGCGAACTGGAAAACGTATGTCTGCAGTCCGAGCGGCAACGTGTACGACTCGCTCGCAACCAGGATCACGTTCGCGAATGCGACTTCGTTCCACGCGGTCATGAACGAGAAGAACGACGTGACGGCGATCCCAGGTAGGGAGAGCGGCACGACGATCCGCCAGAACGTGCCGAAGGGCGTCAGGCCGTCGATCCGACCGGCTTCCTCGAGCGAGATCGGGATCGTGTCGAAGTACCCCTTCAGCATCCAGACCGAGAACGGCACGGCCGTCGAGGCGTAGGCGAGCACGAGCGCGGTCTTGCTATTCAGCAAGCCGAGCTGCACCACGATGTTGTAAATCGGCACGAGCAGGATCGCAGCCGGAAACATCTGCGTGATCAGGAACGACGTGAGGGCGGGCCGGTATCCCGGGAAGCGATAGCGCGAGAAGGCATAGGCGGCCGTGGCCGCGAGGAAGACCCCCACGACCGTCGTGAGGAACGCGACGAGCAAGGAGTTCCACAGCCAGGTCAGGAAGATGTGGTCGTCGGCGGTGAGGACGTGGGTGTAGTTCCGGATCGTCCAGTTGCGCGGCAGAATCGAGAGAGTCGTCGAGCTCGTGATCTCTTCAAGCCCCTTGAACGAGCTGATCGCAATCCAGAAGACGGGAAAGACCGCGATCAGGGAGGCTCCGAGCAGGCTCCCGTGCAGGAGCACGGATGCGCGGCGCGAACGCCCGCGACGCCGAGCCTTCGGTGGCCGAGCCGCTCGAGCTCGGCGTCGCTGCAGCTCCGGCACGCTCACGCCCAAGTCTCCTCGCCCATGCGCGCCACGGTGCGCCGGTAGAGGGTCCCGAACACGAGCAGCATCGACAGCAGGATCACGCCGTATGCGGCGGCCTGGCCGTACAAGAAGTCCGTAAACGCGGCGCGGTAGGCGAAGGTGGTCAGGATCTGCGTCGCGTTGCCGGGGCCGCCGGCCGTGATCAGGAAGATGATGTTGAACGCGTTGAAGGTCCAGATCAGCCCGAGCAGGATGACCGTCGCCGCCACGGGCCGAAGACCCGGCAGCGTCACGTCCCAGAACCGCCGCAGAGCGCTCGCGCCGTCGACCGCGGCGGCATCGAGGAGATCGCCGTCGATCGCCTGGAGACCTCCGAGCAACGCGAGCATCGTGAAGGGCACGCCGATCCAGACGTTCGTCATGATCACGGAGAGCTGCGCCCAGGTCGGGTCGCCGAGGAATGCCGGCGCCTCGGCGCGGCCGAGCTTGCCAAGCAGTTGATCGAGGAAGCCGTACGGGTTGTTGAAGATGAAGCGCCAGGCGAACGCGGAGATGAACGTCGGGACCGCCCAGGGCACCATCAACAGCAACCGGTAGGCGCCACGGAAGCGCATTGGCCGATTCAGCGCGAGCGCGAGCGCGAGGCCGATCGTGAAGTGAAAGAAGACGTTCGCAAAGGTCCAGACCGCCGTGAAACCCGCGACTCGACGGAACTCGCTGTTCCTGAGGATGTCGGAGTAGTTGCGGACTCCGACGTACTGATAGCTGGCCGGAACGAAGGCGTTACCGATCGTGAATCGATCGGCGTCCGTGAACGACAGAATGACGCCCCGGACTAGTGGATAGCCGATGAGTGTGCCCATCACGAGCGCGACGGGGAGCAGCATCACGTAGGCGAACCACCACCGCTGGAATCCGCGCCGAACGCCGGCTAGACGGCCTCGAGCCCGCGGGATCCGAGGGGGTCCTGCGGGCTCGAACGCATTCTTCGCAACCGTCAAAGCATCGACTGCCTGTTGTCGTGCTACTTCACGACCTTATATCCCGGGAAGAGTTTGGACTCCCAGCTACTCGCGATCGACCTCGCCGCCGCCGCGGCACTGAGCTTCCCGCTCAGGAGTCGCTGGACCGCCGGAGTGAAGTCGGTGTAGATCTGGCCGCCCTGCGGGCCGGCCGATCGGTCGGTCGCCTTCTTCATCTGCGCGAGGAATTGGACGATGATCCGGTTCTTCTTCACGACCGGCAGCGCGTAGGCCGAGACCCTGCTCGGAAGCAAGTTGTTCTTGTCGGCGAAGATCGCCTGTTGCGCCGGTGCGGTCAGCCAGTTGATGAAGGTGGCCGCCTCCTTGGCCTGCTTGGAGTTCCGACTGATCACGAAGCTCGCGCCGCCGATCGGCGAGCCCTGGCCGCCGGGGCCGCGCGGGATCGTCGCGACCTGGAAGTTGGTCGACCTCTTGAACGCAGGCCCGGAGAGCACGTCAGCCGTCGACCACGGCCCGTTGACGATCATCGCCACCTTGCCGTTCTTGAACGCGGTCATCATGTTCCCGTACTCGTTCGAGAAGTCTCTGTTGGAGGTTGCGCACTTGTTGTGGAAGAGGCGGTTGTAAGCCGCGATGCCGGCGATCGACAGCTTCGAGGCGACATAGATCTCCTTCTTCGCGACCGAGACGAGCCCGCCTCCATAACCCCAGATCCAGGGCTGGATCCAGTACCCGTTGGCTTGGAGCGCGATGCCCTGAGCGGCTCCGAACTTCTGGCAGTACTGCACGAGTTGACTCAGGGTCGCGGGTGGCGCCTTCAGCCCCTTCGCCGCCAGCATCCGCTTGTTGTAGAAGAGCGCGAGCGCATCGACGGTCTGCGGCACCGCCCAGAGCTTCCCCCGGTATTGCGCGCCGGAGATCGCGGCTTGCACGAAGTCCTTCTTCGCACGCGCGGAGACGAGAGGTGTCAGGTCGGTCAGCAGACCCTGGGCCGCCCAGCCCGCGACGTCCGGCGCGGTGTCGGCGCGCATCACGTCGGGCCCCTGACCTGCCTGTGCCGCCGTCGTGAATTTCTGCACATGGTTGCCGAAGTCGACGTAAGTCATCTCGACCTTGATCTCCGGGTGCGACGACTCGAACCGACTCACGAGATCCTTCAAAGTCTCGGTCTCCTGCGTATTCATCGTCTGCCAGAACGTGATCGTCGTCGCCTGCGACGTCGATTGCCGGGCTGCGGCCGCGCCGACCAGCGCAGCAGCGAGCGCGATCGCAGCGAGACTCGCGAGAACTGCTCGCCTTGGTGTCACCTTCATAGGAGCCCTCCTAGGTCCCACAAGCAAATTCGCTCGCGCCAGTTTCGCTCGCGGCGTTGTGATACACATTTTCTCGTTTCTTGTAACAACACCGCAGAAGAATACAGCGCGCCCACTCCAAGTCAAGCCTCACGGTCAGCTTCGAAAGGTTTCTCTAAGATCGAGCGAAGCTGAAACGTTTTCACGATCCAGGAAGGATGCATGAGCTCGACGCTGCGTGAAGTTGCCGAACTCGCGGGGGTAAGCCTGGCCACGGCCTCACGAGTGGCGAGTGGGGGAGCGCGCGTGCGACCTGAGACGCGCTCGCGTGTCGAGCAGGCGATGCGGGATCTTCTCTACTTGCCGCCGAGATGGACGCTCCCGACCCAGGCGATCGGCCTCCTCGTCCCGGACCTGGTCAACCCGATCTTCCCGCTCCTCGCCCAAGCGATCGAGGAGAACGCACGTAAGGCTGGGTTCGCCACGATCCTCTGCAACACGGCCAGCTCGCCGAAGCTCGAGGTCGACTACTTCCGGGCACTTCGCGAGCGTCGCGTGGCTGGAATGATGTTCCTCTGCAGCGACGTGCTTGACCGGGCGCAGTACACGCGATTTCTCGATGACGGCGTACGCCTGGTTTTCGTGAACAGCGACTCGGAAGGGCTCGATGCGACCTTGATCGGGATCGACGAGCGCGCAGCCGGACGAGTCGCATCGGAGCATCTGTTGGAGCTCGGCCACACGAGCATCGGCTTGGCGACGGGAAGTCAGAACTCGATGGCGACACGCCTCAAGCGAGACGGCGCGCAGCGCGCTTTGCAACTCGCTGGACTCGATCCCACGGGATGGATCGCTTACGAGAGCTTCACCTTCGAGGGCGGCCGCCGGGCGCTGCGAGCCTTGCAGGAAACGATGGAACGAAGCCCGACCGGAGTCATCTGCGCGAACGATCTGATTGCCATCGGTGTCATGGCTGAAGCCGCCGAGCAAGGGCTCAGGGTGCCCGGCGATCTCTCCGTCGTTGGCTTCGACGGCACACTCGCGGCGTCCTACTGCTCCCCGCCTCTGACCACCATCGAGCAACCCGTCGCCGACCTCGCCGAGAGCGCGGTCAAGGCATTGGTGACGTTGGTCGCAGAGTCCCGTCGTTCGCTGCCGAGCCTGATCTTCCAACCGCGCCTCCGGGTTGGCGGATCGACCGGACCTCCTCCGGGTGACCCGGGAGATCCTTCCGGTGATGCCGCGTGAGCAGGATCGTCTTAGAGGCCGTCACGAAGGTCTACGCGGGCTACGTCCGCGCGGTCGACGACGTCAGCCTCACGATCGGGAGCGGCGAGTTCATGGTTCTCGTCGGCCCGTCCGGGTGCGGGAAGTCGACGCTGCTCCGGATGATCGCGGGGCTCGAGGAGGTCTCGGAGGGCGAGATCTGGATCGGCGAGCGCGAGGTCTCGCGCCTCGCGCCGCGGGATCGCGACATCGCGATGGTCTTCCAGAACTACGCGCTCTACCCGCACATGACGGTCGAGAAGAACCTCGGCTACGGCCTCAAGGTGCGCGGAACGCCGAAGCCGGAGATCGCGCGCCGGGTCGACGAGGTCGCCGCCATGCTCGGGCTCGTGGACCTGCGCGATCGGCGGCCCGGCGCCCTCTCGGGCGGCCAGCGGCAGCGTGTCGCGATGGGCCGCGCGATCGTGCGCGAGCCCGCCGCCTTCCTGATGGACGAGCCGCTCTCCAATCTCGACGCCAAGCTCCGCGTCGACATGCGGGCAGAGCTGGCGCGACTGCACGAGCGGCTCGGGATCACCACCGTCTACGTCACACACGACCAGGTCGAGGCGATGACGCTCGGAACGCGGGTCGCGGTGATGCGCGACGGAACGGTCCAGCAGGTGGACAGCCCGCAGACGCTCTACCGCGAGCCGGCGAACCTCTTCGTCGCGGCCTTCATCGGCTCGCCGTCGATGAACCTCGTCGAGGCGGAGGTCTCGGACGGAGCGGTCGAGTTTGCCGGCTTCAGGGTTCCGCTGACCCCCGAACGGCGACCGGCCGGACTCTCGTCGGGCACCGTGATCCTGGGGATCCGCCCGCAGGGCTTCAGCGACGCCCGCGCAGGAGAGGGCAACCTGCCCACACTAGAGATCGAGGCCGCAGTCGTCGAGGAGCTCGGGTCGGCCACGCACGTCCTCTTCACGATCGAGGCGCCGCCCGTCGACGTCGAATCGGTCCGCGCCGCGAGCGACGACGGCGAGCGCGCGACCCTGCTCGCGACCGACCGGCGCACGCTCTTCACCGCCGAGGTCGCCGAAGGGACGGAGGTGCGTCCCGGGGACCGGTTCCCGCTCGCCCTGGACCCCGCCCGCCTCCACTTCTTCGACCCGGCAACAGGCGTCAGCCTGGGCTCGGGGGCGCTCGCCGCGACGGCCTGACGCACAGCCGACCGACCGCCTGCGGCGGCGCCTTCGCGCCAGCAGCGGCTCGCGGAGGCGCACCAGGCTACCTGCTTGCCGTCGCACGGACGGCGCTCGAAGACGTGCTCGCGTTCAATCAACGGCTCGCCCGAGAGCTCCCGCGTCGGAACAACAGTTCACCGCGGCGCCAAGGCCGGCGACTTCTCGGCCATCAACGAGATTGATGTGCTACTCGGACTAAG